>CAYRKX010000011.1:18753-42876 GCA_964425185.1 uncultured Eubacteriales bacterium
ACCGTGCCAGTGATGGTGTTGGGGTCATTGACGAGAAGATTCTCAGCCTGACCCTGTACGGTGGAACCTGCGCCCGTAATGTCAGAGAGCTGACCGGTGAGGTTGGAAACAGTACCAGTTACGGTATTGGGAACGTTTACAAATGCGTCGTTGACCTGTCCCTGTACGTTAGAGACAGCGGAAGTTGCATTGTTGGCAGTATCTGCAACTGTATCACCAGGGGTAAGAACTGCATTAGTTATTGTAGCAACGTCGTTTATTGGAGCATTAATCCACTTCAGCAAAGTAGAAATCGGATTCATGCCTTCAGCCAGAGTAGGTACAGTCTGTTCGAGAGGTACACCGGCAGCCGAAGCACTAATCGCGCTAATCGCAAAGACGCCAACTAAAGCAAACGCCAAAGCAAGCACCTTACTAATAAGCTTGTGTTTCATGTTTGAAGTTTTCTCCTTTCTTAACTAGAAATCAAACACTTTTGTTATTCACTTTTTATATTTTATTCAGGTCGAGAGAAGAAGCCGTTCTGTAGGATTACCAGAGGGCTTTCACCTTGTTGACCCGGATAAGGACAAACTTATTAATAAAGAAAAGTAATTACAGCTAACAAAATGCGCCAGTAGATAACTTTTTCTACAATTTTGTTAACCTGTTTTAATAATATCAATTTCCTATAAAAAAAGCAATAAATCGGAGGTGCTTTTGACCGATTTTGGCAGATTCTACGAATCCGGAGAAATCGCCCCCTGTATTTTGAGACAATTTATGAATAATATCATAAAAAATCAACAGATTTTCCGGTTTCTACAAAAGTTTAATGGCAATTCACCTTTGAACGCTCCCTTTCCATAATACCTCCAGTACAGTCATTCAGCTTTTTACAAGATTTTACCGGAAGTTAACGTAGGGTAGCCGTTTTTCCGAGTTGTTCAGCCAAGTTGAGAGGAAGAAAATCCCCCCTGGGAGGTTGCTGCGTTATGTAAATTCGTCACGCTTTTATTTTGCAAATTGAGTCAGTTTTTATTTTTCAAAACGGATCTGTAAATACGAACCATTGTGCCCGTTTTCACCCGGTTTTCTCTCAAATTAATGAACAAACCGTTCAAAGTTTCTGAGTAAACTTTCATTCAGCGTCAGTTTCCCGTGACTGATTTTGACTGTTCACTCATTTTCAGCCATTTATTAGTTAGTCTTTGCTTATTTTCAAGCAATTTGTTTTACAGCACTTTATTCTGCTCCTCCCCAAATGAGAATTCCATGAAACCACAAAAAAGGCCCCCGCCGGTTTCCCGGCGGGAGTCCCCCATAAACTCTAAATTCAATTGTCAGGATTTCAAACGAATCCTACAGGTTAGGCTGTAACCTTCTTATACATCCGTGAATCGCCAAAATTATTTGGTGAGAGCGGCGGCCAGCTCATTGACATTATTGACAGCCTCAATAGCGGCATTACCGACACGGTTCGCCTGCTCAAGCGGAGCAGCTGCAACGTGAGCAACAGTGTCACCGACATCCGTTACATGGTTGGCAATTGCTTTTGCATTGTTGGCAGCCTGGTTTACCTGGTTCGCGGTCTGATTGGCGTGACGCAGCGGAGC
Source organism: uncultured Eubacteriales bacterium (assembly GCA_964425185.1). Lineage (GTDB taxonomy): Bacteria > Bacillota > Clostridia > Oscillospirales > Acutalibacteraceae > RUG420. The sequence goes on from CAYRKX010000011.1 coordinate 20,349, forward strand.
AGTCACAGCTTTATTTACGTTGTCGCCAATGCGGACGACATCAGAGCTGACGTTAGCAAGCTTTCTGATTTCCATAGCAGGATCCGGAAGCTTTGGTTTTTCAGCAGCGAAAGTCGATACAGCAAATACGCATGCGGTCATGCAAAGAGCAAGAACTATTGCGAGAACTTTTCCAAGTTTTTTCATGATTTTTCGTCCCCTTTATTTTCTCTAAACGGAATCTCAGTTTCGTTCTTTGATACCTATTATAGACGAAAATGTTAAATATTACTTAAATAATTTACAGAATTTTTCAGACAGTAGAAGATGGCAGTTGTACACAACCGGCCCACCTGCATAAAAATATGCGTCCGCTGAAAGGGAGGCGGGCGCATAGCATAAATAAATAAAATCTGTTTTAGGGTGACAGATTAAATTGGGGCTTATTTATTACGCTTTTATTCTAGCTGTGCCACGCACCCTGCTCAACCTCCCAGCTGTGGGTCCACTCTACTCGGGGTAATCCTACAGTAGAAAAAGGACTCTCCTCGTCGGAGAGTCCTTTGAATTTTCGCTTATTTATGCGGCTTTATGGTCTGACTGATCGTCTCTGTCAGAGAAATTTTTCCGTCTTCATCCCGTTTGAACTTTTTCCAGAACCAGGTGTCTATAGCCGTCAGGCGGTAGACAAAATAGAGCAGAATTTCTACAGGAATCATAATCAGGAACAGCATCCAGGCATTGTATCCTGTACTAATGCGAATCTGCAAGTACACATCCAGAATAATACTCAGCACCAGAAATGTTACAAACACAAGATTCCAGATAAGGCGCTTCTCGCCCCACAGGCTCTCAAAGACAATCCCCAGAATAAACATAACCGGAAGAGTGTATGCAACAATCATCCATTGAAGACGTCCGGTTACGGCCCATGTTATAATTAATGCACCAAAGGCCAGAACCCAGACCCCAGCTGCCGAGACAGTCGAAATCAGAAGATGTTTGGCGTTGGCGTGTTTCCGCTCTATCGGCGGCAGTTCCATAAGCCTCTGATGGATACTTTTTTTGCCGTCTTTATTCTTTTTTTGATTTTCTCTGGTCTGGGACTCTTCCCAATGGTCCGGGTCTTTCCCCTCATGGTCAGTCAGCAATGCGTCCAGCGACACATCAAACAGCTTACTGATCTCCTTGAGAATTGTGGCGTCCGGTATGGACTCCCCGCGCTCCCATTTGGAAATGGTCTTGTCCGAATAATTCAGCTTTTCTCCCAGTTCCACCTGGGTCCAGCCCCTCTGGCCCCGCAGGCTTGAGAGATTTGCTGCAAAAATCCCTTTCATATCGGTCATGTAATAGCGCCCTCAACTTAATCCGTATGTAATTTACAATGTCTTATTATAACCTAAAACCTGGAGTTTTTCATTATGGAATATCAACATCTTTCGCATCCGTTCCCACCGCTCTGGGACAAAGACTCCCGTCTTCTCATCCTCGGGAGTTTTCCATCCGTCAAAAGCCGGGAGGCTATGTTCTTTTACGGACATCCACAGAACCGGTTCTGGAAAGTTATTGCTGCGCTCTGTCATGAACCTGTACCTGCAACAATTCCCGAGAAGTCTGATCTGCTCCACAAGCACCACATTGCCCTGTGGGACGTCATTCAGTCCTGTGACATAATGGGTTCATCCGACTCGAGCATTAAGAATGTCGTTCCGAATCCGCTCGGTGACATTATTGACCAGTCGCAGATTACTGTAGTATTTAATAACGGACGTACATCGCAGAAATTATATGAGAAGTATACCGCCCCGAAGCTGCAGCTCGAGGGGCACTATCTCCCATCCACTTCACCGGCAAACGCCAGCTGGACGCTTCCCAAGTTAATTACCGAGTGGGGCTCGCAGCTTAGCCCATACCTGGAGAATTAAAAAGAGCCCTGCACCCGCAGGACTCTTTTTTCATTGCCGCTTACACGGCATCTTATTTCAGTTTCTTGCCATCGCTGAACGCCTGGCCCACAACATCACCGAGAAGACGGTAGGCATGGGTTTCGGAGTCGTAGCAGATAAGTTTCGCCTTGCCGAGGTCTACGGTGCCTTTTTCATCCACCAGATCCTCATTGACAATGGTGTTGACAATTTCGCCGATGATGCGGATTTCTCCGCCGGTCTCCTCTTCCATGGACACCAGTTCGCACTCCATGGTAATGGGGAACTCGTCGAAATACGGTGCATTGACCTTCTCCGCCTTCTTGACAGTCAGGCCAGATTTTTCAATCTTGTTGGCAACAGTGTTGCCAGACTCAATTCCTACATAATCTGCCGGAACCAGAGAGTCTACATTGGCAAGAGCAATGGTAAACGCCTTGGTCTCTTTCAGATTCTTTGTGGTCTTATGGCGTGCGCCAATATTCAAGTCCAGATGCTTACTGCTGATCTGACCGCCCCACGCAATATTCATAGCGTCAGCAGTGCCGTCCTCATTCCAGGTTCCACAGATCAGAACCGGCAGCGGGGCAAAGACTTCCTTGGCACCAATTGATTTTTTACTCATAAACGCCCTCCTAACTTCGTTGGCATTGTTTACCACCATTATAGCCATTTTTTCGTACTTTGGCGATGGACGTTTCATATCCACAATGCAAACGACCGGAACACCCGCATTATATGCTGCATGGATCCCATTTTCGGAGTCCTCGAAGACCATAGCGTCTTCAGGATCCACCCCGGCTTTCCGACAGCAGAGGAAATGTACCTCGGGGTCCGGCTTGGATTTTTTAACCATCTCTGCCCCGACAATAAAGTCGAAATAGTGTGTAATTCCGGCCATGTCCAGATATGTGGAGACCGTGCGGCAGCGTGAGGATGAGGCAACGCACATCCGCACCCCGTGCTGCCGGAAAAAATCCAACAGTTCGGGAATTCCTTCTTTGACTTTCGGTCCGTTCTGTAAAACCCGCCGGTGAGCAAGTTCCCCGGACTCCCGCGTGATTTTCAGTGCAGGATAGTCCGGACCGTACATCGCGGATAAACGGTCAAAGAAGTTGTCGCCCGCAAGGCCCATGGTGGTCACGTACTTGTCGAAGTTCTGCTGGTATCCGTACTTCGCCATGACCTCGGTATTGGCCTCATACATGTTGCGCTCCGTGTCAAAGAGCAGGCCGTCCATGTCAAATATGGCTAATTTCGGGAGTCTCATTTGTTCATATTGTCGAGGAGATTGATCATCTCAATAGCACTGCAGCCGCAGTCATAACCTTTGTTGCCCGCCTTGGTACCAGCGCGCTGTACAGCCTGCTCAACGTTGTCCGTAGTCAGGATGCCGAACATTACCGGAACGCCGGTCTGGAGTTCAACCTGGGCAACCCCCTTGGACACTTCGTTGCAGACGTAGTCATAATGAGAAGTTTCACCGCGGATGACTGTACCGAGTGCAATAACGGCATCATATTTTCCACTCTCTGCCATCTTCTTTGCGGCAACCGGAATTTCAAATGCGCCCGGAACCCATGCGAGTTCAATGTTGTCATCGTCTACACCGTGACGGACCAGCGCGTCCTGTGCACCGGAGATAAGCTTGGAGACAATAAACTCGTTGAATCTTGCGGCAACAATGCCGATTTTTGCGTCTTTTTTCGCTACTACGTTACCTTCAAGTACTTTCATGGTCAGTCTTCTCCTTCTGTATTGTCATTGGATTTATTTTTATGCGGTACTACCTGATAGTGGGTCATATGGCCCATTTTTTCCTGTTTGGTCATGAGATATCTCTCGTCGTACTTCTCCGCGGGGATCTCAATGGGGACACGCTCCACAATGGAAATTCCATAGGCGTCAAGTCCGTTAATCTTCGTTGGGTTGTTAGTCATGAGACGAAGTTCATGGGCACCGAGATCCCGGAGAATCTGTGCACCAACACCGTAGTCACGGAGATCCGGCGGGAAACCAAGCATGACATTGGCCTCAACGGTGTCGTATCCCTGCTCCTGCAGTTCATAGGCCTTGAGCTTGTTGAGAAGTCCAATGCCGCGGCCCTCCTGGCGAAGATACAGCAGGACACCGCGCCCTTCCTTTTCAATCATGCGCAGGGCCTCATGCAGCTGGTCGCCGCAGTCGCAGCGCTCAGAGCCGAAGACATCGCCGGTCAGGCACTCGGAATGAACACGGCACAGAACCGGTTTTCCATCCCGGATGTCGCCCTTGACCAGAGCAACATGATGGTCGCCGTTGACAATATTTCGATATCCTACAATTTGAAAGTCGCCATACTTTGTTGGCAGCTTGGCGTCAGCTTCTCTGCGGACAATAGACTCATGAAGCAGGCGGTAATGAATGAGGTCCGCAATAGTAATGCAGGTAATACCCCACTCTTTTCCTTTTTCCAACAGTTCTGTGGTGCGCATCATGGTGCCGTCGTCACGCATAATCTCGCAGCAGAGTCCTACCTGTTTCAGACCGGCCAGGCGGAGCAAATCTACCGTGGCCTCAGTGTGCCCGCCGCGCTCCAGCACGCCGCCGTCTCTTGCCTGCAGGGGGAACATGTGTCCCGGTCTGCGGAAATCATACGGCTTGGCATTGTCATCTACAGTCTTGCGTGCGGTAATGCCGCGCTCTACTGCAGAAATTCCGGTAGTCGTGCTGACATGGTCAATAGACACTGTAAAAGCTGTGCTGTGGTTGTCAGTGTTTGCTGAAACCATCTGCTCTAAGTCAAGTTTCTGGCAGTACTCCTTGCTCATGGGCATGCAGATGAGGCCCTTGGCATGAGTTGCCATAAAGTTAATATTTTCAGTCGTCGCATGTTCCGCTGCGCAGATGAGGTCTCCCTCATTTTCCCGGTCCGGATCATCTGTGACGAGGATCAGTTTGCCGTCCCGCAGGTCCTGAAGCGCCTGCTCCACGGTACCGAATTCGTTAGCCATTTTGGTTCCTCCTCTAAGTTAAAAGCCGTTTTCCCGGAGGAAATCCATCGTCAGACCAGACGGCTCCTCGTGGTCCGCGGGCACCGGCCCGCCGGTTACAAACTTCTCTACGTATTTTCCTACAATATCGGTCTCAAGATTCAGCGGGTCTCCTACCCCTTTCGATGACAGGTTCGTAACGGCCCGCGTGTGTGGAATCAGTGAGACCTTGAAGCATTTGTCATCCACGTACGCAACCGTCAGACTGATTCCGTCCATGGCTATGCTTCCCTTTTCTACGACATAATGCAGTAAGGATTTTTCGGCATTGACCGTAAACCAGACCGCGTTATCATCTTCCTCCAGTTTGGCAATGGTGCCCGTGCCGTCAATGTGTCCTGACACAATATGACCGCCGAATCGCCCGTTTGCAGGCATGGCGCGTTCCAAATTAACCGGACTGCCCGGCCGGAGCTCGCCCAGGTCGCTGCGCGCCAGGGTCTCATTCATGACGTCAGCCGTGAAGTAACTGCCGCCCATGCCGGTCACCGTCAGGCAGATTCCATTGGTGAGAATACTGTCGCCAATCTGCGTGCCCTCGAGCACCTTGCTGCATCCTACAGTTAGCACGCATTTTTTACTGCCGCGCGTCAGGCCCTGCATGGTTCCGACTTCTTCCACAAGTCCTGTGAACATTTAGCAGCCCTCCTTTGGCAAATACCCGGTAATGCAGACATCGCTGCCGAACTGCTGCACGCTGATGTCGTTCAGCACCGGAGCTTCACCCATGGTCTTCGCCCCCTCGCCCTCAATCGGCGATTTAGCGTCGGATCCTCCAATAAGTTTTCCTCCCACAAACGCAACAACCTTTTGTACAATACCGGCCTGTAATGCAGCAGCGTTCAGTGTGCCGCCGCCTTCTATGAGAACACTGTCAAGTTCCCGCTCCACAGCGAGAGTCGACATGAGTTTCTTTAAATCCACCTGACCGTGGCCAACAGCCATAACTTCCACACCCGCATCTTCCAGTGCTTCACGCTTGGCCAGACCCTCGTCGGTCTGTAGAGCATCAAACGTGCAGACGTCAATAACAGGGATGTCCTTGCTGGTTTTGACCAGCTTGCTGTCCAGCGGAAGCCGCATGGTAGAGTCGCAGACAATCCGAATGGGGTCAACGCCCTGTTCAATCCTACAGTTGAGCATGGGATCGTCAGCCAGCACGGTGCCAATTCCTACCATAATTCCGCTGTACTTTTTGCGAAGTTCATGAACGTACCGGCGGGATTCCTCATTGGTAATCCACTGCGAGTCGCCGCTGGCGCAGGCAATTTTTCCGTCGAGCGACATGGCATATTTCATGACGACAAACGGGGTCTTCGTGCTCATATAGTGGAAGAACACCTCGGCCAGCTGGTGCGCTTCTTTTTCACACACCCCGGTGTGAACTTCTACGCCGGCATCTTCCAGAATTTTGGCGCCCTTTCCCGCAACCAGCGGGTTCACGTCCATGGCGCCAATGTAGACGCGCTTAATTTTCTTTTCCAGAATAATGTCCGTGCAGGGTGGAGTGCGGCCATAGTGGCAGCATGGTTCAAGTGTGACGTAGAGGTCCGCTCCTGCAGGGTCTTCCTTGCAGCGCATGAGTGCATTTCGTTCCGCGTGATACTGACCAATATGTTCATGGCACGCTTCACTGATGATTTTTCCATCCTTAACGACAACACAGCCCACAAGAGGGTTGGGCGAGACATGGCCTTCGCCTCTGTGCGCCAGCTGAATCGCCCGGCGCATGTAATCTTCCGGTGTCAAAATTGGTTACCCCCTTTGATGCAAAACAAAAAGCCCGAAGCAAAATTGCTTCGGGCAGTGAACTCTGACACAAAGAACGGACAAGTAGCTCGTCCGTTTTCTGCATTCGCTTCTCTCATCCAGACTTTACTGTCGGTTCCGGAATTCCACCGGATCTTGCTGTAGCTTGCGGACTTTACCGCCGGTCGGGAAATGCTCCCTGCCTCGAAGACGTTTGCGATATTCAATTTCCAATAATTATCTTAGCACGCTGTAACTGTGAGATCAACAACTAAATGCGGCACAGTTTTTGCCTGGACGCAACTTAAGCAGAGCGGAATGTTTGGACACCGCCAGATGCTTACATTTTTCCTCGGACATAGCCGTCGTCCCACAGGACAATTTTCCCGCTCTTCCGGGTCTTTTTCATATCGATAAGTCGCTGATTGCTGGATCCGCGGAACCGAAGAGCCGCCTGTTTGAGCTCCTCTACGAAGGGGCCGTCCACCAGGACGTCGATCATACTGAGAAACTTGTCCGTTACTGGTGACTGGGGAAGATGTTCATAAACATAGCCGGTAAAAGACCAGATATCTTTCGTCGGATACCGTTCTCTGACCTTACATAGGAACGGGACCAGAGCCTCCTGGTTCTCCGGCTCAAATGGATCTCCTCCGAGAAGAGTCAGGCCACGGACTTCCGGACGCTCCAGTTCGTTGTAGATGATGTTCTCTGCTTCTTCGTCAAAGGGTTTACCATAGCAGAAATCCCAGGTCTCCGGCTGAAAACAGTTTTTACACTGGTTTCGACATCCGCTGACAAACAGCGACACCCGGACGCCCGGGCCGTCGGCGATGTCAAACGTCTTAATGTTGCCGTAATACATTAGTTCCAGACCTCGTTTCGCAGGAAAGATGTCAATGTGTCACCAATTTTCGAATACGTATAAGCTGTCATGTGGAGGTCATCCACCGTGTTGTAGGAACAGTTATCTTTCGTCAGGTAGGTATACTTGCACGGGTCATACAGGCGGACCTTAATGTACTTCGAGCCCTGCCATTCGTTGTACTCCTTGCGGATGGCGTTCTCATAGTCATTATACGTCAGGCCCTGAGAGTTTTTCACTTCATACTTGCTGCGCGGGTTAACCGGATCTTTTGTGTACCGTCCGCTGTAGAACATGCCGACCAGAACGACTTTGATTTTGCCTTGTCCCGCCTGCATGCGGCGATGGCTTGCCTTGTTAATGACTTTCAGAAGTGAACTGTAGGCTCCGTAGAACGTTTTCGTGTTCATGTCGCCAAACGTGCCGAGCGGAACATTGCGGCCGTAGTCGTTTGCGCCGCCCTCGAGGACGACAATGTCGAAATCCTCCAGTTTGTATTTGGTATTGGTCATAACACTGGACTTGGGATGTCTCGGTGTCAGCCCCTGATCGAGTTTCAGAACCTCATCCTGGTAAATGGAGTAGACTCCATCGTGAATCGCCAAAGTTGCGCCGCTGATTCCCGCATTGTACACATAGGCGCCGGAATTCTGGGCCACACGGTACGGGTAGCTTGCGCGGAATCCTACAGTACTGGGGTACGGCTCGCTGTAGCACAGGCTGTCGCCCAGGAAGAGGATTTTGCTCTGGGTATGGTTGCGAGCATTGGTCCGCAGGTATCCGCCATAACCGGAAGTGAGCACCTTGCCGCCGAGCGGGCATCTGGCCTGGACGGAATAGTACTTGTACCCGCTGCGCATTTTAATTTCGCTGGACATAGAGTCGGCATCCGTTGCCGGGACCGATTTCACGCGGGTCCACGTCAGCTTCCCGTTTGAGTCCGGCTTGCCGTAGCAGATGTCGTATGTTGCCGCATTGCCTACGGTCTTCCACCGAATGGTTGCCTGGCCATCCTTCTCGGAAACAGACAGCACAGTTGGAGTCTGCAGGTTGAACACGCCGGTATTCTGATAGTCGCTGGACCCAAGCCCGCTCACCGCCTGCACGGAGTACACCATGTTATTCTTCGTGGGGTCGATGTAGTAGTCCGGCGTAGCCTTGGAGTACTTGTATAAGTTCTTATGGTCAGTTGGTACTGTGTTGTGATAGATGTCTGTAAACTGTGTCCCTTTCGTAGAACCGATCTGCTGGTAAGCCCCGCCAGTGCCGAACTTACGGTAAATTTTATATTCCGTGGCACCGGAAACCTGCGGCCAGGAAAGTGTGGTCTTGGTGTTCTTAACATTAAGTGTCACTTGTGGTTCCTCCAATGATGCCGCCTGTGCGTTAATGGGCGGAATAAGTGCTATAACAAATAAGAATATAAACAGAACCGAAAGCCCCATTCGAAGGGCACGGGATAAATTAGATTCTTCCATAATTCACCTTAGGTCAAAAAATTTTCTCTATTATACTGCATTTCACAAAAACGTGAAAATTTTTATGCTATAATTTTAATGTTTAAATACCTATTATAAAGGAGAAATCAAAAATGACAACATTCCTGTTAGGGATTGTCGTCCTCCTCGGAGGCGGTCTTCTCTATGGAAAGTTCTGTGAGCACGTCTTCGGTCCGGACGACCGCGAGACGCCGGCCTACTACAAGGCTGACGGTGTCGACTACGTCCCCATGAAGACCTGGAAGAACAGTCTGATCAACCTGCTCAACATTGCCGGAACCGGTCCTATCCTCGGACCCATTCAGGGTATTTTGTTCGGGCCCATCGCGTTCATTACCATTCCGATTGGTAATATCATCGGCGGAGCCATGCACGACTATTTCTGCGGCATGATCTGCACACGCGACGGCGGCACTCAGATGCCGGAGATGATCCGCCGCTACACCAACAAAGGTGTCGTCGTTGTTTACCGGATTTTCCTATGTATCCTGCTGCTCCTGGTTGGCGCAGTATTCGTCTACACACCTGGCGACATTGCCGCTACACAGTTGTTCCACTTCAGCGGTGACGCTCATGCCACCTCTACCTGGATTATCTATGCGGTAATCTTTGCTTATTATCTCATTGCGACCGTCTTCCCAATTGATAAGATCATCGGCCGCATCTACCCCATCTTCGGTGCCGTTCTTCTGTTCTCCACCGTTGGTATCTTTGTTATGACCCTGGTCAAGGGCCTGCCGATTGCCAATGTATGGTCCAGCTGGAACACCGCAACTTTTGCCTACGGCGACTACTTCTTCGCTCGCGGACAGTTCTCCGGAATGGGTCATTTCGTTCCCATCTTCTTCGTCACGGTATCCTGTGGTATTCTTTCCGGATTCCACAGCACACAGACCGCCCTGGTTTCCCGCACCATTAAGAGCGAGAAAGACGGCCGCATGACGTTCTACAACATGATGATTCTCGAAGGCTTCATCGCCATGGTCTGGGCAGCTGCCACCATGGGCATGATCGGCATTACCGCTAAAAACGGCGGTATCTCCATGGGCTGGAACCCGGACGGAACTCTTGGCTACTTTGCCAAGGTAAACGGCACAATTCAGGCCGTAGCTCCAACCAGCGTTGTCGGCGTTGTCTGCCGCTACTGCCTCGGTTCAGTCGGAAGCATTGTTGCCCTTCTCGGCGTCATTGTTCTTCCTATTACTTCCGGTGATACTGCACTTCGTGCCCTTCGTCTCACTGTTGCCGAGTCTTTCCACATCAAACAGGAAAAAGGCATTCAGAGAGTTCTCCTCTCCCTGCCCATCTTCGTTCTTGCCGCACTTATCCTTATCTGGTCCAAGTTCGACAGCAACGGATTCCAGACTCTGTGGAACTACTTCGCATGGTCGAACCAGACGCTTGCCCTGTTCGCTCTACCGTGTATTGCCATTTACATGGCCGAGCACGACAAGATCAAATACATGTGGATGCCTATGATTCCGGCCTTCTTTCCACATCAAACAGGAAAAAGGCATTCAGAGAGTTCTCCTCTCCCTGCCCATCTTCGTTCTTGCCGCACTTATCCTTATCTGGTCCAAGTTCGACAGCAACGGATTCCAGACTCTGTGGAACTACTTCGCATGGTCGAACCAGACGCTTGCCCTGTTCGCTCTACCGTGTATTGCCATTTACATGGCCGAGCACGACAAGATCAAATACATGTGGATGCCTATGATTCCGGCCTTCTTCTACGGCCTCGTCTGCAGCTCCTGGATTTGCCAGGCCAAGATCGGCTTCCACATGAACTGGACCGCCTCCTACATTGTCGGCTTTACCTTCGCGGTTCTGTACTGCGGACTCATTATTTACCAGTCCGTCAAGGGTCGTAAAAAGACGCTGCTTGGCGGTGGAGATGTCGGTGGTATTGGTGCCGGCGGCTCCGGTGGTGTTACTGCTGGCGGGTCTGCCAGTGTTAGCGCAGGTGCGTCGGCGGAGTGAGAGGCTGCAAGTCTCAGCGGGCCACAAGCCTCAGCGAGCCCCGCAAGCCAGAAAAATGAATAAGTTTAAGTCCCCTGGCCGGCTGGCTAGGGGATTTTTTCTGCTTTCTGGGACAGATTGGGGGCTGGCGCGCCAAAATTTTTCTTTTTTCACTTGCCGGTCAAGGTGGCTTGGACCATCCTAGCCAAATTGCTCGTCTTGGTTCACTTTTTCCGTTCATCGCAGTTGTCCGGGCAAGGCAGTTTGGACCATCTCAGCTAAATTGCTCCTGTTGGTCCACTTTTTCCGCTCATTCATCTTATCCGGACAAGTCGGGTTAGATCATCCCAACCGCCTTGCTCTTTTTGCGCCGCTTTCTCTGCTCTTCCTAGTTGTTCGGACAAAGAAATTTTGCCATCCAGGCTTTTTTTCACCCAAATGGTCAAAAAAATTAGCTGTGAGTCTGTGCTCACCAAGGCAAGATAGTGCCAAATCGCCTATTTTAGGGCATTAGCCACTATTTTAGCGGGGTTTGGAGGCGACTTGCCCGGAAACTTTTGACCAAGCCGGGGTTCTGAAAAGGTTTTGGCAAACCCTCAAGCCTGGCACCCATCCTCACATTCGGGAAAGGTAAAGACTACATAATTCGACATTAAACCTCCAATTAGAAGTCTATAGTAGAGAAAAATCACCTCATAAAGTTCCCCTAAAACCATTAAGAACATTGCCTAAGAGAAAACCGCCCCCGGCTGTTACCAGTCGGAGACGGTTTTGCCCTTTTCAGGGACGAGTCTCTTTAGAGAGTATAGGTATGAGCATCTTCCGGGAGGAGGTCCCGGAAGCAGTTTGGCAAAATTGCGCCGCCGCGCTTATACAGATGCCACTTTTACAGATGCAGCACGCGCTCTTTGATTTCCTGCGTACGGCCCTGGTTCCAGAACTGGGTACCAATGTAGCCGCAGGTCCGTCTTGCGACGTTGAGCTTATTCTGGTCTTCATTGCCGCAGTTCGGGCAGCGCCATACGAGCTTGCCGTCTTCCTCAACAATGGAGATTTCTCCGTCATAGCCGCAAACCTGGCAGTAGTCGCTCTTGGTGTTGAGTTCCGCGTACATGATATGTCCGTAGATGAACTTCATGACTTCGAGGACAGCGTCGATGTTGTCCTGCATGTCCGGAACCTCAACGTAGGAGATGGCTCCGCCGGGGCTGAGCTTCTGGAATTTGGCTTCCAGAGCGAGCTTGTCAAATGCGTTAATTTTCTCGGTAACATGAACATGATAAGAGTTGGTAATGTAGTTCTTATCGGTTACACCCGGGATAATGCCGAACCGTTTCTGCAGGCATTTAGCAAATTTATAAGTTGTGGACTCCAGCGGAGTTCCGTAGATGGAGTAGTCAATATTTTCTGCTGCTTTCCACTTCTGGCATGCATAGTTGAGAGCTTCCATAACCTGAAGTCCGAACTCCTCACCCTCTTTTTCGGTGAGCTTCTTTCCGGTTACTTCATAGACGCACTCCCAAAGGCCGGCATAGCCGAGGGAAATAGTTGAATATCCGCCGTAGAGCAACTTGTCGATGGGCTCTCCCTTGTCCAGACGAGCCAGTGCACCGTACTGCCAGAGGATAGGAGCAGCGTCAGAAAGAGTTCCGAGGAGACGCTCATGACGGCAGCGAAGCGCTCTGTGGCAGAGTTCCAGTCTCTCGTCGAGAACATCCCAGAATTTCTCTTCTTTTTCTTTCTGGGTTGCTTTCGGGTTGCCTTCCACAGCTGTGCAGGCAACATCTACCAGGTTCAGGGTAACAACGCCTTGGTTGAAACGGCCGTAATATTTCGGTTTGCCGTTCTCATCTACATAAGGAGTCAGGAAAGATCTGCAGCCCATGCAGGTGTAGCAGTGACCTTCTCCGTTCTCATCGATCTTGTTTTCCAGCATAACCTTTTCGGAAATGTAGTCCGGAACCATGCGCTTAGCTGTGCACTTGGCAGCCAGTTTGGTCAGATACCAGAACCGGGAGCCCTCGGTAATGTTGTCTTCCTCAAGAACGTAAATGAGTTTCGGGAATGCCGGGGTAATCCATACACCCTTCTCATTCTTAACGCCCTGATACCGCTGGCGAAGAACTTCCTCAATGATGATGGCGAGGTCTTCCTTCTCCTGCTCATTCTCTGCCTCATTCAGATACATGAAGACAGTAACGAACGGAGCCTGTCCGTTGGTGGTCAGAAGAGTGACAACCTGATACTGAATGGTCTGAACGCCGCGCTGAACTTCTTCCCGAACTCTCTTTTCGGTGAGCTCTTTAATCTGCTCTTCAGACGCTTCAATGTTGAACTCTTTCATTTCCGCACGAACCTGGCGGGTAATTTTCTCACGGGATACCTGAACAAACGGAGCCAGGTGAGCAAGGGAAATGCTCTGGCCGCCGTACTGGTTCGAAGCAACCTGGGCAATAATCTGGGTAGCAATGTTGCAGGCTGTGGAGAATGAATGAGGACGTTCAATCATGGTACCGGAAATGACGGTGCCGTTCTCCAGCATATCTTTTAAGTTAACTAAGCAGCAGTTATGCATGTGCTGAGCGAAGTAATCCGCGTCATGGAAATGAATAATTCCCTCACGGTGTGCCTTGACGATGTCTTCCGGAAGAAGGACACGCTCTGTCAGATCACGGCTGACCTCGCCTGCCATGTAGTCTCTCTGAACACTGTTAACAGTCGGGTTCTTATTGGAGTTTTCCTGCTTGGCCTCTTCGTTGTTGCACTCAATGAGGCTGATGATCTTGTCATCCGTGGTGTTGGACTGACGAGCCAGGTTTCTCTTATACCGATAGGTAATGTACTTCTTAGCGACTTCATAGGCGCCATGCTTCATGATCTGGTCCTCAACCAGTTCCTGAATTTCCTCAACGCTGAGTGCCCGTTTAACCTGTTTGCACTCCTCCATAACGTTGAGGGAAATGGCCTTGATATCCGCTCTGGTGAGCTGATCCTTTTCAGCGACGACATTGTTTGCCTTGGTTACCGCGGCGGTAATCTTGTCAATGTCGAAGTCCACTTCCTGTCCCGAACGTTTAATGATCTTCATGTCTGCTGCCCCTTTTTCTTCAAAACTATTCCCCACAGAAGTGTCTGCTGTGTCCGATAAAGCAGATGGGCTGTATTGGCCTCAAGATTCACACTTCTCGCCTTTGTGAGGAGCAGTATCAATGTTACACAATATCTAGTGATGAGTCAAGGCTCAGAGCACCACATTTTGGACTTCTCGGATAGTGTTGTCAAAGTCCGATTCTTGGCGGTCTACTGCGCCTTCCGGGTGTTTTTCCGGTCCCATTCCCGGGAAAAATTTACACTTTTTTCGTCGATTTGACGAACGGAAAAAGCGAACAAGAACCACAACCGGTAGTGAATTAATTATCAACCGGTACCAGATTTGCCCGGAAAGTAATCTTCCGGACGGTGTCCAGTTCGTCAAATTGCACATCATAGGCGGACCTGTCCAAGTCTACCTTAAGGATTGTCCCCTTTCCGAAGACACTGTGTTCCACCCGGTCTCCTTTCCGAAACCGGGAATCCTCGGCAATATCCAGGAAATACCGCTCCGTGTACGAGATATACTCTCTGGCCTCTTCTATGAGTTGTTCAGACGGCGGCTCGGTAAATTCCAGCAGTTCCATGGGAATGTCCAGCAGAAAGCGGCTGGGATACCGCGAAGAGCCGTCGAAGTTGCGTCCGCCGCCCTCTGTCAGAAACAAACGGTTCTCAGCCCGCGTCATGGCGACGAACGCAAGGCGACGCTCTTCCTCCATGCCCCGTCGGCTCTTCACCTTCCGGGACGGAAAGACGCCCTCGTTTAACCCGCACAGGAACACTGCCGGGAACTCCAGCCCTTTGGCAGCGTGTACGGTCATCATCTTGACCTTGTCCCCCGACTCTTCCGCATCAGCGTTCGTAAAAAGCGCCAGGTGCTGTAAGTAACTGTCTAACGTCGTCTCCTCGCCGCAAGTCACTTCGTACTCGTAAATGGACTGCTTCAACTCAGCCAGGTTGTCAAGGCGGGTCTGGCTGCCTTCGGTACGCATCATGGTTTCGTATCCACTCTCGTTCAGAACGGCGGAGAGGAGTTCTGAGACAGGCATAGCCTGTCCTTCCACCGCGTACTTTTCTATTAACCCGACTAACTCCGCGCCCTTGGTCCCCTTAATTAACGGGTGGTCCAAATTTTCCTTCAGGGCCGTATACAGCAGACATCCATGCTGCTCCGCATACTGGCTGAGGAAATTCATACGCCGCTCACCGATGTTTCGCTTCGGGACGTTGGCCACCCGGCGGAACGACAGGTCATCCTGATAACAGATGAGCCGAAGGTATGCGATGGCGTCTCGAATTTCTGTCCGTTCAAAGAACTGGACCCCGCTGTAAATATGGTACGGTATCTTTGCCTTGAGCAGGGCTTCCTCTACAGCCCGGGACTGGTAGTGGGCCCGGTAAAGGATGGTAATCTGCCGATAGTCCCAGCCCTGGTTGTGCAGCCCCTGAATTTGGCCGGCTATCCACTCCGATTCCTGCCCGGAAGTATCTGCATAATGACATACGACCGGGGCACCATCCGGCAGGGTCGGTTCCAGATCTTTCGGAATCCGTTCCACATTGGCAGAGATGAGTGCATTTACCACATGAAGAATCTGCGGCGTGGACCGGTAATTCTGGTTCATCATAATGGTTTTCGTCTGCGGAAAGACCTTGTCAAAGTCCAGCAGGTACCCGACACGGGCACCTCGCCAGGTATAAATAGTCTGGTCCGGGTCCCCCACGACAAACAGGTTGCCATGGTACCCGCACAGGACCTTCATGAGCTGGTACTGGAGGTCATCAATATCCTGAAACTCGTCTATCATAATGTATTCGAGCCTCTGCTGCCACTTCCGGCGGATTTCCGGGCTAACCTCGAATAAGTACAGGGTGAATTTAATTAAGTCGTTGTAGTCCAGCGCAAAGCATTTCTTCTGCTGGTAGAGGTAGCCATAGAACAGAATATCTTTAATATCCGTTGCCTCGTCGTATTTCTGCTTCAGGCCCTCGCGGGACATGGTAATGAGCTCCCGGTAATACTCGGGCTCATCCTTGCACTTCCGCATTTCAAACATGTCTCTGGCAGCACTGAACGTCATGTTTCGAAGCGTCAGTCCCCGTTCCGCGTAGATAATTTTCAGCATTTCATCAATATCCGCGTTGTCCAGGACTAAGAAACTTTTCGGATACTGCAGCGCATGGATGTCCTCCTGCAGGACAGAGACACAAAAGCCGTGGAACGTATTAATATACCCGGTGTCCTGGTCCCCGGTCAGATTGTGGATTCGCTGTCTCATCTCGTTGGCGGATTTGTTGGTAAATGTGACGCAGAGTATGTTGTCCGGCAGAATTCCCAGTTCTTCTACCAGATAGGCAAAACGGCGCGCCAGCGCCCTGGTTTTTCCGGACCCTGCGCCGGCAATAACCCGAATATACCCCTCTGTGGAAGTAACCGCCTCTCTCTGGGCGTCATTCAGCCCCTCTAATAAATTCATTTCTTGTTCGCCCTCTAGTTTTAAGAACATTTGTTCGTGGAACTATCATAGCATAAATCGCAGGGAAAAAGAAGACGAAAAAAGGACACCCGCAGCGGGGTGTCCAATAATTTGTACAGGTCACAGAAGATTCGGGTCATAGATGGCACGCTGGCCGCCGACATACTTCGGGCGATGACGCGCACAGGTCAGAACCGCATTGCCAATTTTCCTAATACTGATTCTAAGAGGGACGACAACCGGATGAATATGCATGCCAATCAGCGTCTGGCCAATATCCATACCTGCAGAGGCTTTCTGCTTGTCAGTCTCTACCAGAACCGGGTCATTGAACTGCTGGTAGGCAACAGTGCCAAACGCCCCGCCCGCATGGTTGGGCTGCGGAATGGCGTTGACCTGTTCGAGGTCCCATTTTTCCATAACTTCCCGCTCCACGACCAGAGCACGGTTCAGGTGTTCGCAGCACTGCGCCGCAAGATAAATGCCCTTTTCCTGCAGAACACTCTGAATACCCTCGTACAGAGCAGCGGCGACATCCACATTCGTATGGGTTCCGATTTTGTCGCCCAGAACTTCACTGCTGGAGCAGCCGACCACAAAAAGATCTCCCTTTTTGAGCTTTCCGGCTTCACAGACTTCTTTCGCCGCCTGGGCAGCCTGCTGTCTGATATCCTCCAAATTCATGGTGTCCATAAGTAGAAGCTCCTTTCGTTTTTCGTTACCATTCATTTTAGCACAAGACCGTTTGTTCCTCCACTTTGACCACCGTATGGGTTCCGATTTTGTCGCCCAGAACTTCACTGCTGGAGCAGCCGACCACAAAAAGATCTCCCTTTTTGAGCTTTCCGGCTTCACAGACTTCTTTCGCCGCCTGGGCAGCCTGCTGTCTGATATCCTCCAAATTCATGGTGTCCATAAGTAGAAGCTCCTTTCGTTTTTCGTTACCATTCATTTTAGCACAAGACCGTTTGTTCCTCCACTTTGACCACCGGCGACTTTATATGGCCTTTCGTTCAAAACCCCTTCCCAAAGACGATGGAATTGATTATGATGACGGCACATCGCCCGTGGGTAATCCTGCGGTGGAGAAAATGAAGGAGGAATTTTTCCTATGTTTAGCAGAAGATTGAAGGGTCTGCGCCAGATGAGCGGTCTTACGCAGAAAGAATTGGCGGATGAAATCGGACTGACTCTCCGGACCATCCAAAATTACGAACTGGGTTTGAGCATGCCCAAGAGCAAGTCTACTGTAGCTCGAATTTCGGAATACTTTCAGGTTCCAGTCTCCTCCCTGTTTGAGGCGGATGATTTTTACGTCATGGATGCCGAGCAGAAAGGCGGGCAGGAGGCCGGCTCGGAGATGCGAATTCTGCTCTCCGACATGAGCGCCCTGTTTGCCGGCGGCACCCTGTCCGATGAAGATAAAGATATGGTCATGAAAACGCTGAATGATCTTTACTGGGGCAAGAATAAGACCCGCAGATATACACCGCGCAAAGCGCAGGACAAGATGGCGGTCGACCATGACCAGTGAACAGATCCGAAGTCTTGCCCAGTCTCTCCTGGAGGAATATTTCCCGGGAGAGCTCCACCCGGACCCGTTTGAACTGGTGGAATTTTTAGACATTAACCTCTCGGTCCGGGACCTCGGAACCCTGAAGGGGTTTTACTACATTCTGCAGGACCAGCCGCAGATTATTCTGTCGGACCGGTTGAAAGAAGAGACATCTCGAATTGTCTGCGCCCACGAACTGGGGCACCATCTGCTGCACCAGCGGTTTGCACACAACCTGCTCTTTGGGGAGTACGACCTGTATTTGAGCCACATCCGGTGGGAGAAGGAGGCTAATCAGTTTGCCGCTCACTTTCTCATTCCCGACGCGCTTTTAGCCGGTGTCCTCGACACCATTCCCG
This sequence comes from uncultured Eubacteriales bacterium, assembly GCA_964425185.1. Taxonomy (GTDB): domain Bacteria; phylum Bacillota; class Clostridia; order Oscillospirales; family Acutalibacteraceae; genus RUG420. Next base: position 38,838 of record CAYRKX010000011.1, read on the forward strand.
CTCCGGACATCGGCGTCAGCATGGATGAGCTGGCACACCAGTGCGGGACAACGCAGCAGCTCATGGCCATCAAACTCGGCCAGGCGGACCGGCCGGTCGTGTTTCCAGACGGCTCTATAGAAATGAAAGAGATGTAAAAAAAGCAGTCGGCATCAGCCGGCTGCTCTGTTCTCAATTTGTATGGGAAATTCTGTTGATGCGGCGGCCGCGCTCCAGGGCGCCGCTTACTGTGCACTCATTTTATTTAAGAAGCTCTGTAACCGTTCGGTCTTCGGATGGTTAATCAGCTCTTTAGCCGGGCCGCGCTCTACAATGTAGCCGCCGTCCATAAAGATAATTTCGTCAGCCACATCCCGGGCAAAGCTCATTTCATGGGTGACAATGACCATGGTCATATGGTCGTCTGCCAGTTTGCGGATAACTTTCAGCACTTCCTGTGTCAGCTCCGGGTCCAAAGCAGAAGTCGGTTCGTCAAAGAAAAGAATCTTCGGGTCCATAGCCAGAGCCCGTGCAATGGCGACGCGCTGCTGCTGTCCGCCGGAGAGCTGATCCGGATAGTACTTTTCTTTTCCTTCCAGTCCCATCATCTTCAGGAGACGACGGGCATGGGCTTCTGCATCTGCTCTGCCCTGTCCCGCCACATGAATGGGGGCTTCCGTAATGTTGCGCAGGACTGTAAAGTGCGGAAACAGGTTGTAGTCCTGGAAGACGAGGCCGAAATATGAGCGAATTTTCTTCAGCTCTTTCTTGTCGGCCCGCACCGGCTGTCCGTCCTCAGTGCGGAGAAGCCAGTCGTCAAAATAACGAATTTCACCGGCGTCGGCCTCTTCCAGTGTCGTGGCGCAGCGCAGCATGGTGGATTTTCCTGAACCGGAGGGGCCAATCACGGCAATAACCTGTCCCTCTTCTACGTCCAGATTAATATCTTTCAGCACTTCCAGCTTACCAAAGCATTTGCGGAGGTGTTTCATTTCCAATAATGTCATGACTGCTCCCCCCTAGTCTGCCTTGGCCTTAGTGTGGTTCACTTTCTTCTCAACCTGCTCCATAATTACCGCAATGAGCCAGTTGAATACCCAGTAGAAGATGGCTGCTGCCAGGTACGGCATGAACGACGCCTGCTGGCTGGCAATCTGCTTGGCCAGAGTAAACATCTCCGTTACGGCAATGGCATAGGCCAGGGAAGTATCCTTGACCAGCGTAATAATTTCATTGGTGATTGACGGCAGAATCGACCGGAACACCTGCGGAAGAATAATCCGGAAAAATGTCTGCGACCTGGTAAACCCAAGCAGCTGTGCCGCCTCATACTGTCCCGGGTCCATGGACTCAATTCCGCCGCGGAAAATTTCTGCAAAGTAAGCGGCGTAGTTTATGACGAATGCAATAATGACTGCCGGGAATCGGTATCCTGAAGAAATCTGTGTTCCAAAAATCAGGTAGGGCCCGAAGTAGACAACAATCAGCTGCAGCATCAGCGGCGTGCCGCGCATAATGGAAATGTAGATTTTAACAATTTCCCGCAGCACCACATGCTTAGACATGCGGCCCTTGGCCACCAGCAGTCCTAATGGCAGAGACAGAACCAGCGTCAGGGCAAAGATTTCCAGGGTGGTCAACATGCCCTTTCCCAGTTCCAGGAACATGGTTCCCCAGCTCATGATTCCTTCGCCCCTTTCACAATAATCATATTCTCAAGATTCCATTTCCTGGCGATTTTCTGGAAGGTTCCATCCGCCATCATCTCGTCTAAGGTTTCCTGAACTTTATCTCTCAGTTTCGTATTGCCCAGTTTAAAGGCCACAGCGTACTTCTCAGAAGCCAGGCTCTGCGGCAGGATCCGGTAAGTTGGATTCTTGCGGAAAACATGGCGCTTTTTGGCATTGGCCCGTCTGGTCTGAATCTGATAATCGGCAACACCGACATCCATGGCTATGGCATCCACAGCTCCAGAATCCAGGTTCAGGAAGCAGGAGTTGTAGTCATCTTCAACATCCATGCCGGAGAACGTATCGGCCAGCGCTTTCTTTTCGTGAACCAGTGCAGACTCTGCCGAAGATTCGGTCTGTACCGCCACCAGTTTTCCAGCCAGATCTTTCAAAGAGTGGATATTACTGGTTCCCCGGACAACAACAACCTGTTTATTGTCGGCATACGGGTCGGAGAACGTGTACTTCCCCTCGCGGCCGTTTATGGTAAATCCATTCCAAATGCAGTCAATGGTCCCGGATTTCAGCTCCATATCCTTGGAGTCCCAGTCAATGGGCTGGGCCACAAAAGTCCACCCCCGGCGTCGGCAGACCTCTTTGGCAAGGTCCAGGTCAAATCCAACATATTTGCCATTGTCATCAATATACCCGTAGGGCGGGAACCCTGCGTCAAATCCTACGACAAATTCCGTCCCCCTGGACCGTTCAGCTGTCGAGCTCGTCTCCTGTTTCTGTTTGCCGCAGCTGGACAGAGACAGAATTCCCGCCAGCACAGCAATCAGGCAGAGGACAGCGGTCAAGCGTTTCATAGCAACCCCTCAATCTCGCTTTACTCAATCTTTCCGATTTTAGCATATCACCACAGTGAAGTAAAGACGAGTAAAAAGCGCACTGCAGGCCGGTTTTCGGCCCGCAGTGCGCGATAAACTTCATGATTATTTAATTCTTTTGACAGCCTGTCATGCAAGGTGCAGCATGTGGGTAGCAATGCTGAAATAGATGAGCAGGGAGATCAGATCCACCAGCGTGGTAATTAACGGAGTTGCCATAATAGCCGGGTCTACATGGATTTTGTCCGCCAGCATCGGCAGAAGAGAACCGATCAGTTTGGCCAGCATAATTATGAGGACCATGACCAGACTGATGACCAGGGACACACTCAGCCCCACTTTATCCAGCCAGAACAGCTTAATAAAGTTCACGGCGGCCAGTGTCAGGCCAATAAAGAAGGCAACGCTGAGCTCTTTTAAGATAACTCGGAATACATCCTTATACTCAATGTCTCCGACGCTCAGTGCGCGGATAACCGAAATTCCAGACTGGGAACCGGCATTACCGCCGACATCCATGAGCAGTGGAATATACGCAATGAGTGCCGTGCACATGGCAATGGCGCTGTGGTAATGGTTGATGATTACGCTGGTCACCGAGGCCACAATCATGAGAACCAGAAGCCATGGCATACGCTTTACATACGTGGAAAAAACGCCGGTCTTTAAATACGGTTTGTCGGACGGAGCAATACCGGCCATTCGCTCCATATCTTCGGTTGCCTCTTCTTCCAGAATGTCGACGACATCGTCAACAGTGACGATACCTACCAGTCGGTTCTCCTTGTCGACAACCGGAACCGAGAGCAGATCATACCGCTTTACAATATTGGCAACCTCTTCCTGGTCGTCCATCGTGTGGACGGAAATCAGCTGCTTGTCGTTGTCCATAATGTCCCGAATTCGCTGTTCCGGACTGCTGAACAGCAGGTCCGACAGTTCAATGGAACCGACCAGATGCCGGCTGCTGTCAATGACATAAGCGGTATATACCGTGACCTTATCTTTGCCGGTACTGCGAATCTTTTCAATGGCCAGGGCTACCGTGGTCGTATCATGCAGAACAATCATCTCGTCTGTCATGATGCTTCCTGCGGAATCCTCGGGATAGTTCAGGAACTTGTTGATGGTCTTTCGGGTGTCCGGGCTCGCGTTTTTCAGGACTCGTGTCACAACGTTCGCCGGAACCTCTTCCAGGAAGTCAACCGCATCATCGGTGTAGAGTTCATCGGCCAGTTTGCCGACGTCCTTATCGGTCATGGAGTTGACAACTTTTTCTTGGAACTCCGGATCCAGGTAGGAGAATACTTCGGCCGACATGTCCTTCGGGAGAATCCGGAACACTTTTCCAATCTGCTCCGGGTCATTCAGGCGCTGGATAAAATCTGCAACGTCGGCCTCGTTAATCCTCGAAAGTTCATAGCGCAGCTGCATGAGCTTGCCCTCTTTCAGAAGGTCTCCAAGAATGAGACCTTCTGAAAGAGGGCAAGCTCATGCAGC
>CAYRKX010000012.1:0-2892 GCA_964425185.1 uncultured Eubacteriales bacterium
CTCCGGGTAGTCTGGCGCATACTTGTCCCCTACCAGCTTGGCAATGTGCCGCAGGAGGCATCCCTGAGGATGTCCTCGCACTCCTCATTGGACAGCTTCTGGCCTTTGCGGCGCATTTCTCGAAACATACTTTCTGGTCCTTTCCTTCAGTGGCAGACATCCGCCACAGTTTTTCCTATACAAGCATATAAAAGAAAAGCGGAACTTTCCAGAGAAAGTTCCGCTTGTTTTAGATCCGGGCGCGCCGCTCAGCGAATGAAATTCGTTGCAATCCGCGTTTCTTCCTGCTCCGGCAGCTGGACCCCTGCGGCCTCGCCCGCCTCGCGCAGTTTCAACATCCACGCCATATTCCGCCCGAGCACACGCATGGTCTGCAGGCCCTCTTCATCCTGCCGCACCTCTTCTGGTGTGTTGCCGTGCACTTCGTTCCAGTAGCGCGAGGGCACAATGGGCATCTGCCCGTGCAGAAAATACTTGTTCATAACGTCGAGCGATGTAGTGGTCCCCGCCCGTCTTGCACTCGCCACCGCAGCGGCCGGTTTAAACTTGAACGGGTGCGGGTCAAGGTTACTTGCCGAGAAAAATACGCGATTCATGAAATTAATCATCCCGCCCGCAGGCGCCGCATAGTATACCGGCGTACCAAAAATAAAGCCGTCGTACTGACCCGCGTTTTTCACAAAATCGTTGACAACATCGTCTTTAAAAATGCACTCGTTGGTCTTATGACAGCGGAAGCATCCAATGCACTGGCGGATTTCCTTGTTGCCAATCCAAAAGAACTCGGTCTCAATACCCTCTTCATTCAGGGTCTCGGAAACCACTTTCAGGGCTTCCATTGTACATCCATTTTTATGTGGACTGCCGTTTACTAATAATACCTTCATAGTTCCATACCTCATTTGCAATTTCTTCTAAACTTATCTTATAAAAAACGACCCGTGTACGGAAGTTTCAATTCGTACACGGGTTAATACCTTTAGGTTTACACGCCATTTGGCGGTTAAGCGTCTTTCTTTTGTTCGAATTCGGCGGATACCTGCGTCAGTAAATCGCGAATTGGGAGATGCTGGGGACATACTTTTTCGCAGCGGCCGCACTTGATACAGTCAGACGCCTTGCCGTGTCCTTCCGACGTCTGCACACCATAGTAGAAGTCGGCGTTCCAGTCGTGGAAGACTTTCTTGGAGTTGAGCAGGGCAAACAAGTCCGGTATGCGGATGTTCCGCGGGCAGTGATTCTCCTCAATGCAGTAATGACATGCTGTGCAGGGAATCATGTTGGTATGGTGGAAAACGTCGACGACTTTCTCAATGGCGGCGTGTTCCTGGTCGTCGAGCGGCTGGAAGTCCTTCATGTAGGAGAGGTTGTCCTGCATTTGTTCCATATTGCTCATGCCGGAGAGCACCATGCGGATGCCCGGGAAGCCGGCGGCAAAGCGGATGGCGTAGCTTGCGTTGGATCCTTTGTGGATGCCGTCGCTCTGGAGATCGTCAATGACCTTCTGGGCATCGTCCGGGAGATTCACGAGGTTGCCGCCCTTGACCGGTTCCATGACGAGTATGGGTTTGTTGTGTTTACGGCAGACTTCGTAGACCTTGCGGCTCTCGACAGATGGGTCCTCGTAGTCCAGGTAGTTGAACTGGATTTGTACGATTTCAATCTGCGGATACTCCGTAAGAATCTGGTCCAGGACATCAGCCTTGTCGTGGAACGAGATGCCGAAGTGACGGATTTTGCCCTCTTTTTTCAGCTCGAGAGCCTCTTCGTAGGCGCCCTTGCGCTTGAAGTCGGCGAACTCCTTGGCGGTCTGGGCGTGCATGAGATAGAAGTCAAAGTAGTCGACACCGCACCATTTGAGCTGGTTCTCAAAGAACGGCCGAATGTCCTCGCGCTTCTTAAAGTACGGACCGGTGAGTTTGTCGGTCAGGATGTAAGAGTCGCGCGGGTAGCGGGACGTCAGAGCTTCTTTTATGGCGAGTTCGGACTTGCCGTTGATGTATCCGTGCGCGGTGTCAAAATAGTTGAACCCGTTCTGGATGAAATAGTCGGTCATCTGTTTGAATTGTTCAATATCGACATCGTCACCCTTCATGGGCAGACGCATGCAGCCGAAACCGAACAGCTTTTTTACTTCTGGAAATGAGTTATCCATGTCATTCCCCTCCCATAGCAATACATTATTGGATAATTTACCTTATTGTACGCATGTACGGCTGGAATGAGAAGTATCTGTTTGGGTGGGCGATATAACTTTTGGTTTATGCAGCGTGGGCGCAGGAATTTTAGTTTTCCTCTATAAATTGAATTTGCACGTCATTCGGGTCGGGAATGAAGAAGAACCGCGTATTCGGATTTGGCGTAATGACAGGGCCGGGCGTAATTCCGGCCTGTTTCAGTCTTTCGGCCTCTTTATCCAGGTCGGCAGCCTGGGTTCCCACCCCTCACTCGCACTGCGCCTCCCAAAACGCCACCGCGTCATGGATCCATCCTTCCGCCACTGTGCCAGTGCCCAGGCCGAAGCCGTGGCTCAGTCCATGGTAGACGTGGAACTCGGTCGGTATACCGTAACGCTGTGTCAACACATGGAGACGTCTCTGCATGACACGCCAATTGGCTATCCAATCATTGTCCCCTACGCACGCATACGTCGGCGCGTCATAGGGTGACACCTCACTGTGGCCCGTGTACTGCATGATAACCGCAGCAGCCTGTGGGATATTGTCGTTCCCCGCATAGTACCGCAGCCCCTGCAAATTTCCTAACGTAGCGGCCATCCTTGCGCCGGCCGAACCGCCCCACAGGGAATACCCCTCCATGGAGACCTGTAACTGCGATGCATGCTCGTACACAAACTGTATCGCACGCCCAAGATCTTCCATAGCCGTCTCC
>CAYRKX010000012.1:2992-14887 GCA_964425185.1 uncultured Eubacteriales bacterium
CTCCTGCGTGTCCGGGCGTGAGTACCACATGAGTTCAAGGTCGCCCAGTCTGTTTCCGCTGTAATACCCGCGATCCACCGGAAACAACAACCGCCCAAACTTCCCGAACGCCGCACAGTGTTCCACCTCTTGAACCGTAGACATGGCGGTGAATTTTGGGTTACTCATAGTCATCAGCTCCAGAAAAACTGCAAGCCGTTGTAAATGTACTGGTTTGCATACTTGTAATCATGATCTGCTCCGGGAAGCTCACGGTAAGACAGGTTGCCTTCTGCCTGAGTATCTGCAAACCGGAAACTGTCTGTATATCGCTTCCCTAAGTTCATAACCTGGTGTTTAAATGCAGAGTGTGCAAAGTCTTCACTCCCTGTAGCTGTAAACAGGAAGAAACCATTCTGGTTCAGCCCAGAGCGTTTTGCCGCATCATTCTGCACCCTGCCATCACCACAGTTGCCGCTCATGGCAATGAAGTAATGGAAATAATCCAGGCAGTGATTAAACACGTGCCATGTTGTGCACCTCCTTAGCTGAAACTCCCGTTCCAGCTAGTAAAATTCTAGGTCCGGGCAGCGGAGATGTACAATATCATTTGCGCAAGGCGGCATGCATAGTGTGCATAGTAAAAGAGCGACACCGAAGTACCGCTCTCTCTTATGTATCTATGCCAAGCATTTTCCGAAGTAGGGCTACCAGCTGCAGCCGCTCCTGTTCGGACAACTTGTGTGTCAACTGGGATTCCAGCACCTGGCCGAGCCCTTCCAGCTGATCTTTCTGTTCCATGGCCTTGGCCGTCGGCACAATGTACCGGCTTCGTCGGTCTTTCGGGTTGTTGCGGTACTCCACGAGCCCTTTTTTCTCCAGATTCTGGACAATTCCGATGGTTGTGGAGTGCGTCATGGAATAATACTTTTCCAGGTCGGTAATTCGTACCCCCTGCTCCTGCTCTTCGTACACATATTTCATGACTTTGTACTGCGCCGTCGTGAGATCATACTCATTCAGGACCGTATTGGATACTTTGTCGAATTCCAGCGCAGCCTTTTTGATCAGAATGGCCGCTTTGTCTTGTTTCATCGTTATTCTCCATTTCTAGTATGTAGGATACGACTTTATTATATGTCAGGGAGGCGGTGGTTGTAAAGTGGGTGCTGGTGGCGCCTCCAGGTGGCGGCTCCAGATAGGGCCCGCCTTTGAGTGTGAGAGACCCGTCTTTGAGTGTGAACAGGTATGGTGGCAAACGGCAATTTTCGGGCTTCTTGTACAATCTGACGCAGTATCGTTTAGCCTGTTTTATCGTTTATCCTGCTTTAATATTTTAGACATATAGATCCGCCACCGAGAACAGCACCGCATGGCCCGCCATGTAGATTTTGCCACCGTCCATCCGGCAGTACAGTGTGCCCCCGCGATTCGAGGCCTGATATGCCGTCAAACTGCTCTTTCCCAGGGTCTTTGCCCAGTACGGGATGATGTGACAATGGCCGCTCCCGCATACAGGGTCTTCCGCTATCTGCAGCTTGGGACAAAAGCTTCGGGAAATGCAGTCGTAGTGGGGCGCAGTGCCCTCTGGCGCTGTACTTGCAGTATCAGCCGGTGCAGTCACATGTTGCAGCAAGCCATCCAGCTGAGCCACCTTGTCCATGTCTGGCTTGAGCTGACGAATAGTGCCCGCACTGTCAAAGACGCACAGGAGATCTCTCCCCATGTACGCCTCCCGTGGGCGCGCCCCGAAAGCCTCCTTCATGGCATTGGTAACAGGGATCGGGTGCAATGTATAAGCCGGGAACTGCATCTCCAGGAGACCAGGCTCTACAGTATTCTCGGCACTGTCATGCCCCTGTGCCCTTCGAACTGTGAGGTCGCCGCTCTTGGTGGTAAACGTCAGTGAATCGTCAGGGAGGTTGTAGAAGCGAAACAGGACGTACGCTGTTGCAAGCGTGGCGTGTCCGCACAGGTCAATCTCGCCACCGGGCGTAAACCAGCGCAAGTGCCAGCGGCTTCCCTCCTGGACGACAAATGCAGTCTCGGAGAAGTTGTTCTCTCTGGTAATGTCCATCATGAGATCCTCCGACAGCCAGTCATCCAGCACACAGACTGCAGCCTGGTTTCCATGGAACAGCTGCTGTGTAAACGCGTCAACAATGTATTGCTTCATGGTGATTCCTCCTACGTACATTGTACCCAAGACGTCGGCCACTTGCATCCCCTGCCTTGACATCCCTGTCAATACAGTATAATAAAGCTATAGTAAACAGAGAGGCGAACACTATGGCAGACACACATAAGAACCTTCCCCGTGCCATGCAGGTGCGCGGCGCTAAGGTGCACAACTTAAAGAACATCAATGTTGACATTCCCCTGAATGAGATTGTCAGCATTGCCGGAGTGTCCGGCTCAGGGAAATCATCTCTTGCCCTGGGTGTACTGTACGCCGAAGGCTCGCGGCGGTACCTGGAATCTCTGTCCACGTATACCCGTCGCCGCATGACTCAGGCAGAGCGTGCCGACGTAGATGACGTGCGTTACGTCCCTGCAGCCCTCGCCCTGCGGCAGCGCCCCGGTGTCCCCGGCATCCGCAGCACCTTCGGCACCATGTCCGAGCTCTTAAACTCCTTGCGATTAATGTTCTCCCGCCTCGCCAGCCACCGCTGTCCGAACGGGCATTACTGTCCTCCATCCCTAAAAGTGGCCGCAATGCAGGAGATTACCTGTCCGGTATGCGGTGAAAAGTTTTACGGTCCTGGAGCAGAAGATCTTGCGTTCAACAGCAGAGGTGCGTGCCCCACATGCAACGGTACCGGCATAGTCCATACTGTCAATGAGGCGGCTCTCGTGCCCGACGACTCCAAGACCATCGACGAAGGGGCGGTTGTAGTCTGGGGCACCCTGATGTGGAAGCTCATGATTGACATAGTCCGTGACATGGGTGTCCGCACTGATGTGCCATTCCGGGACCTCACTCCCGAAGAGAAGGAAATTGTGTACCACGGTGAGCTCAAGAAGCACCACGTCCACTACGTGAATCCCAAAACTTTAGAGCCAGCCGAGATGGACTTCAACTACTACAGTGCCGTCAACTCTGTCAAAAACTCCCTGGCCAAAGTCAAGGATGAAAAGGGCATGAAACGTCTGGAGAAGTATCTCAAGGACGATGACTGCCCGGACTGCCATGGAAGCCGTCTCTCTGACGCGGCACGGGCTCCACGTCTGTGCGGCATTGGTCTGGATGAAGCTACCGCTATGACTCTGTCTGAGCTCATCCCGTGGGTTAAAGCTGTGCCGGACTCTCTACCGGAGGACATGCGCCCCATGGCCGCGAACATATGCGAGTCGTTCCTCGACACCTCACGGCGGCTCATGGACCTGGGACTCGGCTACCTGTCGCTGGACCGTGCGGCATCTACGCTGTCTACCGGCGAGCGGCAGCGGGTGCAGCTGGCGCGTGCGGTGCGAAACCGCACCACCGGAGTCCTGTATGTGCTGGATGAACCGTCCATAGGGCTGCACCCGCACAACCTGAAGGGACTGACGGGGGTCATGGACGACTTAGCGGCAGACGGTAACTCCATTATCCTGGTTGACCATGACACACAGGTGCTGAAGCATGCGGATTACATGGTGGAGATGGGGCGTGGTGCCGGCGCCGACGGCGGCACCATCATTGCGCAAGGCAGTATACCAGACGTCATTGGAAATAAGAACTCTGTTATCGGCCCGTACCTGGCGGATAACTACGAGTCCCGCACACGTCCCGTGACTGACACCGCTGACATGTTTTCCAAGGGAACCATCCACATGGAGACCAGTGACATTCACACTGTACATCCCCTTGATGTAAAGATTCCCATGGGACGTCTGACCGTGGTTACCGGCGTGTCCGGCTCCGGCAAGACCACCATGGTACTGGAAAGCCTCATTCCGGCCCTGAACGCGCACATCAAGGAGGAGGCTCTCCCGTCTCACGTCCGCAGTATTGACGCGGAGGGAATCTCCCAGGTGAAGTTGATTGACGCAACCCCTATTGGCATCAACGTCCGTTCTACCGTAGCCACCTATGCCGGTGTTCACAATGAGCTGCGCAAGGTTTACGCCAGAACTAAATCGGCCAAGACATACGGGTACAAGGCCGGAGACTTCTCATACAACACGGGCAAGCTGCGCTGCCCCACCTGCGATGGCACAGGCCAGATCTCCCTGGACGTCCAGTTTCTCCCTGACGTGGACATTACCTGTCCTGACTGCCACGGTTCGCGATACAGTCGTGACGCGTACAAAGTACTGCGCCGCGCCAAGGATGGCAACGACTATAGCCTCCCAGACCTTATGAACATGAGTGTCGATGAAGTTTTGAATGCATGCAAGGGCTTGTCCTTACTGCAGAAGCGCTTACAGGTCTTACATGACCTGGGGCTCGGTTATCTGACACTGGGCGAAGAAACTCCTGGACTGTCGGGCGGTGAGGCGCAGAGACTGAAACTGGCCAGTGAAATGGGCAAGGGGCAGACCGACTCGGTCTTCGTCTTCGACGAGCCCACCATCGGCCTGCACCCGCAGGATGTCCGCACCCTTCTCAGGGTCTTCCAGTCCCTGATAGACAACGGAGCCACTGTCATAGTCATTGAACACGACCTCGATGTCATCCGCAACGCGGACTACCTGGTCGACATGGGACCGGGCGGCGGCGAAGAAGGCGGTCGGATTGTCGTAGAGGGAACCCCCGACGAAGTCCGCGCGTGCCAAGACAGCCTGACCGGGAAGTATATTTAAAAGCAACTAAAAAGGGGCAGGTGCTCGCAGAGCGCCTGCCCCTTTCTTTTGCTTGGAAATGCGTTTTGATTTTCCGTTATTTTACATCGCCCGTAGCCATACGGTGGAAGCGTTTGAAGCCGAAGTAACCCATAATGAGGATGGCGGCGACAAGACCGAGCAGGCTCGCCCAGATCGGCATGCTGTCAATCTGCGGGGTCATACAGTAGCGGAGCGCTTCGTTCGCGTATACCAGCGGGTTGATGAGAACTATATATTTAAAGACCGGAACCGGTGACAGGCTCTTCCAGGAGAAGAAGATGGCGCCAGTAAAGACAACGGGCATCAGGAAACCGGGGAACATGGCGGCAATCTGCATCGGCTTAATAATGGTGCCAACAAGAAGTCCCAGCGTTGCCGACGCAAGGGCAATAAGGATAAGAACCAAAATGAGAAGCGGCACCTTACCCGCAGTCATGGAGAGATGAATGCGGGTGCCCATGAAGATGAGCGAAATTGGAAGCACGAGAATGCCGCCGATGAACGCCTCAATAATGCCGACCAGCATCTTGGCAAACGCCACCAGGTTGGCAGACACCGGAGCCTGCAGGCGGTCTTCAATTTCGTGCATATTGTTGAAATCCATGGTGAACGGGATGGCCGTGCCGTGTATACCGGTAATTAAAATACTCATACCGATCATGCCGGCAAACATCTGAGTCGGGAACGTCTCGGGAAGCATGCCAATGTGCGGCAGGACGAACCCGTATACAAGAATCAGAATGAACGGCAGCATGGCAACCCGAAAGACAAACTCCCACTTGTCGCGCCACTGGGCAATCAGGTCGCGCTGGACCATGGCCCAAAACGCCTGGCTGGATACTTTATTCTTACTCATGATATTTTCTCCTTTCACTGTGCCGCGTTCATAGCGCTGCCGGTCAAATACAGGAACACGTCGTCCAATGTACTTGTACTGAGACTGATGTTCTGCAACGTACGCCCCTCATCTTCTGTCCAACGGATAATGCGGTCAAAGTCCGGTTGTCCGTCCTTCATGTACAACTGCAGCATTCCGTTCTGGACTTTGGCCTGTTCGACGGTTCCGAGTTTGAGGGCGTCCGCAGCCAGCGAATCGCTGAGCCGGTCGAGCTTGAGGGAAACAATGTTACGGGATGGAATCATGGCTTTGAGTTCGTCCGACGTGCCCATGGCTTTCAGCTCACCGCCCGCCACGATTGCAATGTTATGGCAGAAGCGCTCCGGTTCTTCCATGTAGTGTGTGGTCAAAAATATTGTGGTCCCCTGGCGATTCAGTTCCAGCATCTGCTCCCACAATATTTCGCGGTAATTGGGATCCAGTCCAGTGGTGGGCTCGTCGAGGAATAAAATATCTGGTGTGTGCATCATGGCACGGGCTATCTTGAGGCGCTGTGCCATACCGCCGGAGTAAGTGCTGACATAGTCGTTCTGACGGTCAGCCAGACCGAACTTTTCGAGGTAGTCATCTGCCTTCTCTTCGGCGATCTTTTTGTCCATACCGAAATATCTTGCATGAAAGAGCAGATTCTCACGGGCGGTCAGGCTGCGGTCGAGGTTGTTGTGCTGCGCAACAACGCCGATCTTCGCCCGCGCACATTCCGGCTGGTCAATGACCGACACGCCGTCCAGCCTGATCTTTCCGCCATCGGCCTTTAAACCCGTGGTGAGCATTTTGATAGTGGTACTTTTCCCGGCGCCGTTCGGCCCAAGAAAGCCGAAGATCTCGCCGCGCTGCACGTTGAATGAGATACCTTTAACTGCGCGGACTTCGGAGCCGTTCTTTTGATGAAAGGTCTTTTGGAGGTCTGTGACTTCGAGAATGTTGTCTTTCATGGTGATTCTCCTTTGGTGGTTGTTGACTGGGAGCCGGCTGGCAGGTGCCGCGTGGCTAACTAGTGCCGCGTGGCTAGCTGGCGTTTCCTGGCTGGCGAGTGGCATCCGAACCTCTGCTGCAGCTCCCTTTCAAATACCCCCATGGGGTATTTTGCTGTCTACAATATATACCCCCATGGGGTATTTGTCAACAATGAAAGCAAAAAAGCGTGCCCAAATTTTGTTCAAACTCTGCGGACAAGGACGACCCGTGCCCTCCTACCTTCTTTTTCTGTCAACTTCGTGGGGCACCTGCGCGCGGCCTCTCCTACACCTCATTCCAATCCTGATACCCTTCGTCCAGATTCCCCCAGCAGCCCGAGGGAGTTTTAAGGGCACTTTATTTCGCCGCCCGGGAGGGGCAAAAATGTCACAGGTGTGACATTGTGGGCTGTTAAAAAATGGTTTTGAAACAACATATAAGCAGTTCTCTGGTCAAACCAGCCAACGGGAAGTGACACACATCTATGAGCATTCAAAAAACCACTCCAAAAACACCCCAGCAGCATGCAAAGCGGCCGCAGCTCTCCAGGAAGCTGCGGTCGCCATAAAACAGAACCGCCACCACACGGTTCTACCAGCACATTCACTTTGCATCATTCAGGACCTGTGCGCTCCCAGCGAGGCACGCCTGTGCAAGTGCGAGCCCCGGCCGGTCTCGCCTCAGGGTGCGCCCAGCGGCGCAGCTTTCGCCCCGCCGCACGCATTACTCATCCTTCGGCATCCCATACGGGATATCCGTAATGTCCCTCCGGTCCTTAATGTTATCGTAATGCTTCTGAATCCAGGGCTCATAGACGTAGTACAGGAGTTTTCCGTCCAGGTCAAAATAGAAGACCAGGAACAGCAGCCCGTACAGACCGCTCGCGGCCCCTAAGAACTTTTTAAAATGTTTCCAAAACTTATCCATAGTCGTCCTCCGGTTTACCAGGACCCTGAGTCGTCGAAATCGACCAACGACGGGTCTAACGGTTCTTCATGCATGACATTGATCATATAGTCGTTAATGCAGCGCCGAATCTCCTGTTTTGAGACCGTGCGTTTATCCGGCAGTGCGTGCGGAAACCAAATCGCGTGGATATCGCGCTTGCGGAATTCTTCCTCGAACATTCCGTGGATGCCCTGCATGCCCTTACACTGAATCTGGTCATACATCATAACCATATCGCAGTTGAATTTTTCCATATACTCCCACAGCTCGAAGATATGCTCCTGACCGCCGACAGCCATGGTGCGCATAGGCGCCATCATGTTGTACACCGCAAGGTCGGACAGCGCATGGTCATACGTGTCTGTGCGGATCTCCTTGTTAAACATCAGGGAGTCCATGTTCATAATGACATTGAGGCCCCAGCAGTTATACGCCCACGTGGACCAGTACGAATAGAACATCGGTGCGCAGGACCACGCAATGACACGGTGCCGCGTCTTCGGGAACGAGTTAATCTGCTTGTTGACGCAGATGTTGACAATCTTCTCGACATGTTTGTCCACGTCGTGCCAGATCTTCCGGTCGCCATCCTGTGAATAATAAATGCGGTACAGGGACTGCGCTACACCGTTGACCGGATAGTAATCAGTCTGTGCGGCAACTTCCCATTTCTCACGCTCGAATTTCAGTGATTCATTCTGGCCCTTGGCATATTTGACCAGCGAATCCCAGTCGAACTTCGCACCGGTCTGATCCTCAATAAACTTCCACGCGCCCTCAAGGTCTTTCTTGGCGTTCTCCAGTACCAGCGGGTCGTCGTACCGCATGGGCTGCGGCAGCGAATACAACGGACGATTCAGGAACCAGTCCTGAATAATAGATGTCGCAACCGAGCCGTCGCACGCCTCATTGGTCGTAATCATAATGGGGCTGTAGTCCGGATAGTCGTCCATAACTCCAATGCCGGACTCGGCCTGGCACATCGGACATGGGTCCGATGGAAGCCCGAGCACCTCAATGGCATCAATGTAGTTTAGGACCGTGTCCGAATTTACGTGAACCGTGACAAAGTATGGAATCATCTCCAGCGGCACATCGTCCATCTGATCCCGGAACGGGTAGAACACACTGCCGGAAACTGTCTCGTTGTGTCCCAGCGTGTGGTGCCACAGGTCGTTTTCTTTTCCGTCGTGCAGCTTCGTGTCACACGCAAACATTCTCATGAACTGGCGGATAGTCTCCGAGACCATGCCGCGGTAGTGCCATGCGGAAGCCCGCAGGGCCTCGCCGCGAGCACCTTCCATACCGCGGTCGAACCAGTGCAGCACCGGAATGTAGGTCTGTCCCAGCCAGCGGTAGCGCCACAGTCCCTTGAAGAACGACAGCGGATCGTCGGCTTTCAAAATATCTCCTACCATGTGAATGTAGTTGTACAGCCACACCATGTTGAAATAATAAAAGGTGTCCTTGACTCCCCGCCACTCGCGGTGCTTGTAGAGACCGGTCGGCTGGATGTAAAGATCCCCCAATCGCCGGTCCTCGTGATCCTTGCCATACCAGAAGTCATGCGCAAGCTTTTTGGGGTGCTTCCAGTCTATCTTTGAGAGGTCGGGCTTCTCAATGCCCCACTTTCTCAGCTCTTCCCTGAATTTCTTCTTATCCGGCTTTTTCATGCTCCGACGCCCTCCTTCCGGTCTTGCAGTTTCTTGAACTCGACATTCTCAATGAACGCCTGGAACCGCGTCCGCAGCTGTCCGGATGCGTTGTTGACATACTCTTTCTCAATGGAGCAGGTCGGGTAGCCGAAGTCGCGCTGCAGGATGATTGTATCTATCATGCGCTCATAGCTCCAGTACTCGCAGAATTTCATCTGCTCAATGATAATGCCGTCGGCATGGTACTCCGCTGCCAGGTCAGCGAGGTACTGCTTCCTCTGCCGCATGACCTTCTGTTCCATGAACCGCGCGCACTGGCTGCTCTGAAGATAACTTCTGGCAATCGCATGCAGCGGCGTCTCATCTGGTCTGACGTCAATAATTTCCCGTCCAGGGAAGGAGCCATAGCAGTAACGGTCGGCAACAACCAGCGCACCGCAGTCCTCAATAAGTTTCGTAAAGTACGGATCGTCATCCTCAGACCCACAGACTAGGACTTTAATGCGGTAATTCGGTTTCGCATCCGGCTTGCGCGTCTTGAGATCCTCCAACGTCTCCTTCAGCATTGGCAGAATGAGATACTTCGGGCAGGTCAGGCTGACAAGCTGGCACAGTGCAAATTCAAATCCCGTAATGGTCGGCTGATCCAGCTTGCGGTAATTTCCAATCTCGGTAATGACGCGGCTGACCTCGTTGTGCTGCTCAATGGCTTTCCGGAGCGCCTCATCCGAGGTATCAATGCCGAAATGCTCTTCCAGCTTGTCCAGGACATGGTAGCGCAGCTGTTTGGAATAATGGTCAATGGCGTTCTCGTCTTTCTTAAACGGTACATCCATGAACTCACAGAAGAAGTCCGGATTGTCGACGAGATCCAACATCTGGAAATGCTCCTGGAACCGTGTGGTGACGGTGCAGCTCTCCGCCGCAAAATCGGCATCCAGGAAATTATAGCCGCCCTCCAGCGCCCGTTCCAGAAGACAGCGACCATACATGCAGGTCCGGTTGGTCATATAGTATGTTGCCATCTCCGGCGATGTACTTTTCGGTGCACGCAGTCTTACCGAGAAACATCCCGGAAGATCCAGAAGTACCTCTGGTACGTAGTAGCATGTGTACCCCAGTGCCCGATTTCCGTCCTCACGGCCTTTTCGTACAAGGTCGTTGTGGGCATCCTGGAGCAGGTCTTCGTATTCAATAAGGTGTTTTAAGTCTTTCAAGATAACAGCCTCCTTTCGTTATAACCCAATGCCATCGTAGCACGTTCCGACAAAGAGCGTCCTCACTTTTTATGCAGGGTGCACAAATTTTGTAGGCCTGCATAATTATTTTGACAATTTCTTAACATTAAATTTTACAAAATGAGTCTGTTGTCTATAGAGTGTCGTTATTATATGATTTTGTTCGATTATTATGCATTTTGACCTGTTTTGTCGGAAAACGCCGTCAAAAACGCAGAACTGCCCGGCAGGCGGACAAGCGCCGCCTGCCAGGCAGTTTTCAGATAAGATGGCTTATTGGGTATTCAGGTGGGTGAATCGCCCGTCAAATGACCATAATGATGGTTCCCGCGGTGAGGAGCAGCATGCCGATGAGGGACTTAGTGTCAAAAGGCTCGTGCAGGAAGACGAACGCGAGGATAAGCGTGAGGACCGTGCTCATCTTATCGACGGGGACGACCTTGGAAGCCTCCCCCATCTGCAGAGCCTTGTAGTAGCAGAGCCAGGAGGCGCCGGTTGCAAGACCGGACAGGATGAGAAACAGCCAGCTCTTCTTGTCAATGCTGTGAATTCCCTGCTGAGCATGGGTAATGAAGACCATGCCCCAGGCCATGAGAAGGACGACTGACGTACGAATGGCGGTGCCGAGGTTGGAGTCCACGTTCTGAATTCCAACTTTGGCGAGGATGGTGGTCAGAGCGGCGAACACCGCAGACCCAATGGCGAAGATCAGCCACATCATAGCGCAACACTTCCTTAATAGTATTCGTACTTATTCTATCACTGGTCTGGTATACTGAAAACAGGAGGAACAGGTTATGGCAAAATCTGAGAATCAAAAGTTGAAACTCCTGTATTTGCTGAAGATTTTTTCGGAGGAGACAGACGAAGACCATATGTTGACCATGCCGCAGATTATTGACCGGCTGGAGGACTATGGAATCCATGCCGACCGGAAAACACTGTACCTGGACTTTGCAGAGCTCAACAAGATGAACGGGTTAGAGATTGTGACCGTGAAGGAGGGCCGCAATACGTACTACCACATGGGCCAGCGTCTGTTTGAACTGCCGGAGCTGAAGCTGCTGGTGGACTCGGTACAGGCAGCAAAGTTTATTACAGACCGGAAGTCGGACATGCTTATTCACAAGTTGGAACACCTGGTCAGCCGGCACGAGGCGACGCAGCTGCAGCGGCAGGTGATCATTGCAGGGCGTGTAAAGACGCCGAACAAGTCGATTTACTACAATGTGGATGAAATTTACTCGGCCATTGGCAGCAACCGCCAGATTACATTCCACTACTTCCAGTGGAACGTCAAAAAGGAACAGGTCCTGCGCCGCGGCGGCGCGCTGTACCACGTGAGCCCGTGGTGCCTGGTGTGGGATGACGAATATTATTATCTGGTAGGATATGAGAGCGCCGCCGGCGC
>CAYRKX010000012.1:14987-29653 GCA_964425185.1 uncultured Eubacteriales bacterium
CCGCCGGCGCCATTAAGCACTTCCGCGTGGACAAAATGAAAGACCTCCAGATAGTCGACAAGCCGCGCGACGGCCTCGACAAGTTCAAGGACTTCGATACCGCCAAATACACCAAGAGTCTCGTCGGCATGTACGGCGGAGACAAAACCACTGTCACCGTCGAGGCGTCGAATGATATGGCCGGTGTATTTATAGATCGCTTTGGTCAGGATATTTGGATTATGCCGGTTGATGATGACCACTTCATCGCCCATCTGGACGTGGTACCGAGCCGGCAGTTTCTGGGATGGATTTTTGCCCTGGGCAGCAAAGTGCGGATTACGGGACCGGCAACGGTCGTGGCGGACATGCGCCAAGCGGTGGCCGAGATTGCGGTGGAGTACGGTGGGACGGAATGAGTGCGGTGGTGCGCTCAGTTTCAGCTGTGCTAGGTGGCGCTCAGTTTCAGCCGTTTGGAAAGATTTCCAGGTTTTCCTGGGTATCTTACAAGCTGGGCTCGAGAACGGTTTCCAAAATAGCCGTCAATCTCCGAGAGAAGTGACAAATTCGCCGGTTATGCTTCAGATTTGCTCAATATGTAGCACATTTTTTGGAAAGGAATCTTGAAAAACCAACAAATCTTTCCAGCGTTCTTCCCGTCGTTCGCCCAGTTCTTCCCGTCGTTCTCCACAGGTCTTTCCAACAGCTCTCCCCGTCGCTTCAATGAAAGAAATATTCAATTTCATTCATGATCCGGCGCTGAGACAACGGATGGGTTCTGTCCTCAAACGTAACAATCAGGTTGTTCTCTGGGCAGAATCCGTTGGCCTCATATACTTTCAACTTGTGAATGGTATCTTGAATATACGATGGTTTATCCATGAGGCCAAAATGTTCCCAGATGATAAACTCGCCAGTTTTCGGATGACGGATCGTAAAGTCCGGATAAATGTCACACTCTGGAAACTTCCAAAGCTGCTCATAGTGGAATCGCTCTCCATCGTTGAGAAGTCCATACGAAATTCCACCTTCTCCTTTGGATCGCATCATGATTCCTTTTGCACCTTCTACACGCTTTTGTTCCGGATAGTATGGGCACTGGTCATACGGAGCATTTTCCCAAAGTTTTAATTCCCGGTCCAGGGCAGACGGCTGAGCCAGGCAGTTTTCCAGGAAATTGAAGTCATTAAACAACATTCCCTTTTGTTCCAGCCAGGATGCGTGGCGTTTTAGAAATTCCTGCAGGAAATTTCTGGAGTCTTCCAAAAAAGCGATGTACTTTTGCCAATATGTATTTTCCGCAAGCGGCTCTATCCACCGATGTTTGGAAGTTGGCAGATAAACCAGCGGAGTGTCCGGAAGCTTCCAGAAATATTTAAAATATTCCCCATTTTTGTATTTTTTCAGCTCCCCATTGGGGAGCTTTTGCATTCTAACTGCAGCGTTTTCTGCCTCCGTTATTAAAAAGTTCATGATGTCCAAAATAGAATGATAGTAATCCATGTGCCTCCTTGGTTTTACGGCGCCCCTGGAAAGATTTTGGAATTTTTGTGGGTATCTTACAGACCGTGCTCGAGGACGGTTTCCAAAGATTCTTCTGCCATCCTAAAAAAGAGTCAAAAAAGAGAGATGTACGACGCAAATATAATTTGTGTAGCACATCTCTTGGAAAGATTTTATTCAATTCGCCTAGAGTTTTCCAAAGGGCTTGGTGGTTAAATGTGCACCACCATCCTACCCTAAAATCAGCCTCCTGCCTAGCTGAAACGTATTTTCGCAAGTTTGCGAAGAAACGCATAACTACGTGCCTTTCGGTCTCTCCGCAGGTAACTTGCGCGTCTAGCCTCAAGCAAGCCGGTGCGCCGTACGCAGCTGGCTTTCACCCCCAGCACCAGGCGCGCCGGGGGGGGCACCGCGCAACCGAGCGCCGCTAGCGCTCAGCCCCACACTTCCTTCGCAATCTCCACGACGAGCCGGACCTTCGCCCACTGCTCCTCCTCGGTCAGCTTGTTGCCAATTTCGCACGAAGCGAAACCGCACTGCGGGGACAAGTACAGGCGATCCAGCGGTACATATTTGGAAGCTTCGTGAATCCGTGCAATCACGGCATCTTTATCTTCCAGTTCCGGACGTTTTGTAGTAATTAATCCGAGAACGACCTTCTTGTCGCCGGACACGTACTTCAGCGGCTCGAATCCACCGGAGCGCTCATCATCATACTCAAGGTAGTAAGCGTTGACATTCTCCTCACCGAACAGCGGTTTCTCAACCGAGTCGTACGCACCGCTGCTGAAGAACGTAGAATGATAGTTTCCGCGGCAAACGTGAGTGTTAATGACCAGATCATCCGGAGCATTTGCAATAATCTGATTGTCAATGCCTACAAGCAGCTCCTCATAAGCCGGAAGCTGCTCGGCAGTCAGACCGGTCAGGTCCAGCGTGGCTGCCGGATTGACAAATCCGCCCCAGGTGCAGTCATCAAACTGAAGAATCCGGCCGCCGGCAGCATAGAACTCCTGAATGAACTCACCGTACGCTTTCACTACGTCATCGGCGAAAGCTTCCTGTGTTCCGTAAATGCTGAGCGTATTCTGCAGCTCCTGGCGTCCGGTGAACTGTGCATAGAACTGGCCCGGTGCGGGGACGGTTAATTTGGCTGTCGTATTCTCATCGGTAAGATCATTGACAAATTTGAAATGTTCAATGAAAGGATGGTTGTGGACGGACAGTTTGCCGGTAAGGGTAACATCGTCAATCGCCGCGGCTTCACCGTTAAAGCTGGTGTTGCCTGTCTCCGACTTGACGCGCTTCACGCCGTCGATATTCCACATGAAGTCGAGATGCCAGGTCAGGCGGCGGAACTCGCCATCGGTCAGGACGTGGAGACCGGCGGCTTTTTCCTTTTCAACGAGGTCACGGATGGCCTTGTCCTCGGTGGCTTTGAGCTCTTCGGCAGACAGATTGCCGGCCTCGAACGCGGCGCGCGCCTTGCGGAGATAGTCCGGGCGGAGGAAGGAGCCGACGACGTCCGCTCTCTGTGGTGCTGTAATTTTCATGGGTATACCTTCTTTGCTATGTAAATTTATTGTTTTTATGGGCGATTCAGGGGTCGTGGTGCCGCAGAACAGCCAGCGCCTGCGTCTTACGCCCGCCCTGATGAACAAATCATACCATTCCCGTAGGGTAGAAACAAATTCATATTTTTTGGGGCTTGATATAGTTTAAGACTATGTCAAGCCCCTTTATGGCAGCAGCATCTATGTCAGGCGCCGGCAGCAGTGCTATCTCTTCCATCTGGCTATCGGGTCGGCAGGTCGCCTCTGTCGTTTCGGCGGCTTGCGCTGCCGCCAGCTTCTTCACCACGACTGCCTGCTCCTCGGCCTCCACCTGCGATGCCTTTACCATACTCATGTCTGCAATACTGTCCTCAATACACATGCCCGTCCTGTACTCCCACCAGTCTTCCGGAGCCTGTTCCGCTCCTTTCTCCCTATTCTGTTTTCTTTGTACATATTTCCAAAACTTTGTCTTTATGATTGGGTAATTTAACGTTATAATAGGTCCAATCTATTGCAGGAGCTAAAACATGGAATTAAGCAATCTTCCCAAACGTGAAGCCAATAAAATCATGAGCCGGTACCAGATTCTCAAGGCATCCCGTCAGCTCTTTACCAAAAAGGGCTACAACGAGACCATGATGAAGGACATCGCCGAGAAAGCCGGAGTGTCCAAAGCAACCGTCTACAACTATTTCCCCAATAAGGAGAGCCTTCTGGTCGGCACCATTGATGACACTGTGGACATGCTTCGGGAGAAGCTCAACTCCGAGGAGTGCGCTGGCATGAACGCAGAAGAGAAGCTGCGTGTAGCCATTGAATCTCTGGTCAGCTACCATGCCAAGTACCCTTCCCTCGCCCGCCGCATTACCTATCTGAGCTCCGACAAGACCAGCACGCTGTATAATTGCGGCAGAGAGATGGTCAGCATCTTCTATGACCTCATCAAAGAGTGCCAGGATACCGGCATTTATAAGAAAGATGAAAACATTGAACGCATTGTTGACGCTGTCCTGGGCCTGTATTTTACCGCCCAGTTCCGCTGGCTCGACCTCGAAGAGGCCGACTTTGCGTGGATTAAAAAGCGTGTAGATTTGTATTTTGATGATTTAATGCGGGCGTTTAAGGCGTGAACAACTGAATCGCAGACAGAACAAAAGAGACCCGGTTTCCCGAGTCTCTTTTGTTTTACGCTTATTTTTTCTTGCGGGTGAGCTGCTGACACAGCGGGCGGCGGATGCCCTTGTCTGTCTTCTTCACATGCTGGAAAATGTTTTCGAAGCGGCGCAGAGCCTCGTCGACTATGTCGTCGGTGTCTGCAAGAGAGGTGTACAGCCGGCTGCCGCCAAGGGTAACCAGTCCATTCGCCATGGCGCCCGCGCACTCGAGATGGCAGACGGATCCCTGGTTGTACGCGGCAAACGGGAGGCCGTACTTTTTAATGAGGGCGTTGAGGCCGTCGGTCATGCGGTCGCCCGCCCGGCGGTTCTCACAGGCACGCATCTTCGACGTGCATTCAGATTTTCATAAATTCGGACATCATGCAGACACCGGCGGCGCCGGCGGCGATGCACGACGGGGCATTGACGAAGTTAATGCCACCCAGTGCGTAGACTGGGATGGAGACAGCGCCGCACACCTCGGTTAGGAAATTCAGTCCGCGGGGCGGCAGGTCTTTCTTACAGTCTGTCGGGAATATATGACTCGCGGTAACGTAAGCTGCCCCCAGTTGGACCGCTTCTTCGGCCTCCAAAACCGAGTGGGCGGACGCGCCGACAACCGAAAACTGTCTCAATTTGTCTTGTGGTGTTTTTCGGAGCACCGGCATAGGCAGGTGGATGGCTCCTACACCTGCGGAGAGCGCAGCATCAACGTAGGTATGTGAAATCAGTAAAACTCCAGTGTTGCTGCAAAGGCTTTTGACTTTACACAACATCTGGTAGTATTCGGCCTCTGGCAGGTCCTTTTCGCGAAGAATCACAGCGCAAAGTTCGGCCTGTTCCGACCCACTTGGCCGGACAACCGAACGGGCGCTGACCGCGCCAAACGCAGTCAACACCCGCTCCACTTGATCTTCCACCGGCCTGTCACACAGATGCCGGTTGGTAATACAAATTGTGTTTATTTTCTGGCCTCTGCCAATTCATTGGCAAGTTCCTCATACTCAGGAGCCTTCATGAAGTCGGTAACTCCGACAACATAAGCCTCGGGAGCTTTTTTCTTTACGTCTTCTACAAGATTCTTATGACAAACAACTAACTGAGCGTCTTTCGGGAGCCACGAAGTCTGGATGTGGCGCACTCTTACATCGGAAAGTCCATGGGCAACAAGAACATCTTTCAGGGCTTTAGCGCCAACCACGCTGGTGGCGATACCCTCTGTGCATACAAAAAACAGCACGTTGGACTTTAAGGCTTTATTCATACTAAATACCTCCTCTTTTCAGGTTGAACTTAGTGTAAGCTTATTTTCCCTGACTTGCAAGAGATAATTCTACCAAATTTTAGCCCACATAGACGTAATCATTTAGTACAGGCTGAAGACCCTCGTCGGACATGTCGTCATACATTTGATGGAAGCTGCGGGTGTCTGCAATCTCAAACTGTTCATCGCCGGTGTCCTCTTCCTGTTTGCCAGTGTACTTGCTCTCATGGTCACCAATTCCCGTGGATACACCTGCGGAAATCTTGGTGGCGCAGATCTTGGCTATGCCGTTCCGGAAAGTCTTAGACTCACGGGACGAGACCGTAATGCCAACATATGGCAGGAAGATACGGTACGCGCAGAGGATCTGACAGAGCTGCTTTTCGTGTACATCCAGGGGGTTAATCGCCTCGTTGTTAATAATAGGACGCAGCCGCGGACATGACAGGGAATACTCTACCCAGGGATACTTTCTCTGGAGATAGTACACATGCAGCGCCGTAGCCAGGGCATCCTTGTGGAAGTCAGACAGTCCGAGCAGTGCCGAGAAGCCGACTCCGCGCATGCCTCCGAGGATGGCACGCTCCTGTGCCTCGAACCGGTACGGAAATACCCGTTTGTGTCCCATAAGGTGCAGCGTCTCATACTTGACAGCATCGTATGTCTCCTGGAAGACCGTGACATAGTCGGCACCGCATTCATGCAGATACTTGTAGTCATCGACGTTTACCGGATACACTTCCAGGCCGACATTCTTGAAGTACTTGCTCGCAAGCTTGCAGGCCTCGCCAATATAGTGCACGTCACTCTTGGTCTTGCTCTCCCCGGTCAGAATGAGGATTTCCTCCATGCCGGAGTCTGCTATGACCTTCATCTCGTGTTCTATTTCCTCGCGATTCAGCTGTTTCCGCTCAATATCATTGTAAATATTAAATCCACAGTAAATGCAGTAGTTGTTGCAGTAGTTGGCAATGTACAGAGGAGTGAACAAGTAAACCGTGTTACCGAAGTGCTTGCTGGTCTCCATCTTAGCGCGTGCTGCCATCTGTTCCAGGAACGGTTCTGCAGCGGGTGACAACAGTGCCTTGAAGTCCTCTACAGAACAGGTCTCATGCTGCAGTGCCCGACGGACGTCGGTAGCAGTGTACTTGTTGTAGTCATACGCTTCCATCTCACTGAGGACCTTGTCCATGATGTCATGCGGAATTTCCTGCATGTCCGGAAGGTACTTCATGGGGTCCGTCCGTGACGATGGATCCTGTTCTATTTTGTGCTTTTTCGCCAGTGCCTTTGGCGAAAGTTTGTCGGAATCTACAAAGAATTGGTTTTCATTTTCAGCCATTGTGTTGCGCCTCCCCTTAGTCTCTTAAGAAACCGGTAAGTGGATCGGACGCTGCGGCGCCGCGCTCCAGCACGCGGCCGAGCCCTGCGAGGTACGCTTCACGGCCGGCTTCGATGGCCTTCTTGAAGGCCCCGGCCATGGCCGGCACATCACCGGCGGTGGCAACAGCGGTGTTCGCCATGATGGCCGCGGCGCCCATCTCCATGGCTTCACATGCCTGGGACGGACGGCCAATCCCTGCATCGACAATGATGGGAAGGTCAATTTCATCTATGAGAATTTGAATAAACTCCTTGGTAGCAAGGCCCTTGTTCGAGCCGATTGGAGACGCCAGGGGCATGACTGCTGCAGCGCCGGCATTGACGAGGTCCCGCGCAGCGTACAGGTCCGGGTACATGTACGGCAGGACAACGAAACCGTCGTTCGCCAGCATTTCGGTGGCGCGGATGGTCTCCTTGTTGTCCGGCAGCAGGTACTTGGAATCCTTCATGATTTCAATTTTTACGAAGTTGCCGCAGCCGAGCTCGCGCGCCAGTTTCGCAATGCGGACCGCCTCTTCGGCGTTCCGGGCGCCGGAGGTGTTCGGCAGGAGCGTCACATTGTCCGGAATGTAGTCCAGAATGTTTTCGTGTTTCTTGGTGTTGGTCCGGCGAACCGCGAGCGTGACGATCTGTGCGCCGCCGTTCTCCACTGCGGCCTTAATGAGGTCCACGGAATATTTGCCGGAGCCTAAAATAAAGCGGGAATCGAATTCCTTCCCGCCGAGTACAAATTTGTCTGCCATAGTCAGCAACCTCCACCCATAAATGTCACAATTTCGACGACGTCGCCGTCCTGCAGCACCGTCGTGTCGTATTTCTCCTTCGGGAGAATTTCTTCATTCCACTCAACGGCGATCGAGTCGTGGGGTAACCCAGCCGACTCAAGATAGGCGCCAAGGGTCTGACCCGCCGCCTCGGGAACGGACTTTCCATTAATTTTCAGCATGTCAGCCTCCTGATTGTTTTGAAAATGGGAGACGGCGGGCCGAGTGGCTGCGCAGACTCTGAGAGCCGCTGTGGTCCGGACATGGCCAGAAAGCCGAACCACATGTACGCACACTGGTGTTGCGTCACCAGTGTCATGCAGTTTGCCTGGGCGGCACCGGACGGGAACCTGCCTAGCGGCAAGTTCTGCTCCGGCCGCCAACCTTTGTGCGTCCGTCGGTGTTGCGTCACCGGCGGCGCCGTTCGCCACTGGCACTGCTAAGGGGAAGCCGCTGTTCCGCGGTTTCTTTGGCAGCGCCCTGGCTGCCGTCTCCCGAAAAAAGAAAAGACTGCATGAAGGACCTACACCCAAGGTGGTGTACCCCTTCATGCAGTCTTCTGCAATCTGACTATTATTTTAGTTATTTTTCTGCTTCCCGTCAAGTGTCAATTGAGCGGCGGCTCACCGCTGGATCGCCCGGGAAATCTTTCAGACATAGCGAATGGCCGCCTTTGGGAGGGCGGCCATTACAAATTGCTATGGGTATGGGTTATAGGAAAGCCATAATTAGAAGGCTTCTATGGGTAAAATTAAAGTTTTCCGACGAGGTCGGCGCCCGGTTTGAGCGTCGCAGCACCTGGTTTCCAGCGGGCCGGGCAAACTTCATTGCCGTGCTCCCGAACGAACTGGCAGGCCTGAACTTTTCTCAGCAGCTCTGCGGCATTCCGTCCTACATTGCCAGCACTCACTTCATACGCAACGACTTTGCAGTCGGGATCAATAATAAATGTCCCGCGCTCTGCCTGACCCTCGTCCTCAATGAGGACCTCAAAGTCTTTGGCGAGTGCCTGCGTCGGATCCGCTACCATGGGGTAGGTAATTTCAGAAATCCGCTTGGAATTCTCGTGCCAGGCCATGTGAACAAACTCGGTATCACAGGATACGGAGTAAATTTCACAGCCGACTTTCTGGAATTCCGGGTACAGCTCCTGCAAATCTGCAAGCTCTGTCGGACAAACGAATGAGAAATCCGCCGGATAAAAGAAGAACACACTCCACTTTCCTTCCAGATCTGACTTTTTCAGCGTGTGGAAATCGTCGTCCTGATAATACTTGGCGGTGAAGTCACTGACTTCCTTGTTAATGAGAGACATTGGGCGTCCCCCTCTCCGGTGATTTCATTGGTTAGCATTAGCTAACTCTCTGTGGTTATATTATGCCTTGTTTCGGTTAGATTGTCAAGGAAAAATTAAAATGATTTTTTCTGGCGATTGAGAGGCAGCACAGTCCCCACTCTACCTCTGCTGACCCGGCCGCCTTCGGAGTCCCAATGCAAATCCTAGGTAGACAAGGTGGACCATATATGCTAAATGTGGTTCCATAGTCACAATTACTGGACCATGCCTTCTCTGAAATGCTCTTTGGTCCAAAATGCTTGACCATCTGAGCCGACGTACTTGACCATGGTCCAGTGAACCACACTTTTGCAGCTTCATTGCCCAGAGTGAAACTTCAACAACAATGCGCAATGAACCCGCCGGGGCCCCAACCCCCAGAATAATGCCTTAAGGCACCCAATTCGGTGCCCACAACCTGCGGAGACACACCCAGGGCACCCTATTAGGGACCCCACCACACAAAAGAAGCCTGCCGGACACCAAGTCGGACTATCCCACACCTGCTTTAACCGTCTGAGAGTACCCCAAATAAGCCATTTGGGGGCTGTAAGGACTTGTCCGAACAACTTTTGCGGTGTCCCGTACCTTCACAGGACCAATTGGGGCACCAAAACCGGTGCCCTCCCCCGCTCACAGCCACTCTGGGCACCAAAATCGGTGCCCAGCACCCGTCTAGAACCACTCAAGGCACCGCCGCCACCAAGCACACCTCATTCAGCACCTCCTAAGACACCCTTTCCAACTGCCAAAGTCATAAAACCACCCCAGCGTTTGGCGGCCGGCTGCCGAAAAAAAGCGGCGCCATACGGTGCCGCCCTGCCACTCAGTCAGTCAATAACTATATCTTTTAATTTTCTTTTCGGCACGTAATGCACGTCATCCGCGTCACGGTAGTAGTCCGTGCTGCCGTCCGGCCCCACGTCGACCAGTTTGACGGTTTCGTCCGGCTTGCCAATCGCCACAATGAGGACGGGCTCGAGGTTCTCCGCGAGGCCTAAAGTTTTCTGCACCTTGCCCGAATTGAAGTTGCCTATCATGCACCCGCCGAGTCCCATGTCGGTGGCCGCCAACAGGATGGTCTGCGCCACAATGCCGTCGTCTTTCTGGAACCGCACGGTGCTCGGCGCCAGATCCGTGTCCTGACAGATGACAATAAACGCCGTCGGCTCCTTCCCCTTGTGCGGCAGATGCATGTCGGGAAGCGCTCGCGCCCAGTACGTCTCCGCCTGAATTTTTGCCACGGTCTCCTCGTCATATGCCAGGTAGTACTTCAACGGCTGCTGATTCACGCTCGACGCCGTCAGCCGCGCGCAGTCCACCATCTCCAGCAGCTCCTCGCGTGTCACCTTGCGCGAGCGGTCAAACCCGCGGTAGCTTCTGTTTTTCAAAACCAGGTCTTTGAATTTCATATTGGCTCCTCCTCCCGGGCGATCCACTTGTTGTCAGTTCCGCCCACACGCAAAAAGACCGGCGAATTGCTCCGCCGATCTTCGCATTTCGCTGATTTTATTTTAACACGTTTACAACTCCCGTGAACAGAACGATGCCGGTGTTCTTGTCGCGAATGAAGTAAAGGAACGGCTGGTCGCAGCGGAAGGTGATGCTGCCCTGCGGCATCAGCATGGCCCGCTCCATGGCAATCTCGGTGACGGCGGCGGCTTTGCTCCCCTGCTCATCGACCTGAATTTTGGCGCGGTGCTGGATGTCAGAGAGGTACAGGCCGTGCGCCATGTTGTCAAAGTTGGCTTTGGCGGGATCAAACGCGTCGGTCATACCGACCTTTTGCAGGATGTCTGGCAGTGAGTTCAGCGTGTTGTCGAAGGTGAACTTCGGCAGGGCGAGCTCCCGGATGGGCTGCGTCTCGGCCTGGTCGAGAGCACTCAGGAAAGCTGTACGCTTAGCCGGGCTGAGTTTTGCCCACTGGCTGGCAACGTCAAGAGACGCAGCCGCATTGGCGGCGCCAGTAGCAGCGCTGGCGGAAATCGCGCTGGCACCCTCGCCTGTGCTTGCGCCTTTGGTGCCTGCCACCAGTTTGTACCTGCTCTTCGGCGCGCTCTTGCGCGCCTTGGTAGATCCGCCCCTGGTTGTGCTCGCAGCCTTGCTGCTCGCTGCGTCACCTGCAGTGCTCTGCGGCGTGGCGCCATCCTGTGCGGCGCCCTCACGCGCGCCGCCCGCCGGCAGCACAACATCCATTACAATCTCACCGTTCTTATAGGGCAGCTCCAAGCCGCGGAACTGCTTGTCCGCATAGTACCGCATAAAGCCCTCGCCCTGGTGCATCATGTCTACGTTTCTCTTCACACCGTCCACACCAGTGAACGCCTGCTTGTAAGTCGACGCTGCCTGAAACGGGCTCGCCCACTCACCGTAGAAATAGATTGCATTAATGAGGTCGACCACACTGTCATTGCTGACCCTAGGTTTGTAGTCAGAGATGAACCCGTTCGTCGTCTGACGGACCCACCGACTTATCTCCGAAGACGTCAGGGCACTGAACGGTTCCGCCTTAACGGTCGCTCCCATCTGGGTCTGTACCGTACGCCGATAGTCGCGGCGCAGGTCGTTCATGCCCATCTGGTTCGTGTTAATCCACACCCCGTTGGCCGTCGTCAGTTTCGCGCTGTCCGGCTGCTTCCTGGTGCGGTATGTATTGTAATCTTTCAGAAAGTCGTCCAGGTTAGAGACCCCCATGACCGACTCCATCTGCTTCTTCGTGTTTCCGCCCGCTCCGGCGTCAGCCAGTGCAAGCGCACTCTCAATGCTGTACGGAGAATAGAATAAGTTCTTCTTCCCGTACATCGCGTCGAATAAGGTCCAATTGAGCTGATTTACACCGTTTGCCATGGCGTTCTGCTTTGCAGTGGCGGCCCAGGCGGGACCGGCACACGCTGCACACATGATGACGGCCATCAGCGCCGCAAGAAAGGATCGGATTTTCATATCTGATTCATAACTCCTGTAAACAGAACCAGCCCGTTCGTCCGGTCACGGATGAGGTACAGGAACGGATGGTCGCAGATAAAGTTGATAATCTCTTCGCGGACCGGTGCTACCGATGTCATCATCATGTTGGCCTCAGTAACCGCCGCAGCCTTGGTGCCCTGTTCATTGACCTCCACTTTCGCCCGGTGATTGACGTTCTCAATGCAAAGACTCTTCGCAATTCCCGAGAAGTCGGCCGAGCCATTGAACGCGTCAGTCATTCCAAGCTTCTGCATAACTGCAGGCAGCCGGGTTTCCGTAATGTCGTCTTTGAATTTCGGCAGTGCAAGCTCGGTGATCTTCTTGCTGCCGGACTGGTCAAGACTGGTCAGGAAGGCATCCCGCTCCTTGGCCGGCACCTTCTTCCAACTGTCCGCAACGCTCTTGGAGCTGCTGTCCGTAGGAAGAATAAGCGTCATGACCATGTCACCCTTATATGGGAGGTTCACAGCACGGAACTTCGCGCCGGAGTAGTACTGGAACCGCTTGCCATAAAGATGCATCATGTCAGTCTTCTTGGTCTTTTTCGTCCCGTAGAAGTCCTGCTTGTATGTATTGTCCGTTGAGAACGGTGTGTTCCACTTACCGTCGAAGTAGATGGCGTTCAGGAGATCCATGGCGTTGGAATTCTTAACCGTGGACTTATAGTCCGGCATAAAGCCATCGGTTGCCTTGTTGACAAACGCAGTAATCTCCCGGCCGGTCGCAGACGTGAACGGCTCGGCCTTAACCTTGGCACCCATGTATTTCTGCATATTGGCGATGTACTGCTGGTTCACACTGTTCTTATCCAGAATGTTGGTGTTAATCCACAGGCCATTTGCCACGTTGAGTTTGCACGTGTCAGCACGGTCCTTGGAGCGGTACGTGTTGTACTGCTGCAGGAACGTATCTATGTCCTTAATGCCAAGAACCTGTTCCATCTGTTTCTTCGTGTTGTTCTTTGCACCGGCGTCCATCATGGCAAAACAGGACTCGATGCTGTAAGACGAATAAAACGTGTTGTCGCTCTTGGAAAACAGCTGGTCGTACAGCTTCCAGTTGAGTTCGTTAGACGCCTGCGCCATAGCGGATGTGTCGGCTTCAGGTGCGCCGGCCCCGGTTTTGCTGCCGGCCGGCGCCGCTGTTGCTGCAACGCAGCCGAACAGCATGGTTCCCACTAAGAGCAGCGCCAATAATGCGCCCCAGTAAGATTTCTTCATTGGTTTTCCTCCATCATTTGTTTCATGACTTGTTTGTAAATATCTGAATCGCCCTTGTTGTAGCAGCAGAGGATAATCTGCAGGGCGTAGTCGCTGTTCTTGGAGGCCCAAGAACCGACTGCCGTTATTGCCACACGGGCAGCGTCTTCCTTAGGATACCCATACACTCCAGTAGAGATGCACGGGAATGCAATACTATGCACGTCGTGCTTACGTGCAAGATTCAGGCTGTTTGTGTAGCAGCCTGCCAGTTTGATAGCGTCAGTCTCCTTGCCGGAGTAGACCGGGCCGACAGTGTGAATGACATATTTGGCGGGCAGGTTGTAGCCTTTCGTAATCTTGGCCTCGCCGGTCTCGCACCCGCCGAGTTTGCGGCACTCCTTGAGAAGCTCCGGACCGGCTGCACGGTGAATGGCACCGTCGACTCCCCCGCCGCCGAGCAGGGTCTTGTTGGCCGCGTTGACTATGGCGTCAACGCGCAGTTTGGTAATGTCGCCGACCTCGAGCAGGACTTCGCTCTTACTCTTCTCCTCTTCGAGATCCTGGAACATGTCAATAATCTTCTTGGTGACCACGAACGGGTCCCCGTACGGGTTGAGCACTAGACCGACAACGTCGTCGGTGTCCCTGACTTTTTTGAGCACATCGGTGAGCGGGTACTGCAGGCAGTTAACGGGAGCCTTGCCCGCCTGGTCGAGCGTGGTGAAGGCTGCGAAAGCCTGGTCATCGCCGCCGGCCATCTTGAACTTCTGGTACTCCTGGTCGGGGAACGTGACGGGCACCAGCACCTCAGCCTTACTGGCGATTCGCTCTCTTAAGCAATCCATGAGACCGGCGAAATGCTCCTGGTCCTGGTGCTGATAGAATGCTGCAATATTTTTATCGATGACCTGGTTGTCATCCAAGTTGTAGTCGGACATGGTAGTGGCTCCTTTGGTGGTTTATTGTCTGAAGTTATTATAACGCCAAAGAGGGGCTTCTAAAAGAAACACGTATAAGGGGTTGGAAATGTTGCAGGGGTTGAGAAAGTTTTTTGTTTATATAGTGGTGAGCTGCCGTGAGTGCTGGCTGCCGGATGGCGAACAGCCTGGCGCACCGGGCTCTCCCCTCCCTGTCAAGGGTCGAGACTAGCGCCTGCGGCGCCCTTGACAGCGGGCCCCCGCCCGGCGCGCTTTTCCCCGGCAGTCGGCCGCCCCGCACGGTGGTAGTTTTATGGCTTTGGCGGCTGGAAAGAGTGCCCTTAGGAGTTGCGGAATAAGGGGTACTTGGGGCGGCGGTGCCCCGAGTGGTCCAGAGCAGGTACAGGGCACCGGGTTTGGTGCCCTAAACAGTTCCAGGCAGGTACAGGGCACCGGTTTTGGTGCCCTAGGTGACTCCGAGCGGATGCGGGGCACCGCGGAAGTTGTCTTGCTGAGATATTGCAGCACAAAATTGGCTTGTTTTTAGTACCCTACGGCATCTCTACGGCATCTAAAGTTGGTATAGGCCAGCGAGCTCGGTGCCCTGAGGGGCTCTAAGCAGGGTTGGGGCACCAAAT
>CAYRKX010000012.1:29753-36496 GCA_964425185.1 uncultured Eubacteriales bacterium
TAGGCCAGCGAGCTCGGTGCCCTGAGGGGCTCTAAGCAGGGTTGGGGCACCAAATTAGGTGCCTTGGGGCAGTTTTTGGGGGCTGGGGCACCGATGGGGTCATTACGCATTGTGGTTGAGGTTTCACTCTGGGTAATGAAGCTGCAAAAGTGTGGTTCACTGAGATATTGAGGAGTGGCGGAGCTGCGGGTTTACCGGGATGCTGAGACGTGGCGAGGCTACCCCAAAAAGGGTGTAAAAAGACCCGCCGAGCGGCGGGTCCCTTTAAGTTTGGTTTTATAACCAGTAATTACATTTTAGAGCTCATGGTGAACGTCTTGTCGTTTGCGTAGTTGCTGTCGTAACTGATAGACGTGATGAGATCGGTGTAGAACTGGTTCAAAGATTTGAACATGGAGTCGCTCATAGCATCCAGCCCCTGCGTGGCAATCTTCAGGGTGGTCGACGCAAGACTGCTGCTGCTCAGACCGTACCGTTTGACATACTGGTTCGGGAAGAACAGGTACTGGCAGATGTTCATTGCCTTGGTCTGGTCGAACCCGTTGAGCTGACCACTGACATTGTACAAGCACTCGGATAACAGGTACCCGCTCTTCAGGCGTTTCTCCGCCTGTTTGAACCAATTTGGTTTGGTCTCACTGTCCTCACCTGCAAGGTAATGCGTGTAGGCATAACTAATGTAGTCATACAGGTTCTTGCTTCCGTCATCACATACTTTGACAGCCATGCAGGCATCCATAATAGAGTTAACCTTACTTGAGTAGTCACTGCTCTTGTAGGACTTGCCTGCCGCCTTCATGCCGTTGCTCAAATCCTTGCGCGCCAACATCTTGGCCAGACTGTGTGACACAATCTGCGATTTACCATAGGTTTTAATATTCGGAATTTCTTTCTTCTTACCATCCGTCGGGTCGGTGTACGTAACCTTCTCGCCCTCGATGGTCTTGCCACTCAGCGATGCATGGGTTGCACCATTGCTGCGGGTCCGCGTAATGCTGACATCTCTCATAGGAGTGGCATAGTTAATGCCTGAACCGGTTTCGATGTCATAGAACTTGTTGCCCTTCGATGTTGTCTTGGATGCAACGTCCTGTGAATGCATATGACCGCTGAACATGAAGTGCAGTCCGGCATCTGCATAGGCGGTAGAAAGATGGTCGTAGTTATTAATAAGGAACTCCGAACGAATAATGGGCTCCCAGGAGAAGTGCGGCACAATGTTGTGGTGTTCCATACCAATGACTACATCGCCGCGGGACTTGGCGTCCTGGATCTGCTTCAGCACCCAGCTCTCGAGCGCACTGGAAATCTGACCGGAGGTCTGGTGCTCGTCCTTGCCGTTGCTGGTGTTGTCCGCACTGTAGCGGCCGGTATCTATGACAATAAAGGTGAATCCTGCCTTGGGGCGCGCCACGTAGGACAACATGCCTGACTTACCATTGGCAGGTGTGTACCGTGCAACAATGGATTTGTCCCTGTAGGTAACCTGGTAATTGTCACGGAACGCTTCGGGCGATGTACGTGTAGCGTTGACCGCCTTACCTCCAGTGTTGTAGTTCTTAGCACTCTTATTGTTAATATCATGGTTACCATTGGTAACATAGATTTTCAGATTCGGGAGATCTTTCTTCAGAGCTTCCAGACGAGATTCCATGTACTGGTGACTCTCCAACTCACCGTCCTTGGTGAGGTCTCCACAGAGAAGCAGAACGTTCGGCTTCTTCTTCCGAACTTCATTGAGCTGGGCATTCAGAATGCCAGCACTCTCCTTAAACATCTTTCGGTTACTGGTGGTAACGTCCTTGAAATCTGCCGTGTTGCCCACTAACGCGGGAGCTAACACGTGTGTATCTGACATGACCATGACGTCCAGTTTCTCGCTGCTGGCAGCGTACGCTGAGCCGACAGGCATGAGCACGGCGGTAACTAACAGAGCCAGTGCAAATACCAGAGCAAGAAGGGCCCTGGTCAGTCCGCTTCTGGATTTACTATGTTCCATTCGCGTAAATTTCCTTCCTTAACTAATTCTTTTAAAACTTTTATATTATAATACGCTCACGATTTCAATTCAAACCGGAAACGAACAAGACAGCCAAAATTGACCATCTTTTAACAGAATGTTTAAAGTTGCATTACTGCGCCTTCATAGAAAATCCGACCCGTCTTATTGTCCCGAAGAATGAGATAAAACGGATGGTTGGCATAGAACGTCAGCCGGATGCGCGGCGGGATTTTGCAGTACGGACGCTGAATTGGCTTACGGACCAGGTCTGGCGCAGTCCCGGTCTCGTCGACGTTGAGTCTTACAGTCTGGCGATATCCATCAATAGTATTCGCAGCCTGCAGTTTCATACGAGGTATGGTCACGCTAGCCATAGCCTTACTGGTAATGCTGGACAGGAAGCTCTCCTTCTGTTCTGCAGAATAAGTGTTCCACAGCGTGGTGGGATCCTGTTTGCTGTCATGCGGCAGTAACAGGTAGAGTTCATAGTCTGTTCCCGAGTAGGGAAGTCCCAAGCCCTGGAACTTGTCGTCACTTCCATACGGGCAGGAATAAGTCTGCTCATGAAGGAACTTCACTTTCGAGTCAGACTGAGTGCCGTGGAAGGTGTCCTCATGGGTGTAGTCCCATGGGAACCCATACTGGAACGTTCCTTTGAAGTCTACTGTGTTGAGGCGTCCCATAGTACGAACGGTCAGTCCATTCTGGTTAAAGTCCTTCGTAGTCTTGGCCACTTTAATTCCGTAGGGAGAATGCAGCGTGGTGTGCTGACTGCTGCCTGACAGCGCCAATGGTGACGTGTGCTGTGCAGCCGCAGTAACTCCCCCGCAGGTAAGCACCATAAGAAGCGCCAGGACTGAGGCCAGTGTCTTTTTCAGTTTCTTCATGGATGCGCCTCCTGAGTTTTTAGTTTAGTTGATGATTTTAAAGTCTTTGTAAATCGCATATTAAAATAGTATAGATAGGAAATCTTAAAATTAGCTGATTCCGGTTTCGGGCGGTGGACGCGGACTCCGGAAAAGGGTAAGATAAGGGGTATGAACTAAAGGAGATTATCTCTATGGATAAGAAAGAAAAGAACTGGCCGCTGACCATTGGAATTGTGCTGGCCATTATTGTTGTATTTTTCGTCATAATTTTTGGGGCTTTCCTCATTTTCCACTATGGGGACCGGATTACCGGACAGACCTCCGGCGGACAGCAGAACGAGCAGCGCACGCTGGCGCGGGCGGAAGACATGAATGGCGGTGCCAATGGTGCTTACGGAAATGCCAATGGCGGACTGTACGAGGGATATTCGGGGTATCAGCGGAGTTACCCGGCGGGTGACCCGCGGAATACGACCGGTCCGGATCCGCGGACGCAAGATTTTGGTCTGGGGCAGGACCCGAGGCAGGGACTGCAGGCGCAGACAAGGCAGTCGTTGTACTGAGGACTGGAATAATAGGCAGCCAACCTTAAGGGGTTGGCTGTTTTTTTGTTTTTTGGGAGTTGAGTGTAAGAGCGAGCGTGTGGCGGTGGGCGTAGGTGTGGCTGGGAAGATAGTTTGTCGATTCTGGCCACGGTACGCCAAAGAATGCCGAAAAAGTCCCATGCACAGAGGACGTTCTGATATGTTCTTAACAAGTCAGGCTTCAAAAAGTGTCCAAAATTTCTCTTCTGCCCCGCTCCCGGTTTGCCCACTTTTCACAAATTGAATTGTGCGCAATAGGAAGTCACATTAAAGTCACACAGCCCCTCTATACTATGCCTCGCAATAAAGAAAGAGAGGCAAAAAGCTATGAATACAAAATCTGTTTTAGGAACCGTTTTTACCATTATGGGTCTGATGATTATCGGCGCCATCGTTATGTTAACTATCCTGGTTTGAGTCAAAAGCAAACCGGAAAGTACACTAATTTTTATTGATTTTGCTAAATTTAATTTAGCTCAACCAAAAGTCACAAAAAAGTCACAATTAGTCATTACCATATGCCTTGAAAAAAGGAAAAGGAGGAAACAAGTATGAGCAAGAA
This sequence comes from uncultured Eubacteriales bacterium, assembly GCA_964425185.1. Lineage (GTDB taxonomy): Bacteria > Bacillota > Clostridia > Oscillospirales > Acutalibacteraceae > RUG420. Next base: position 33,771 of record CAYRKX010000012.1, read on the forward strand.
ATCAGTTCTCGGTACAGTATTTACCATCATGGGTCTTATGATCGTTGGTGCAGCAGTTATGCTCACTATTCTTGTTTGATCACGCTGACCCGTGAATCGCAGATATGAAAAAGGAAGGGAATATTATGAATAAGAGTAACATTCGCAGCGGAAACGGTGCCATTATTGCCGGCATCATCATGTTAGTTGTAGCTCTCATTGGGGCGGCAATTTTCGTCACATATATTCTCAACGTTGGAATTACCGACGAGATCAGCATTCTGAACGACACCACTCCGGCGGCTGCACAGATTGCGGCAATGGTCCACTGACTCCTTCCTAACAATCGTCTCCCAATTGGAGACAGACAGGAAACACAGCATGAACAAAGTAAATATACGATAAAAAGGCCTACAGAGTTGCAACTTTGTCGGTCTTTTTTTCGTGTCCGCATCTAGGTATTTGGAGAAAAATCATTATAATATTATGTGAAAGGTTGGGATCCTTTATGAGCAATGAACAAGAAAGAAAGCCCATCAAAAAAGGCGATGGTTCAACCCTTATCATCGGGCTGGTTGCTGTAGTGCTCGCCATTTCCATTGGACTCATGATTCCCCTCTTCGGAGCGGTGACCCAGTTCGAGCGCCACAAAAAGATGCTGGCCTATCACAAGGACATCCCCGCACAGACACAGATGGCGAATGAAGCCCCTGTCGAGAGCGCGTACGATGCAAACATTGCCGATTAACGGAAAGAGGACCGCTATGGTCCTCTTTTTCTTTGCTTTATGGGCGATGCAGGTGTTCTGGAGTACCAGGCTTTTAGGAAAGCGGAACGTCTGTTTCCCCACTGGCTTGTAAAAAACGGCCCCAGTTGTATAAACGGGCACATCAATCTTACTTTTTCATTCAGACAGTCGTACAATAAGTCCGTAGGGGTCAATTTCAATCTAACCCTTTCCAATAGACTGTTTTTATGACGCCCTACACTCCGGCTACACTTTACTACCTCGCTTGTACAGTCGGAATCAAAAAGGCCCTTCACCGCACAGATGTGCAGTGAAGGGTTGTTTTTTTCTGTACGCTTATTCAAATACGCTCTTCATACTGTCATAGTGGAGGAATATTCCCTGTTTTCCATATTCGGCAATCTGTTCTTTTGTTGCAATCTGGAAACTTTCAACTTCCTCTTCCTGAACATGGACGTCCTTCTCGTCAAAATCCATGACAAATTTATAGATGTCAACGAAGTAGTTGTTTTTCTCTTCCGGGTTTACCCGTTCATAGGTGTAGACCAGTTTACAGGGTACGTTAGAAACATCCAGGCCGGTCTCCTCATGAACTTCGCGGCGAACGGATTCTTCACCGGTCTCCCCCGCTTTGACACCGCCGCCTGGAACTTCCCACCATCCGGCACCCCAGGGCTTGTCGAGTTTGCGCTGGTTAATGAGGTATTTGCCGTCCGGCCGCTGGACAACACCGAGAACCGTAAGATGGTAGTCCCCCGGTTTCATGTTCCAGTCGTCCCGGACCATGGTGCGGCCGGTCTTCTGCTTGTTCTTATCGTAAATGTCCCAAATTTCCATGGGTGAAGCTCCTTTGTGTGAATGTCTAGGAAAGTATAACATAAAATGTGCTGAAAAGAAAAATCAACCCGCAGGACCGTGTGACAGGTCCGCGAGCTGATCTCTTACTGATTAAAGGGCCGACCCAGGCCGGCGTTTTTTCGTTATTAACTAGGCTGCCTTATTGGCAAGGCTCGTTTTATGCAGCGTTTGTATCTGTTTTGGCAACTGCTGCGTTGCTGGTTGCAGTGCCATTGGCAGCAGCAGTATTCGCTGTGCTGTAAGAACCGTTCACATAAGTAACCGGTGCGGTCTGAATGGCAGCTGGCGTACCATCAGCATTCAGCTGAACTGTGTTCAGGTCAGCGGTGTTAGCCGGGATACTGTCGACAACTACTGTCGGGGCCGGTGCAGCAGCGCTGGCAGCTGGGGCGTCTTTAATGCCAAGTTCTACCAGCTTGTTGTTTACAAAGCCCTTGACTTCCTGTGCATTGGCATAAGCCTGTTTGGTCTGAACATAAGCATGGTTGGCAGCGGTAATAGCATCGTCATAATCTTCAACCATGGTGTACGGTGCGTTGAGAATCATACGAGTGTTCTGATACGCTAGAACAAACGGAGCCCAGAACGCATTGATCTGTCTCATCGGTGCATTCAGAATGCTGACTACCATATCAATTGGTGCAGTAATAAGTTTGCTGAAATTGCCAAAGATGTTTGCATACGGAACCAGGACATTGTTGAGCTGGTTCGCCGGAGCAGCAACCACAGTGGAAACAGCGTTGCCCGGTGCAGTAATAAGATTGGTAGTGTCATTCACTGCATTAGTAACCGGACGAATAAGGTCACTGTACTGCCGAGCTGGTGCCGTTGCCACACTAATGGTCGTGTCAACCGGAGCAGTAATAACGCCCGCCGTATTCTGACCTGCCTTAATTGCACTGCCGGTAATGTCGTTGTAAGCATCTACGGGAGCAGTCACAACGTCCGCAGTAACACGAGCCGGCGCAGTAGTCAGTGCCGTTGTGTTATTAACTGCCGTCAGTGTGCTGTTACCCACAGCGTTGAGGCCATCAATAGGAGCCGCAGCAATACGTCCTGGAGCCGTAATGAGGTTTGTCGTGTTGTTAACTGCAGTATTTGCAGCATTTCCTACAGCATTGACGCCCTCAACCGGTGCCGC
>CAYRKX010000012.1:36596-41487 GCA_964425185.1 uncultured Eubacteriales bacterium
CGCCGTTAATAGGTGCCGCAACAATCTTCGCCGTATTATCAATTGGCGCAGTAATGAGGTTAGTTGTATTGTTGCCAACCTTCAGAGCCGCATCCCCTACACGATTCAGCTGTTCTGCCGGAGCAGCAACAATGGCTGCCGCAACATTTCCAGGAGTCGTAACGATCTTCTGGAGATTCGTCTGTGGTGCGGTAATTAAGTTAGTAGCGTTGTCCCCTGCCTTCAGAGCAGTGGAACCAAGGTCGTTGAGGTTGTCAACGGGATTCGTAATGAAGTAAGCAGCAAGGTCACCCGGTTTGGTGATGAGGTTTGCCGCATAGTCAATTCCTTTGTTAAGGTTCTTCATGTTAGCATAGAAGCCAGTCAGGAATGGACTTGTCGGGTTAGCGTTCCGGGCAATCTTCAGACTGTTGACACCGTTAATGAGTTCATAAACTGGTGTGCCAGGAAGCCGAGACTCTGCAGCCTTCTCTTCGGTAGCCTTGGAGTCAGACTGAGCTTCAGCCAGCTCTGTGCTCTCAATAAAAGAAGAAATATCTTCTAAAATTTTCTCTTCTACGCTGTTGTGTATACTGTCTCCGATAGCGTCACGGGAAGCAGCAGATTCAAGCGCTGGTGCAGCCGCGTTCTGTACTGCTTGTGCTGGATCGTTAGCTGTTTTAATCAACTCTGCAGCACTTGCACCAGTTGCAGCCGCCCCGGTCGTTGCCGGATCTGCCGCAAATGCAGACACCGCAGTAAATATGGCGAGCGTGCAGATAATGGCCAGTAAGGCCAGCAGTTTCGCCAGTCTGGTGTGTTTCATAAAGGTCTCCTTATCTCCTGATTGTTTATATCCTATTTTTCCTATTTTAAACAGGAAATTAAACTTAAAAGTATTATAGCGAATCTATTTTGTATAAACAATGCACAAAATTAGTATAATAATTAGCTTTCCACTCCGCTTTTTAGTGGGGTAGCACAAATAACCAAAAGAGCATCCACTTTGTTTTACAAAGCGGATGCTCTTGGCTTATATCATAATATGGTATAATGAGGAAAATATCTCCGAAGGGAGTTTTTTCATGACACATACCACGTGGCTTGTTTTATTCGTCATTGCTCTGGTAGGCACCGTAGTCTTCCTGGGCCTGCTCTTTGCGGGGTACGTCTCCACAAAGTTTCAGCCCCACCGCAAGTTCTACGCCATTATGCTGGTCATCTTCGCCGTGCTGACCATCTGGTTCAACCGCCAGTATCAGGTCACTATGCCGGTTTCCAGTATGAATCCTACACAACGCGCAACCGCCGCTGCTTCAACGACAAAGCAGAACGCCTTCCAGCGTCACATGGCACCGTTGACGAAACAACAGAACCAGTAATTACGCAAGCGAACCCATAGGATCCCAGGGCTCAAGCTCAATCGGCTCCTGGTCAAACAGTTTGGCGACCTCCGGCTCCAGATATTTCTTGTCGACGACAACCTGGTAAACGAATTCATCGAACCAACTGTCGGAGGCGATGTAATATCCGTCATGTGCACCGGCCTTCTTGCCCCAGCTGTTCTCAATTCTCCAACGGTTCGGGTTCCCGTTCTCATCCTCGTTCACACCAAGGAAGACCATTGCATGGTTCATGGCACTGTCGCCATAGTCCAGGCGCTCACCCTTAGTGAAGTTGTAATGAATGTCCAGCAGCTGCTCAACGTTGCAGGCGGTACGGTCAAAGACCGCTTCATCACGGGAGCTGAACTTAACACAGTCAGAGCCGAACCAGACTGGATGTCCATCCTTCAGCTGCGCTACGGCCGCCTTTTTAATGACCTCAATCGGCAGGTTCAGATATTTGACCGGGGCGCCCTCTTCGACGTTGCCGAGGAACTTAACTGTGTACGTCTTGTTGAACGGTTTCTTCGGTGTTGGAGCGTTAATGAGTGAAATATGGCTGTCGAGGTCAAAATCTACATATTTTTCAAAGAATGTTTTACCCGTCAGTCCAAAGTCCTGAGTGACATTGCCGTCTTTGTCGGTCAGTGTCAGGTCAAACGTTTTCGGGGGTTCACCGAGCGAAATGACTAAAACGCGGTAAACCGTTTTCATCATATCTTCGCGAAGAGCCGTGAGCTCGTCATCGGATGCGCCGGCTTTGGCTTTTTTCCGAAGCTGGATCGCATATTCGCGGAGAAGTGAGGTTAAATACATGTCGAAATTTCGGCTGGAGACGGAGTTCTGGGTGTCCGGATAGGCCTCTTTCGGGACGACGCCGTACTTGCGAATTAAGTTGGCTACCATGTCCCACTGTCCGCCATCGCCGAGCGGGTCGGCGTTGAGGAAACTGTAGAGTCTGCCATCGACCGGCTCGTCCAGAGTACGGAGTGCGTTGCCGAGGAAATAGTTGGCTTTTTCCAGTTTGTCGTAGAAGAACAGATAGTTCTGGGAAAGTTCGAAGTCTTCGAGATTGTACTTTTGAATGACCTCATACCGCAGGGTGTTGAGTGCAGAAAAGAGCCAGCAGCGCCCACTGACCTTCTGGTCGGTAATGGAACCCTGTTTTAAGTCGGTAGAGAAACTGTAGGGTTGTTTGGAAACGGCCGAGAAATCTGTTGCTGCCTGGGCCAGTCCGCTCTTAGCGGAAGCGTTGGCCGCAACCAGGTTGCCGCGGTCCGCATTAAAGAGACGGGAGTACTCCTGCAGGTTGTCTTCTGTCAGAGTAAATGTATTTTTCATAGAAATTAGTCCTTTCCGTTAGCATTGTCTAATGCTAAGTGCTATTATACCATAAAGTGATACAAAGGAGTGAACGTCCCATGTACGAGACTGATGATAAAAAAATGTACGCCGCCGTGCGATGTGACGCCGCAGACAAAGAAGCGGTTGAGCCGCTCGTAAAGCTGCTGGATGCTGAAGGTATTGCGGTGGACTATGCCGAAAACCTGACTATGGCAAACACAGCTGCTGCCATAGTGTTCTTTAGCAAGACTTCCATTGAGAACGGCACAGCGAAACGCAACTACGGTTCTGCCAAGAAAGGCGGTGCCCTGATTGTCCCGGTTGTTCTCGACAAGTCAGATCCGCACGATGTTCCCGAACTGGACAGACTGCTGGGACGCAAAGAGATTGTATACACTGACGGTTTGAAACCGGCTGCAATTATTCGTAAGATTGTCTACATGCTCCCCACTTCGGTTAAATACAACAAACCGGAGGAAGAAGTAGTGGAAGAAAAGGAAATTCCGACTGGAGTTTCTGTAGGAAAGTGCCCGCTGTGCGGCGGTATTGTTCGTAAGGGCAACAACGATGCATACGACTGCGAAGAACCGGATTGCAATTATTCACTGTCGTTTGAAACTGGTGTGAGAGACCAGGATAACCCCGAGAGCATTCTGACCAAGAAGATTAAGCTGGACAACGTACTGGCACAGACATTGCTAAAGGGTGGAAAGATTGAGAAAAACCTCAAACAGGACGACGGAAAGGTCTTCAAGGCACGTCTTGTACTAGACCCGGAGACCCACGACAGTCTGATTATTGCCGCGGATAAGCGCGGGGCGTTCTGGAAGAAGAGAAAAGTATAAACCTGAATTGAATAACGGGTTGAATAATCCGCGAACGGCCGCGCCTGGCAGGGTTGCTGGGTGCGGTCCTTTTATGGTGCGGGCGACTCGTGGGGGTGAGTTGTGCGGTCGACTTGTGGGGAACTTGTACGGGCAACTCATTGGGTGGAATTGTGCGAGCGACTCATGCGGGCCTCCATACCCCCACAGGGTATTTCCCCTTATAATCAGGGAATTTTTGTGGCTGTTTTCCAAATATCAAATTTAGGCCACAAAAATGAGAATTTCCGGGGGTATTTTATAGTGGCAAATGCCCCAAAATAAGCCAAAGCGGCATAAACAAGAATCTATGCAGCCTTATCCTCTCTGGATGGCAGGTCATTTTGGAAAAGTCCAGCTAAATATAGCGATTTCTTTCCAAAGATACCCCAGGGTATCAGCGAATTTGCGTGGCCAAAAAGCAGGAAATCTAAAAGAAGCCACTCTCTACGCCCTCCTAAGCCCCTGAATACCCCACCGGGGTATCTTCTCGCATACCCTCCTCCAAGTACCTAATAAAAATACTCAAAAGAAAACGGCCGAGTGGAAATCCACTCGACCGTTTTCTTTTATTTACTGCAAAATCTTACAAAAGAAGAAGTGCGGTATCGAGAACAGCATCTGGGATAAGAAGTAAACCAGCTGCGACGAAACTAACCGGAGTAATCAGGGAATGACTGGAAACCCAAATAAAGGTAAGAGCCCAAATAATAGCGGTCTCCCACCAGGTGAATACCCAGTAAAAAATTGTTCCAGACGGAGTTAATACAGTCATAACGGCCGAAAGAATTGTTCCTAAGACATTGTAAATAATTGTAAGAACAGTGGCTCTAATGAAGTACTCCGGAACTCTGAGAATAAAATCAGTCAGAGCAATCAGTCCAAAGATTGCCGTGTTCCGAATCGTAAGATCAAATACCAGCTTCGCACCAAGTACAAGGTTGGTGAAAATGTGAATTGCGTTTCTTGTCAGCGCGGTAAGCGGGAACAGGAAACCGTTGATTGCGAGATCCCAAGGATTCAGGAATCCAGCAAGTGCACCCGCAAGGCGAAGTGCAGTATGGGCGATGATGTGGTTGAAGTTCCGAACCAGTGCAATGATTGGGAACAGGAATCCGTTAACTGCAAGGTCAAGCGGATTCAGAAATCCTGCAGCAGCACCGGCCAGGCGAAGAAGAAAGTCTGCGCCAAGAAACAACCCGCCGAGTCCGAGTGCACCAAGAGTCAGTCCGCCGAGTCCGAGTGCACCAAGAGTCAGTCCGCCGAGGACCAGACCGCCGAAAAGCAGAGCACCAAGGACAGGAGCACCAAGAGTCAGAC
>CAYRKX010000013.1:0-22709 GCA_964425185.1 uncultured Eubacteriales bacterium
GTGAGTTGTTTGGGGGCAAACCGTCTCCTGGCGACTTTCAATGAGGCGATCAGTTTTTCCGTCAGTTCTTCCGGTGTCAGCGGATACCCGTTCCGCGCCCACTCGTTCAAATTTCCATAGACATAACTTGTAGTACCAACAGCGGTCATCCGCAGGATGTCTTCCGGCACATCCGGCAGCATTTCCTGATACTGCATGAGCAGGTAGTCGACGCCCATATTGATCATGCGGTTCTGGAAGACATCGTTTTCGACCAGCTGGCGGAAGGTGTGTTTATGCCGGTAGATGAGCCGGGTGGTTTTCAAATACGCCTCCCGGTAGGCCTCCATACCCTGCTTAGCCGGAAAGACATGGCGAACCGATGCACTGGTTTCCCACAGGAAGTAAGACATGACATCTTCCAGCAGTTCCTTCTTATTCTTATAGTACGAATAAAACGTGCTGCGTGACACGCCGGCCCGGGTTAACACCTGCGTGGTCGTAACCTTCTTCAGGTCCGGCTCCTCTTCCGCCAGTTCCAGAAATGCGGAACGTATACGGTTTTGAACATCCATAGTCCCGCTCCTTTCTGACTTGGCGCCGGGCGGCGCTGACGGGCGCCAGCAGTTGGCGGTCGCCGATAAGCGGCTCAGCACCTGCATCGCTGAAAGCGCTGCCCGCAAGCCGCTGATTTAATACTTCAAATGGTACTGAATCGACGGACTCTTCATGCCTTTCAGATCCGCATTCGGGTTATAAGTGCCCGGCTGGAACTCGAGAATAACAAACCACGGGGTCTCGTTCCCCTCTACGGTCAATGGCTTGTTAAACTGAATGTTCTGGCCGCCCGCAAAAACATTGCCCTGGTCGTCCAGCAGCTGAACGTCATCAATGCCCTTGACCGCAATATTGTGGTTCGTCTTGTTCAGGACAATGACCCAGGCCCGAAGAGAACCATCGTTTTCATACGAAATCAGAATGGGTTTCAGGCCGACGTCCTCAGAGTTGTTGATGCCTGTGTAGTTCATCTTCGACAGGTCCGGAATATACCGGTTGCTCTGCCGCTGTTCATCGGTCAGTTTCTGCGGCTTTCCCGGCTTCGACGCCGCCATCGCCTTCGTCGGCGTGGTAACCGGAACGACATTGACATTGAAATCCTTTGCCAGTGTCTTCAGGTCCCCGCTCTGCGCATCCTTCAACAGTGTGGCATAGTCCACCGTCAAATACTGACTCGGCGTTTCAATAAAATCGTGGTACATTTCTTCCCACTGGTTTGAGGCATACTTCGACGTGGAAGTTGCCGCAAGTGCCGGTACTGCGCACGCCGCTGCCATAACTAATGCCATGGCAAATGCAAGAATTTTGCGTCTCATCTGTTTTCCCCTTTTCTATGTCCGTTCCGGACTCCCGCCGGCGCGCCCTTAAGCGCGGGTTTCCGCCGCGCTCTTCACCAATCCACGGCCGAACCCGCCGTAGTGAATATACAGCTGATCCACCGTGTACGTCTCCTGCGACTTCGCCCGTACGTTCGTAAACACGCCGGACGTCCAGCCCGCTGTCTTCGACTTCCACGAAATGCCGCCGTTCGGAATGGCAATCTGGAACGTGCCCGTCTGCAGGCCGTTTGCTTTCGCCACATCCCGGCCGTACTGCGTCAGCTGCTCCGCCAGTGCCGGCAGATACCGGTCATTCAGCGTAACCACTGCTACGTTCAAACGGCCGTCTGTCACGCTAACATTCTGGCGCTCCACCTCACGCTGTAGCGTCGCATTCATATCTTTCGTCTTTGCGATGTACTGATCTTTCACCGCACTCGCACTCTTACTGGCAGTTACCGCCGAGCTGGTCTTTCCCACCGGCTCAATCTTCTTCGCGATACTGCACCCCTCTCCGGCCACCGCCAGAAGAATGGCCAGAATAATGAGGATGGCCCGAAACCGATTCAGCTTTCGATCCATACAATCTCCCTTTCCTACTGTTTGCTTATTTATGGAACCGCTCCGACGACACGCAGCAGTCCACCGACGCGCTGGCAATATTCCATGCGGCCCGCGCCAGGTCGTTCGGATTGATCTTGTTCTCCCGGATGGCCGCAGCCACTCTCCGGAAGTTCTTATAGGAGCCCGGCATAATGAGGTCGTTGCCGGCCGGAAGACACAGCTCCTCTTTGCAGTCATCATGACCGGCAGCGAACCAGTCCGTCATGACAATGCCCTGGAACCCCCACTCGTTTCGCAGCACCTTCGTCAGAAGGTCGTAGTTGTTAGGGGAATAAACTCCGTTAATCTTATTATACGAGCTCATAACTCCGCGGGCACCCGCTTTTACTGCCATGCGGAATCCTTTTAAGTAGATTTCCCGCAGGGTCCGCTCATCTACATGGACATTGACCCGGTTCCGCTCTGTCTCCTGGTTGTTGCACGCAAAATGTTTCAACGTCACAAAGCACCCGTCGTGGCTCTGCACCCCACGGGTAATGGCTGACGCCATACAGCCCGTCAGATACGGGTCCTCGGAGTAATACTCAAAATTCCGCCCGCACAGCGGATTCCGGTGAATGTTCATGCCCGGAGCCAGCCAGAACGCAATGCCGAACTCTTCCATCTCCTCACCAATGGCCCGGCCCATTTTTCTGACCAGGTTGACATCCCAGGTCTGCGCCACAATGGTCTCACACGGCCAGGCTGTCGCATACTGATAGTACACGGTCCGCGGGTCCTTGTCGGACAGAGGCATGCGCAGTTCCGACATGACCTTATTGGCCCCAAACCGCAGCGCCTCCGGCATAACCGGGTATGAGTACAGATTGATCAGCGGTTTGACAAACCGCGGCGTCAGATTCAAGCCCGCCGGTCCATCCGCCATGGGCATATTTTCAATGCCCTCGCCAACGAACTGCGACGTCGTAGTACCCGACGCACCTGCTACATAGTTGTGAGTCTTCCCGACATAACTCGTTCCAATGGTCAGATGCAGCCGGTCCGCCGCGGAGAGTTTTCCCAGCACGAAGTCCGTCTTGGTATTCCGCGGGACTTCAGGCCTCCCATACCTGTGCTCTTCGCAGAAGATGGCGCCGCTCTTCACCGGAATTACCGGGTCAACCGGAGCGTGCGGCAAAAAGGTCGTACCCCCGCTCCACTGGATGTCCTCCTGCGGCTTGCATACATGCTCGGTAACTTCGGTCACAGCATCCTCGTCTAGGAACAGGGTCCCAATGGCATGCACATCGGCAGCCGACGTGCCTAGCAGGAGCACATAATTGCCGCCCTCCAGCAAAAAGCGGCCGTGTTCCGCATCATATGAGGCAAAGTCCCGAAGCTCAAACTCCAGCTTGACCTCCTCGCTGTACCCCGGCAGCAGACTTCCCGTCTTGCCAAATGCAGCGAGCGATTTACGCTCTTTCGGAAGCTCCCCATTCGGGGCAGACAGGTACAATTCCAGCACGTCCTGTCCCGCGTACTCTTCACTCACGTTCTTCGCAATGACATTCACCACCACGTGAGATCCAAACACTTCAATATTCTTAACTTCGTGGGAGAACTCGGCGTAGGACAGACCATAGCCAAAGGCGTACCGCGGCTTGATTTTCTGAATATCAAACCATCTATACCCGACATAGATGCCCTCGCGGTAGACCTCGTTGAGCGGGTCGCCATTGCGTCCCGCAAAATCTTCCGCACCGGGATAATCTTCATACCGTTCTGCCCAGGTATCGGTCAACTTTCCAGACGGTGACACTTTTCCGGTCAGTACGTCAGCCAGAGCGTGGCCGTATTCCATTCCCCCCTGCATCGCATACAGGATGGCGTCGACGCCGATGTCGTCCACCGGGCTCAATTCGATGATGCCGCCACAGTTCAGGACCAGAATGACGTGCGCATAAGACTGGCGCAGTGTTTTCAGGTGCGTTTGCTCTTCGTCGGTAAGGTACCAGTCGCCCTTGCGGGTTTCGCGGTCTTTTCCCTCACCGGCGATGCGTGTCAGAATGTACACCGCCGTGTCCGTCCCGGAGCTTTCCACATCCGCCTGAGTAATGTCCCGGCTCCGTGGCAGGACAAATCCATGAGCACAGGCGTACGGGAACTGATCCTGCTGTGGCAGCTTCCGAAGCTGCACCTGCAGATTACGCAGCCAGGTTTCGTACTCGGTCTCGTAGGCCTCGTCAAAATCGGCCAGCCACTCTTCTGTGGTGACCTTCAGGCCGGCATCCAGCAGCCCCTGTTCCGGGGTGACCTGATACCGCGGGTTGTTCTCTCCACTCCCGATGCCGCCGAAACTCGGGTGCCGCGCCCCGGTTCCATACAGTGCGACCGTCTCTGTCTTCAATGGCAGGACCCCGTTGTTCTCCAGAAGCACCATGCCCTCGGCCGCCACCTTGCGGGCCAGCGCATAGTTTTCCTCTTCCCGCTCCGTCATGACCGGGCTTGTTGTTGCGCGAATAATCGGTCTCATGAGCTCAGTTCCTCTTGTACCTTTCTATACTCCGGCGTGGGCACGCCATACTGTTCGCCGAGCCGGATGGGCTCCAGCACTAGCTCCTCCCACTCCGACTGACGGTCGGCTAAGATATCCCGCTGCATGGAGGTCGTCGTGTCCGGCGGCAGCGAGTCTAAGATTTCCAGGTTGCGTTTGACCATGTCATCCTCAAACGGGTACCCCATGGCCTCTGCCAGTGCGGTAACTTCCCGCATGAGCGCCGATACGAACTCCCGCTCCGGGCCTTCTGTCTGAAAGGCCTCCGCGGTGGTATGGCAGTAGAGCCCTGCGGCGCCAACCGGTGACACATAGGAAAACTTCTCCAGGGTATCCCGCTGTATGTGGGTCGACAGTGTGGCCTCTATGTTTGGAACCTGCAGTGTTGTCAGCAGCTTCCGCATCTGGTCTGTCACCCCATGGTCCCGTCTTCCGTAGACCACCCGCAGAATGGGCGCATGCTGCAAAATAACTCCGGGCGATTCAATGTTTGCAGAAATATAAATGCATCCGTCCAATACAGTGGTGCCGGCCAGCCGCGTCTGCAGCCGGCCCCCAATGTTGTACCCGTTCAGGAGCGGAACAACCAGAGTGTCCGGCCCGGACAGGTTCTGTAAAGTGGGGATGAGTGCTTCCAGGGAGTAGCTCTTTACACACAGGAAGATGACATCTGGAGTAAAGTCTACTTCGTCTGCGGTCATGGCTTTCACAGGAATGGACTCATAGGAGTCATCCCACTTGGCATGACGGGTCAGACCGTTCTCCTGGATTTTTTGTAGGTGCTCTCCTCTTGCCACGACGGTGACATCTCGTCCCGCCTTCGCCAGAAGGAAGCTCAAAATACCGCCGGTGCCGCCGGCGCCGATAACTAACAGTTTCATGGATGGTTATTCTTCTTTCGCCGGGAATCCGGCAACTTCTGTATAGGTTAATTTCCCGCGAATGCGCTCCGATTTCATGAGCGACACCCGGGTAACGTTCATCCCTGCCTCCGGGACATGGAGGGTAATAGGACTGTCCTCATTTGCAGTCCTTGCCCGGCGCACGACGGTAATGTGCGGCCGGAACTTTTTGCGGTCATAATCTATGCCTGCATCATCCAGGGCACGGCGCAGATCCTGAACGTACTGATTCAGGGCATCGGAGTGCTTCAGACCAATCCAATACAGGTCCCGGAAGTGGCCGCCGTGGCCTAATTGAAGAGTAAATGGTGTAAAGGTTACCTGCTTCACAGTTTCAGATATTCTGCGTACCTGCGTGCTTTCGCCGATAAAGGCAAGTGTCAGGTGTAAATTTTCCGGGCGCGTGTAGTTTCCTGTGACACCCTGCTGCTTGAGATCCGTAATAGTGCTGCCGATGGCCGTTTTCATATTGTTCGAAAAGCGAATCGCCAGAAATAATCTCATAGGGAGGCCTCGACTTCTGCGCGCATGGGGATGGACGGTGCGGCGCCAGGGCGAGTGACCGCAATTGCAGCGGCACGGTTGGCGAGGATGACGGCATCCTCAGGAGTTTTTCCCTCGAGCAGGCCGGCAATATAGTAGCCGAGGAACGTGTCTCCCGCTCCGGTTGTGTCGACCACTTCCACAGGGATGGCATCAATGCGAAACCGGTCATTTTCGTCTGCATACATGGCACCTTTGCTGCCGAGAGTCAGCACAAAGTGTGCGTTTGGTGAGGCTTCCGTGAGTGCGTCCAGCATATCCACCGGTTCGTCCGCGGAGACACCGGTCAGGGCGGCACCCTCCACTTCGTTGAGAATGAACGTGTCGACGGTCTCCAGCGGCAGGGACGTCATATCATCATCGACCGGGGAAGGATTGAAGAAAATACGCATTCCCTGGTTGGCGGCCGCGGCCATAATTTCCTTCAGACCGTTGACCTCGTTCTGGATGATGAGGATGTCACCCTCCTCGAAGTAGGCCAGCGTGTCGTCAATCTGCTCCTGGGTGACGCTGAGATTGGCGCCGCCGTAGACCATAATGGCGTTGTCCCCGTTTCGGTCTACCTGGATGACGGTGTGCCCGCTCGGCTCCCCCGGCAGACGACGGACCAGAGTCGTGTCCACATTGGCCTCTGCCAGCATTTTCAGCATGCGCTGGCCGTCCTGACCGACGTTGCCCGCATGGTTGACAAACGCGCCTGCGCGTCCCAGTGCGACCGACTGATTGAGTCCCTTACCGCCGGCAAACACCTTGCGGCTCTCCGCCTTCTGGGTTTCTCCCCGCTCCATAATGTGGTCCACATGGTAGACATAGTCCAGGTTCATGGAGCCAAAGTTGAGCACTTTCATGTCCAATCTCTCCTAAAAGTTAATATAGTTATTGTAACATAGAAGACGGCAGCTGAGAGAGAGGAACTCAACTCAGCTGCCATTTCCTTTTTGAATTTTTTGTGGCGATTCAGTGGTGGGCGCACCGGCTTCGCCCGTGGCGCGCCAGCCTGAACTGGCGGACACCCAGTGGCCGCCTGGGCTGGGCGGCTTGCGGCTGCCGCATTGGCGGGTGCACCGGCGCGCCCCACACCTGTATGTCCTTACTTATTGTAAATATATACGCGGCACTCGTACGGACGGAGCTTGATATAGTTCTTGCCGACCGGTGCATCGTCATAGTTGGCGAGAACGAGTTTACCGTCCATGAGGTTGAAGCCGTCCGGAGCGGTAAAAGTCATGTTCTGCTTGTTAAAGCCGCAGATGACCAGTGCTTTCTGGTCTCCGAAGTCTTTCTCGTAGCAGTAGACGTTCTCACTGTTCGGATAGTACTCTTTGTAGCTTCCCTTGGAGAGAGCCGGATAAGCCTTGCGGACTTTCAGAGCCTCCTTGTAGAAGTTCAGGATGGAGTCCGGGTCTTTCTGCTCGTCGGCCACGTTGATAGTCTTGTAATTCGGGTTGACGCCAAACCACGGGGTTCCTGTGGTGAAGCCGGCGTTGGCACTCTCATTCCACTGGACCGGAGTCCGGGAGTGTTCACGGCTGGTCTTGTTGACAAGGTCGAGGTACGCCTGGCCTTTAATGCCGAATTTGGCAAAAGTCTTCTCATTGTTGAACGTAACGACATCCTTGCACTCGTCAAGTGACTTGAACTTGGTGTTCAGCATGCCGATTTCCTGACCCTGGTAAATAAACGGGGTACCGGTCAGCATGAGATACGAAGTGGCAAGCGACTTACCGCTCTCTTTCCAGAACTTTTCACTGCCGTAGCGGCTGATGACACGGGCGTGGTCATGGTTCTCAATGTAGAGGCAGTTCCAGCCTTTGCCGTACAGGCCCTGCTGATAGTCCCGGAATGCTTTCTTGTAACGTACCAGGGAGAACGGAACATGGATGTAGTCGGTAAAAATTCCGTCGGCACTCATCTGTTCGAACGAGATGAGCATGTCGAGCCGGTTTCCACAGCCGTACTTCAGAGCGTCGGAGACCTGAGACATGGGCATTTCGCCTACGGTGAACATGTCATAGTTGTTGTAGACGTCCTGCTTGAACTCTTTCAAATACGGGTCGAGGCTTGGGCGGCGGTCATAGTGCTCAATGCCGGTTGCCGCCGGGAGCGGAATGCCGTCGGGAAGGCCGGGGTCTTTCCCAAGGTAGCCAATGACGTCCTCACGGAAGCCGTCAATTCCCATGTCGAGCCAGTAGCGCATAATGTTTTTGACTTCGTTGCGCACTTCCGGGTTGCCCATGTTGAGGTCCGGCTGGCCGATGGCAAAGGTGTGCAGATAGTACTGGTTCAGGTTCTTGTCGTACTGCCAGGCCTTGCCCTCAAAGAGGGAGTCCCAGTTGTTGGGGTAGCCGCCGTTCTTGGGGTCTCTCCAGTAGTACCAGTCATGGTAGGGATTGTCCTTGCTCTTCTTACTCTCGATGAACCACTGGTTCTGGTCCGAAGAGTGGTTGACAACCAGGTCCATAATGACCCGCATGCCGCGGTCATGGGCACCCTTAAGGACTTTCTTGAACGTCGCCATGGTCCCGTACTCCGGGTTGATGGAGTAGTAGTCCGAGATATCATAACCGTAGTCCTTCTGCGGACTTGGGTAGATGGGCGAGAACCAGATGCAGTCTACGCCGAGGTCCTTCAGGTAGTCGAGCGACTGGTAGACGCCCTCGAGGTCGCCAATGCCATCTCCGTCGCTGTCTTTGAACGACCGGCACCAGATTTGATACACGGTCAGATCCTTGTACCAGCTGTTGTCGTACTTCGGAGTAGTCCGGGTTTTGGTCGTCTCTGCGTTCCCCGCTTTCGGTGACGGAATAGTCTTTTCCGCAGCCGCTGCAGACACGGCGCCAATACATACCGACAGCAGCATAACCAGGGTGAGCAATGCGCTGAGAATGCGTTTGGTTTGTTTCATTTCTTTCTCCTTTCTCTCTCGCGATTCACGTCGCGTTTCATCGTCAACCTAATCTTATCATATTGAGTATTATTTTTGAGCATGATAAACTGAAATGAGTGAAAAACGCACAACAGGAGACAACTACTATGAAACAGATTACGAATAGAATGATGACACTTGCACTGGCACTGGTTTTGGTGGTCAGTGTTTTTGCTGTTCCGGGGATGGCGGCAGGAAAGGGCCGCACGGCATGCAGTGCAGCGCGTGCGGGCGCACAGCCCGCAGCACGCAGCAGTGCAAGCGACCGCATTGTTCCTGCAAAGCTGCCGGAAGACATTACTTATACACGCACTGGGAACGGTGGGTCCAGTGGTGCAAACTCAGTGACTTCCACCGTTGCATGGGACCTGAAGAACCACGAAGTGTCTGCCTATGAGCAGCCTTACAATGCAGGGTCTGCTCCGTGGCTTCTGGCGTTCCTGTATACGGGGACGGAAACTCCGAGCAGTGCCTTAGAGGCCCGTCTTGGATATGACGGGATGAAGCAGAACCAGGATATGATTCTGGCCAGTAATCCACTCATTACCAGTGGAATCATTAAGACCCTCGTTGTCGTAGACAACAAGGGGTACCAGCAGACGGCCGATCAGTATAGGTATTCGTTCCAGGTTGTGAATCGCCAGTTGAAACGGGTGGATTGTTCTAAGGTAGAGGCCGGCCTGTACGGCACAGACGTACGACGCACAAGCAGCTGGGTTACGTACGATTATGACAGTGCTGGAAGAGTTGTCGCCATAAGACATTCTGACGGAAGAGTGGACACGTTTACTTACGGTGCAGATGGCCGCTTGGAGTCGTTTACTGTGAACAAGCTGACGTTGAAGGTGCAGTATGATGGAGACAAGATGATCCCGGCCAATCAGGTAACGAAGACGACGTACACGCGGGACGGCGGACGCATTGTTGGTGTGTCCACCGAGCTGCCGGGAGTGTACACGGAGAGCTACAAGATTTCCACTTGGGCGGAGTGATGATATGGGACAGCTGAAGTTAAAGCGGGTCTATGAGGCCGCATCACCGGACGATGGGGCGCGAATTTTAGTGGATCGCCTGTGGCCGCGCGGTATTTCGAAAGAGAAGGCACAGCTGACAGACTGGTGCAAGAATATTGCACCGTCGGCGGAGCTGCGAAAGTGGTTCGGGCATGACCCCGAAAAGTTCGCGGAGTTTCAGTCAAGGTATGTAGCAGAGTTAGATGCAAACCCGGATGCTGGTACGTTCCGGGCACGGGTCTCGGAGCTGCTCGCCGACAGCGACGTCACCCTGCTGTTTGGTGCGAAAGATGTGGCGCACAATAATGCAGTAGTGGTGAAGGAGTGGCTGGAAGGCTGAGCCGCTGCTCAAGAACAGATAGTCTGAAGTGCGTTTCAGACAGTAACTGTAAAGTTGTCCTGGAGAGAGGTCTTTAGAGTTTTTCTGTAAAAATTGGTGTATCAAGAATTTTGAAGCACATGTGACCACATGGAAAATGCACTCGTTCACATGTGCGGGCGGCCGGACGGTGCGAACATGGCCGGGAGGCTCAGTTCACACATCCGTATTTCGGTCTGCCTGTTCCAGCAGCCGCATGAATTCCCGCTGGTCGTCCTCGTTCATGCCCTCGAGCAGCCCGTCACCGGTCTCGCCGCCGCTCGCCTGCAGCTGTTCAAAGACCCTTTCGCCGGCATTGGTCAGCGAAATGCGCCGCGCCCGCTTGTCGTCCTTCGACTGCGTCAGATGAATC
The DNA here is from genome assembly GCA_964425185.1 of uncultured Eubacteriales bacterium. GTDB lineage: Bacteria > Bacillota > Clostridia > Oscillospirales > Acutalibacteraceae > RUG420. The sequence continues at coordinate 10,568 of CAYRKX010000013.1, forward strand.
AGCTTCTTCACCTTCAACCGGTTCACAATGCCGCTCGCGGTCTGGTGCCGCACGCGCAGCTCGTCCTTCAGCCCGTTAATCGACTCGCCCGGGTGATTATGAAAGAACACCAACGCATCCGCCTGCTCCGCCGTCAGGCCAAGCTTCTTCACCTGCTCGTTCCGCTGCGCCGTTATTTTGTTGGCGATGGAGATGATGGTTCTTGCCGCAATAGGTTCCCGATAACTCATGGGTCCGCTCCTTTAAAAAATCTATATAGACACACTTTCTTACATAAAAAGACAGCGTACTGCCCCATTTGTGCAGTACGCTGTGTATTTTAAACTTTATTGGGAAATTCGTCAAGCGGTGACGGCGCGTGCCGGGCGGCATGCGCCCACGCCACCATGTGCGGTTTATTCAGCCTCTTTTTGAGCCTTTTCATACTGATCCGCCACTTCATTGATAATGGCAATGGCATTCAGGCTGCGCGGGTACCCCATGAAGGGAACGCAGTTCTCTACAACTTTAATGAGGAACTCCCGGTCATTGCCCATCCGCAGGTTGCCATTCGTGTGCCCGCGCAGCTGGTTCTCACAGCCGCCCTGAGCGTAAATCAAGCAGAACGTCACAAGCTCGCGCTCGGCAAGAGGCAGTCCCTTGCGTGTGTAATAGTCACCGAAGCAGTTGTCGGCCAGCCAGTAGTTCACTGTGCTCTGTTTCCAGAAGTCCTGCATTGCGTCACCGAAAATATCGACCTGGGCCTGGGTTCCCTTTTCCCGTCTGTCGTCATAGGTCGTGGTGGCCTGCGGCTCCAGCGGCATCTTGATATCCCGCTTCTTGAAGACCTTGTTCGTAGCCTTGAAGAACGGGTACACACGCCCCATTCCAAGATAGGCCACTGCCTGATAAACGATCTCTTTGACCTCAACCGGTGTCAAACCACTGTCGAGGGCGAGAGGTAAGATTTCTTTATACGCGTCAATTGCAGATGAGCCGAGGAGAACGGCAAGGATGGCCATGTAACGGGTCCGCGGCGGGAGTTTGACGTCCTCATTGTTGGGGACTTCGTCAAACGCGAAATGGGCAAACCGCTCCGCAAATTCGGGGTCATTTTTCTGCAGCTTCTCAAAGTGTTCCGGATATTTCATGGGGTAACCCTCCCTTTCATTTCTTATGTTAAGTATAAGAAAAACGGGGCCTCATGAGAAGTCCCGTTTTGTTGATGTGGTATAAACCTCAAGTTATAGTCAGCTCTGAGAAGCCGTCGTTTTGTCCTCCACAGGGTCCTCAATCTGCCGGGTAATGTCCCGCGCAAGCTCGAGCGTCTGGATAAGCTCCTGCAGCGACTCCATATTGCGGTCAAAATAGTAGTATACTTTCGTCCCGTCTTTGCGCGTTTTGAGAATGCCCGCCTCTTTGAGAATCTGCAGATGATGGGACACGGCCGGGCGCGAGAGGTTGCACTGCTCCACAACCTCCAGAGCGCGGACGCCGTCACACTTGTTCATTTTCATCATGGTAAGCAGCAGATACTGGCGGCTCTGGTCGCCGAGCGCCGTCATGACACTCTGGCACTTTTCAAACCTTCTGGCAAGTTCGTCTACACTGTCCTGATTTTTCATAGCTAAACCCCTGTTCTATGTTGGCTGGCGGAGTGGCTGAAGCTGCCTGGTCCGACAGCAGCCGGCCGCACTTACTCGTCGAACGTGTGCCCGCTGGCAAGTTCAAATGAGCACTTGACTATCCCGAGATCTATCTTAGTGTAAAAGCCCCGGCCGCTAACTGCAGCCTTCAGCTTGTCACCGTCGTACGTAATGAGAAATTTCTGCTGGTTCACGGCAGTCGGCGAAAGGAGCGCACCTTCCATGCCGCGTTTAAACCAGTCCGGTACTTCGCCCGTCACCTGACAGAGTTCCTGCACCGGTCGGCTTGTATGCGGGAAGCCCTGATTCACACCATAACCGAACGTCACAAGACAGGCTTCTTTCTCGCCTTTGCCAATAACCGCGCGGCTCTTTCCGTGCGTCAGCGCAACAAAACACGTGTTCAGCCCAAGGTACTGCGCGTACAGCACAAACTTCATACCGTAGTACCCCGCCTGCTCTTCCAGCTTTGGTGATTTAGGTCCCACAAGAGCCAGATAGTTATTGACTCCACGGAAACTCCCGTACCGGGACATACCGGTCTGAAAACAATTGGGTTCGTTAAAGATGAGCTGCATATTCATACCGCTCACCTGATTGAGCCGGGTGATTTCATTTTGGAGCTTCTCCTGAATATCCGCCGGAACGGGCTTATCCAGGTAATTTCGTACAGTGTGTCTGGAACGCATGGCGTTCATGGTGTCGGTATAGGTCATAGAAGACATGGTGAAAACCTCGAAGTCATTTTTTACGGGACGGACCTGTGCAGGGCCATAATGGCCGCTGCGCAGCGGCCGAGTGTAAAGGCTGCTGGCTGCCGCACATCCGTCTCGTTTGTTCATGTAAACGAGTTGATTGTACCGGACAAAAATGACAAAAGTGTGACGAAATGTCCAGAAATAGGAAATGTTTACAAAGTGGTAACAACCAACTGCCATAGCACTACACTACCCCCACTTGCTGATGCCGTGTTACTAAGTTTTTTGCCCCCACTTACCGGAATCGTCCGTTTTACCACTATGTTTTGTGACAGGAACAAAAAGCAGCCATTCTCCACTATGAATGGCTGCTCACTTTTTTATTCAATTTAGGTCCTGTTTTCGCCGGCTCTCCAGGAGCTGTTTTTTGTCACAGGTGTGACATTTTTGCCCTCTAATTCAGCCAGTTGAAGCACCCATATATGCCTTGTGCCCGTTGTTGCAGAATGCAACTTCTTCGTTTTTACCGGTCTTATCCACCCATAGGGGCAAACGCTCACTTTGTAGGAATTTGGGGAAATCCGCCTAGTGGTAAAGAGTCAGATTTTTAAGATTTTAGTCTGAATTCTGCTAAATTCTGGAACTGACCGCCGCGGGGTACGAAGCAATACACCGCCTTACTTCTCCACTTCCTCCTTCACCAGCTTTTTCAATTTAATCCCCGCGTAGTGTGCGTACTGCTTCATGCCGTTCATCATAATCCGCGGAACGGCCTGCTCGTACGGGACCATCTTTTCGGCTTCCGGATGGTTGCGCTCCAGGTGAATGGCATCGAAGTGGCAGCGCGTGGTACAAATACCGCATCCAATACACTTATTCTGGTCCACATAAGTTGCGCCGCACTCGAGGCACCGAGAAGCCTCGGTCTGAACCTGCTCTTCGGACAAAACCTCCCGGTCATCCGAGAACGACCGCGCCTTGGAGGCATCTCTTGCCACCACCGCCCGCGCCGGCCGGTCATAGCAGTCCGGCGTCAGAGCCAGATTTTCCTTGTCCAGCTCTACAAACTGCCGACGATTCCGCGCCAGCGTCAGGCTCTGGCCCTTGTGGACATAACGGTGCAGAGAAATGGCACCTTCCCGGCCGGCCGCAATGGCGTCAATGGCAAACCGCGGTCCGGAGTAGCAGTCACCCCCGACAAAGATATCCGGCTGTGCGGTCTGATACGTTACCGGGTCCGCCTCTGCTGTTCCCCGGCGAGTAACCACCAGGTCGCCGACATCCAGGCCATCCCACACAATACTCTGGCCAATGGCTGCCAGCACCGCTTCGCAAGGAAGCTCCATCAGGTCGTCCTCATCATAAACTGGATGGAATCGTCCATCCGCATCCCGTACGGAAGTGCAGCGTTTCAGAATAATGGACTCCACACGCCCATCGGTCACACGAATCTCCTTCGGACCCCAGCCGCACTCAAACCGGATCCCCTCGGATTCGGCCTCTTCAATCTCATCCTCAGACGCCGGCATCTCATCCCGCTGTTCCAGGCTGAACTGCGTAATCTCTTCCGCTCCCATACGAACGGCCGTCCGCGCCACATCTATAGCCACGTTTCCGCCGCCAATGACTGCGACACGCTTAGGCAGTTTCTTTGCGGTTCCCATGGCCACTTGGCGGAGGAAGTCGACACCGGAAATCACTGAATCGCTCTCGTCTTCGCCGGGCACGCCCAGTTTGCGGGCACCCTGTGCGCCGATGGCGACGTAGAAGCCCTTGTACCCCGCGTCGCGCAGCTGCTGGATGGTCACGTCTTTGCCGACGGTCACACCGCAGCGGAATTCGACGCCCATCTGGCGGAGGACGTCAATTTCTGCATCGAGCACATCCTTCTCCAGCCGGAAGTTCGGAATGCCCATGCGCAGCATGCCGCCCGGCTGTGGGTTGCGGTCAAACACGGTAACCGGATAATTCATTTCGGACAGGAAGTACGCCGCAGACAGTCCGGCCGGGCCGGCACCAATAACGGCAATCTTTTCGTCGTACGGTTTCGTGCGTCCGCTGTGCGGAATTTTCTTCGGGATGTAGCGGTGCTCCGCATGAATCTCCCTGTCGGCGATGAACTTCTTGATTTCATCAATGGACAGCGGGTCGTCAAAAATGCCGCGCGTGCAAGCCGCCTCGCAGCGCTTGTTGCAGATACTGCCGCACACAGCCGGGAATGGGTTGTCCAGTTTAATGAGCTGCAGTGCTTCATCATACCGGCCCTCTTTGGCCATGCGAATGTATCCTTCAATGGAAATGTGAGCAGGGCAGGCGGTTTTACACGGTGCCGTGCCGCTCTCGTAACAGTTAATCTGGTTGTCGTCTCTGTAGTTGAAGTTCCAGTCCTTTTTGCCCCAGATATGCTCTTCAAAAGGAAGTGGCTGTTTGGGATACTGCACCGGTCCGTTCACGGTCGGCAATTTCTGTCCTAACCGCGGCGCACCCGCAGGACAGACCTCAACGCACTTACCGCAGGCAACACACTTGGCGGGGTCCACCTTGGCGCGATAGCACGATGCCGACAGATTCGGCGAGTTAAAGAGCTGCGAGCACCGCAGGGCATAGCAGGAACCCACATGACAGTTGCAGATAGCGAAGATATGTCCCGGTCCGTCCTCATTGGTCACCTGATGCATGTAGCCGTTATCCTCAGCCCGCTGCAGAAGCTCCATAATCTCGTCATAGCTGGCTTCCCGTCCACGGCCGGTCTCCACAATGTACTGCGCATAGTCACCGACCGCTATACAGATCTCCTCTTCCAGCTCACCGCAGCCTTCACCACGGAGACGCATAGCCCGGCGGCAGACGCACGGCATAACTGCGTACTTGTCAGTCGTGCTCAGCCAGTAGGACAGCCGGTCTGTCGGTACACTCTGGCTTCCACTGGGAATTGCCTTCTCTACCGGGACAACGCGGAACCCCAGTCCCGCTCCTCCGGGAGGTGCCATACCCGCAATAGAGCGCAGCGGCAGGTATCCCATCTGGTGGAAGAACTCGCCCATCTCCGGCTTCTCCTCAATCAGCTTGTCGTTCAGAATGTAATTTTCTATCATTCCGACGACAAAGATGTTGAGAACATACCGCTTCTCGTGGGCATCATTGTGAAAGTTGTACTCCAAAATGCCAATCTGGCACATCTCATCCAGCATGGAGCGGCACTTTTCCACGTCCATGTGCGTCTTTTTGGCCAGTGCCTCCGCCGAAATCGGCTTGCGCTTGTCCATTTTAAGCGCCAGTTCCGCCTGCTCGTCGGTCATAACTGCCGCCAGTCCCCAGTATTCCGGCCGGTTTTCATCCATCTTTTCCAGCCCCAACTTGAGGTTGGCATCATCGGTCAGCTTCAGACCAAGCTTGACAATCGGTTTGCGTAATTTGGTTTTACCCATAACTCATAGCTCCTTTTTCATACAGGCGATCCACTTATCCCAAAGAACCGCCACATAGTCCAATTCCATTTTGTCGCAAAAGTAACAATCCATTCACTTCACAGTGGGCCTAGAAAGAGAAAAGTTTCACATACATCTGAAATTCAGAACTTGTCAGATGGAACTCATAAGTTATGGTAAGGGTAGTGCTTACCCCATTAGGCACTTGTTATCCCAACATAAGAAAACGCCCGGAAGCAGCACTGACTTCCGGGCGTTTTCATTTTTATTATTTTTCATTATATAAATACTTTTTCAGTTGCTCGGGCATATACCGCGCAAATTTTTCACAGGCCGGCTCATACGGCTCCAGGACGGGCTTTCCATAAGCGCGGGACACATAACTGACCATTCCGTTGACCCAGAAGTCTATGGCATCGTGAATATCTTTCGTCACCGGTTCATGAAAACACTCCTGCACAATCCGTTCGTAGTAGTCGCACAGCGGCTGAAAGACCGAATCCCGGAAATTGTTCTGCCCGGTATACCTCTGAAAGTTGTCAAAGAAATCCTTGTACTCCCAGAGAATAGCACCGGTCCACAGCATAAACTGATGAAACCCCAGCCCCTCTTTGTTGGCCTGAAAGTATTGTTCCAGCTCCCGGGTGTAGATGTACAGAAACAGGTCATGCTTGTCCCGAAAGTAATTGTAAAATGTGCGCGTACTGACACCGCAGTTGTTTGCAATATCGGAGACCGTTACAGAGTCCACATCTCCGTGAGACAGAAGCTCAATCGCCGACTCGGCAAGGTATTCCTTCGCGCTCTTCTTTTTGTCCATACTATTTCCCCCATAGTCCGAAGCAATTTGCTTCACAGATTAATCATAACGTGAAATATTGCGGATAGCAAGAGGTGCATGAAGACTTGTCGGTCATTTAACGAACTAATATTAAAACGAAGCTATGACATATGGGAAACAGCCTATTAGAAAGGAGTCTGTAACTATGAAAGACAAACAGGGAAAACCCATCCGCTGGAACGTCATGCTGTTGGCACAGATGATTACCAGCCGGACCACGGAGCTCATGAACCCGAATCTCATTGAATACCGGGCACTGAGCGCTCTGATGGACGACGACATGGTCAATGTTGCCATTAAGATGGGTGTCCGTAAGCCTAAAGTCTTCTCTGAAATTCAGAAGAGGACCAAGATGGACCCGGACAAACTGAAAGACGTACTGCATCGCCTGTTAATGACCGGAATCTGTGAGTTCTCCTATGAGAATCCGCAGCACGAGAAGCAGTATTTCGTCGATATCCCGGTATCCGGAAGTGCCGAGCTCTCCGCCACCAACCCGTGGCAGCTGGAAAACATTCCGGAAGTTTCCGAGTATTTTGAGATCTGCTCCAGAGACCCGGTAGCACCGGTTGCCGGTATGGTAGGCCCTGGCGGCAACGGAATCGGCATGCATGTCATTCCGGTAGAGCAGGCTATTGAAAAAGAGAATGAATCAGTCGATGTAGAGCATCTCTCCTACTGGCTGAAGAAATACAACAAGTTTGCCCTGTGGCCATGTCAGTGCCGCCTGATGCGTCAGCACAACGGCATGAACACTGGCGATGACCCGCAGGAGTGGTGCATTGGTGTCGGCGACTTCGCAGACTTCCTGGTAGAGACCAAACGAGGCAAGTATGCCTCCTATGACCGCGTCATGGAAATCCTGAAAGAGGCCGATGAGAACGGATTCGTCCACCAGACCACCAACATTGACGGTGAGAACAAAGTCTTCATCATCTGCAACTGTAACGTCAACAGCTGTCTGGCTCTCCGTACCTCTCAGCTCTTTAACGCCCCGAACCTCTCCGCTTCCGCATACACGGCAGAAGTCGACGGCAGCAAATGTGTTGCCTGCGGCAAGTGCGTTGAGAAGTGCCCGGCCGGTGCGGTGAAACTCGGCCAGAAGCTGTGCACCGTTGACGGACCGGTAAAATATCCGAAAGTCGATACCCCGGACAACCATCTCCGCTGGGGCAAAGAGCACTTTGATGAGAATTACCGTGACCATAACCGCATTAACTGCTACCCGACTGGTACCGCACCATGTAAGACGGCATGTCCCGCACACATTGCCATTCAGGGGTATCTGGAACTTGCTAAAGAGGGCCGGTACGACGAGGCACTGGAACTCATCAAGAAGGACAACCCTTTCCCGGCGATCTGCGGTCGTGTCTGCAACAAGCGCTGTGAAGCAGCCTGCACCCGTGGGCTGGTTGACCGTCCGGTATCCATTGATGAGGTCAAGAACTTCCTGGCTCAGAGAGATCTGGATGCCAAGACCCGTTATATTCCCAAGAAAGTCATTCCGAAAGTCGACGGAGAATTCGACGAGAAAATCGCCATTATTGGTGCAGGCCCGGCTGGACTGTCCGCGGCATACTACCTGGCACTCAAGGGCTACCGGCCAACCGTCTTTGACGAGAACCCGCAGCCCGGCGGCATGATGGTCTACGGAATTCCGTCGTTCATCCTTGAGAAGGACGTCGTTGCAGCAGAAATTGATGTTCTGCGCGAGCTCGGCGTTGAGATTAAGAGCGGCGTTAAAGTAGGCGAAGACGTAACAATCCCGCAGCTCCGTGAGCAGGGATACAAGGCGTTCTACCTGGCAGTGGGATGTCAGGGAAGCCGCAGTGCTGGTGTTTCAGGTGAGGATGCCACGGGCATTGAGTCGGCGGTTGACTTTCTGCACCGCGTTGAGGAAGATCACAGCGTGAAACTTCCGGAGAAGGTAGTCATTATTGGCGGCGGTAACGTTGCCATTGACGCAGCACGGACTGCGACCCGCTGCGGCGCGAAATCTGTCCGCATGTTCAGCCTGGAGCAGCGCGACGAGATGCCGGCCCTGCCGAACGAGATTGCCGAGGCCGAGGGCGAGAACGTCTGCATTGACAACGGCTGGGGTCCGAAGGAGTTCCTGAAGAACAAGGACGGTTCCCTGCGTGCCATCGTGCTGAAGCGCTGCCTGTCCGTCAAGGACGAGAACGGCCGGTTCAACCCGAAGTACGACGAAGACGACACCATTACCCTGGACTGCGGCGAGGTTGTCCTCTGCATTGGTCAGCGGACCGACTGGGGTACACTGCTCGACGGATCCGGCGTGGAGCTGGAGCGCGGCAGACTGAAACTCGACAACGTCACCTATCAGACCACGGCTGAGGATGTATTTGCCGGCGGCGATGTAGTGACCGGACCGAAGTTTGTCATTGATGCCATAGCGGCCGGACATATGGCCAGTGAAGTCATTCACCGGTATGTCCGCGTCGGTGATCTGAATTCCGGACGCGACCGCCGTGAGTTCATTGAACTCAACAAGGACAAGATTGTCCTGTCACCGGACCAGTATGATCGTCCGGAGCGCCAGGAGCACGGCATGAATCCGAAGATTGATGCTAAGACTTCCTTCCATGACGCACGGCTTCCGTTTACCGAGGAGCAGGTCAAACTGGAGACTTCCCGGTGCCTGTCCTGCGGCCAGTCGGTTGTTGATACCAACAAATGTATTGGATGCGGCGTCTGCACCAACCAGTGCATGTTCGATGCCATTCACCTGCACCGCACCCGCCCGCAGAACACTCATATGATGAAATATGAGGACAAGATGAAGGGTATTGCACCGTACATGGCGAAGAAAGCCATTAAGATTGTTAAGCGGAAGATTGGAGAAGCGGTCGAAAAGTAAGGCGGCCGCCCCCTTATAGTGCGTCTTAGAACACATCCTTATAATCTCCTTTTCTTTTTTCATTTTCTTCTAAGAACGCATTTCTCCTTTCGTGGACATCTGCAGCAGCGGGTTGTCGAAAGAGCTGTTTCAGGGCTGATTTTCAAACGGCATCCATCTAAAGCTGCAGGTACCACATTGAGGGCCGACAAAAGCCCATTATTCTTAACAGATTCCTTATAAAACAGGGGCGCCCGGAGACATTCACCAGTCTCCGGGCGCTCCTGCTTTGTGAGTATCAGCTCAGTCTGAACTCCAGCCCCTTCACAGCTTCGCAATGAAATCCTCGACTTTCTGCTTCGACGACGTCATCTCGTCCCGCGATTCATCGTTCGGGCTGAACTCAAACAGACCCTCTGCAATGACGTCCCCGCCGCGGGCTGCTTTTTTCATATGTTTCAGGCATCTGCCCGGCCATCCCGCGTTGGTCTGGAACAGCGCAACTTTTTTGCCGTGAAAATCGGTGCTGTTCATGAACGTCAGGACCGCCGGTGCCATGTCGTACCACCAGGTCGGCGTGCCAATGACAATTTCGTCATAGTCTGCCGGGTCAACCGCGAACGGTTTCAGTTCCGGCTCATATCCGCGCTTCACCTCGTCGAGTCCCTGGTCCACAACATCCTGATACGAGCCGGTGTACGGCACTTTTGTGTCAATCTCCAGCAAGTCCGCACCGATGGCATCCGCCGCCTGCTGTGCAATCTTTTTGGTATTACCAATGGTGTATGAATAATAAACAACAAGTTTTTTCATATCTGATTCTCCTCCTGCCGCGCGATTTACCCATCGTGCAGCCACACAACTCAAAAGTTTAAGCGCCTTTTGTCTGGACGTCTTCTTAAGTTCAATAAGAGTATAAGAAAAACGAGGCTTCGAAAGAAGTCTCGTTTTGTTATAGAGTATAAACCTTTGGTTATAAACAAGCTTGCGCCGCGAGGGCGTACCGCGCGCCGAAGCGGTCCACGCTTGTCCGCGGCCGCCGCTCAGTCCTCCCACGGACGAATTCTATAAGTGACGCCGCGGTCCTTGCAGATCTGTGCGCACTCAGCCTCCTGCTCCTTCGTCAGTGTTGTGTCAACTGTTGTGAAGATAACTTTCGGCACATACTTGGCCGCCTCTTCGGCGAAGTCCAGCATAGCCTGGAAGGACTTTATGCCAAATTTCGGGCGGACAATCTTCAGGTAGTCCTCCGCATCCGGCGTGTTGAGCGAAATGCTGATCTCATCAATGCGCCCCTTGAGCTCCGGGCAGATGTCCCGCTTATTGACGAGATTTCCAAGCCCGTTGGTGTTCAGGCGGATGCGCTTGCCGTACTCGGATTTCACGAAGTCGGCCACTTTGACCAGCAAGTCGAACGCCTCGGTGGGTTCACCGAATCCGCAGAAGACGACCTCATCATACTCGTCCATGTTGCGCTGATGGAATGCATCGACCACTTCCTCATAGCTCGGCTCATGGTCAAGCCAGAGTGAGTCCGACTCGCCGACCTTGTCCATGGTCTGGCGCAGGCAGAATGTACATGCGCAGGGACAGCGGTTCGTCAAATTAACATACAGGTTGTTGTGTACCTTGTATAGAATTTCTTCGGCTTTTTTCGTTTTTGCTGCCATAAGATCACTCCCTCGGGCGATTCACTTAATGCAATGAATCTAAAACTTCTTCAAACGCGACTCCATCCGTGAGCGGGATTTCGAGTTCGTCGGATTTTACAATACAGCGTTTGACAAATCGGGACGCCTTGCGGACCGACTCGTCGAATTCCACACCGTTGACGGCGTCAGCCGCTATGATTGCGGCAAATACATCGCCCGTGCCGTTTCGCTGCTGGCCAATTTTAAACTGGCGGGTCAGTTTGATGTCCTGGCCGACGGTGTAGCTGAGGTTGGCGAGGAATTTGCCCTGCACGATGCCGGTGATGACAATGCGCTGCGGCCCCAGGTCGGACAGTCGCTTCAGGAGTTCTTCAAGCTCCGCGTTCGTCCAGTGGCCGTCATGGTAAGGTGTGTCGGTCAGAATGCAGGCCTCTGTGAGGTTCGGGGTGATGATGTCTGCGGAGGTTACTAACTGCTTCATCGCCTGGCACATGCCGTCTGTGTAACTCGGGTATTTCTGTCCGTAGTCGCCCATGACAGGGTCGACAACGACGACGGTCCCTGGCTGCGAGAACCTTGGGATGAAGTCCTTGACAAGGTGTACCTGTTCTTCCGACCCGAGGAACCCGGTGAGGATGCCGTTGAACTTGAGGTTGAGCTTCTCCCACTCGGCGGTGTACTCCTTGAAGTGCTGCGTGTAGTCGTCGATGAAAAAGCTGGGGAACCCCGTCTGGTTGCTGAGAATGGCGGTCGGCACCCAGCAGCACTGGATTTTCATCTTGCTGATGATGGGAATTTCCACGGCGAGCGAACACCGGCCGAAGCCGGTGAAGTCGTTGATGGCGCAGATTTTTTTCTGCCGGTTGTGGTTGACGGGCTGTGTCATGGGTTTGACTCCTCGCTTGTGCGGGCGATGTGGTGGTTGGTGTGGGTGGTTGTTGCGCTGCAGTGCCATGCGGCACTGCACGGCTGCCTGCGCGTGGCGGCTGGGGCTGTGCCCACCGCCGGACGCTCGCCTGCACTTTGTCAGATATACTGAGA
>CAYRKX010000013.1:22809-31057 GCA_964425185.1 uncultured Eubacteriales bacterium
CTGGGGCTGTGCCCACCGCCGGACGCTCGCCTGCACTTTGTCAGATATACTGAGATTACAGTAAAAGTATAACTAGAATAGTATATCCAAGCTGTGATGGTAAAAAAAATCGGCAGATTTGGGTAAAATTTAGTGGTCAGATGTTGCCAAATAAAGTGATTTTTTGAAAGCGAGTGACTGAACAGCTCTGGATAGTGTTTTTATTGGCAGAGTCTTTAGACAGATCTTAGGCGCTGGGGGGCTGCCTTTTGGCGAAACAGCCTATCACACCGGCCTTTTCCCATTGTCAAGAGTCAAGATGAACGCGTTCCGCGCTCTTGACAATGGGTCCCCGGCCGGCGTGAGTGGAAAAGGTAGGCGGCAGCCCCCCCGCCAAGTGACTGAAAAAGAGTGCGAAGTGGACTGGAAATAGCACGGCTAGAGCGGCGCATCGGGCTTGGAAAAAGAAGCTAATTTCAGCGATTTCTTTCCATGAGATATGCTTCACATTGTGTGAACTTGTAATATAAGTCGCTTTTAGGACGGTTTTTCCTGTTCTTTTTTCGATTGTTGGAAAAATAACGGCCAAATCCGTGTAAAAAGCCCACGATTTTGGCCAATTTCTTTCCAAAGATTTTACCATGCCGCCGGGTGTGCTGAAATTCAGCATGTTGACCTGCCGGTGTGACGAAAATGGGGAGATTTTCGGTTTTTTCAGGCGCTGAAATTGGTAAATTACAGCGCCCGGGCGTTAGCGCAAGGCGGCTGGGCAGCGAGCAGGCCGCGTCACAAAGGTGACGCGGCCCACCGCGGGTATTTCGACCGGCACCTGCAGCACACCAACACCGTATTTAAAAATAAGAAATCCGCACTCATTCGAGAGCTCGCCCGTTCACCTATCAGCCAGTCCGCGCATTTACAGACCCCGCCGGCCGGTACGTCGATTATTCTACGCGGTCTTGAATCGCCCATAACGTCGGAACAGATTAAAGAAAACGCAAAGCAGATGGATATCCGCCTTGCGTTAGTATCTGACTATATGGAGCACCCCACCGATGCGGCAAGGCATATGCTCATTTTAAACTATGCAAGCGTTCCGCAGGATCACCTGACGGAGGGACTGGAGCGGGTTTACCACGCCGTGACGCAGCCGCCCTGCAATTAAAGGTTCTTTACAAAGAACGGTACAATATACTCAAACGCCTCGCTGACATACGGGTCGAGGTCGTAGAGGTCAAAGTGGCTCGCCTCATCAATGACGTGCATTTCCTTGTTGCCCGGCACTGCGTCATAAACCTCGGTAGACGACGGTCTGGACCACGCATTCTCGCCGCTGATAACGAGGTACGGCTTCGTCATATCCTTCATGATAGCCGGCACATTGTACGTGGCAAGCTCCAGCTGGCTCCACGCAACGACCTTATTGGTCCAGCCCTTGCGGTTTCCCCGGGCGGTGTAATAGTACGCCGCACCCTCGTCGAACGCACGCGGCATGAAATTCAAATAGGTAATCTCGCCCTCGCCGTTCTCGTAGGCCTCTTTGGCAGCCTTAACCTCGTCCTCCGGCTTGAAGAATCCCATCATGGGCGATTTACTGATGTCGGAAATAGCCGGAACCACTGCCGTAACGGCCTTCAGCCTCGGCTCTTTGACCCCTGCAACGGACATGTACGATCCAGATCCGCAGATACCCAGACCGCCAATGCGGTTACTGTCCACAAACGGAAGGGACTCTAAGTAGTCTACTGCGCTCTCAATGTCAATTTCTTTCATGCTCGGCAGTTCCTGATACCGCGGAGTACCTTCGCTCTCGCCAAAGTAAGTTCCGTCAAAAACAAGAGTAACGTAACCGGCCTCGGTCAGGCGCTCAGCGTATACCGACTGTGCCTGCTCCTTAATGGAGAGCATTGGTCCGGTAACGACAACCGCCGGGTAATCTTTGGTGAGGTCGAACTCGTCCGGGAGACGAAGAAGGCCTGCAATTTTAGTTCCGAGTTTCTTATTCGTGTAAACAACTTTCTGCGTAGTCATGGTAATTCCTCCGTTCAGGGTTGTGCGGCGAATACTTTCGCCTTAAATGTAACTTATTTTCGTACTTTCGTCTATAAAAATTTGCACGTCAGGCGGCACCGGACGTTTTGCTGTGCAATGACTTCAGCCACTTGGTGACAGCCGCTGAAGGATCATGTTCCGCCTGGCCCATTTCCACGGGAAGCCCGGGGAGGACGGTCGCGTTCGGCTCGAGCTGCTGGATGGTCTGGTAGGTACCTCCATCGCGCGAACCCATGTGGGTGTTGAAAGGAATAATGGTCTTGCCCGAGAAATCGTACTCGTCGAACAGCGTGTAGATTATCATAGGGAACGTGTAGCACCACATGGGATATCCAATGTAAATGGTGTCATACTCGGCGATTGGCAGGTCGTCGCGTATTGCCGGACGGGCGTTTTCGTCGTGCTCGCGCTCGGCGCGACGGAGCAGCGCGTTGTAGTGGCTGCGGTCCCCGTCGTAGGGTTCCGCCGGGACGATCTCTTGCAGGTCGGCGTCGGTCTGACGGGCAATTTCTTCAGCAACAGTCTTAGCTGTACCGTATACAGAGAAGTAAAGGATTAATGCTTTACTCATGATGGTCACCTCGTTATTCCTACGTCTATGAAGACGCTGTTTCGTTTGATCTGGTTACATTGTATGCCGAGGTGGGTTGTGTGTCTAATGCCTGGTTAGTATAATTGTATACGTATCACGTATAGGCTGGTTTTAGGCTACTTTTGGGGCGCCGGCCGGCACAGCCGGCTGTATGTACGGCCGGTGAGTTACACAGCCAGTGGGTTGCACGGCCGGTTGGCCGATTAGCCGGCGAGCCCCGTGCGTGGTGGTCCCGTCGCAGTAAATGGATTGCCTGCCTTGGGCCGCTGACAATAGTGTATTTCAATGCGCTCCGGGGAGGTCAAAAATGTCACAGGTGTGACATTTTGAAGGGTCCCGGGACGTGGCGAAAAACATACCCCGTAAACCTCGCCGTATCCCCCGCACACGAGGGGCGACGCAGGGGCGCGGAAGGGCCGCTGCGTGCCTCGGCCGCACGGACACAACAGCGCAGGGGCGTGGCAGAGGAGAGACAATTATGATTGAAAACTATCTTTTGGAACAATTTCTGGCGGTGGCCGAGAATGGGACACTGCTGCGGGCGTCAGATGTGCTGCACATTTCGCAGCCCTCGCTCTCCCGCTCCATGCATAAAATAGAAGACGAGTTTGGCGTGTCGCTGTTCGACCGGTCGAACAGCAAAATTGCGCTGAACGAAACCGGAAAGGTTGCGGCAGACTATGCACGGCGTGCACTGGAGGCTAACAAGGAAATGGTCGACCACGTCGTGGCATTTGACCGGTCCCTCCGGACCATCAGCATCGGGTCGTGCACGCCGTTCCCGCTCAATGAGCTCATCCCGGTTCTGACAGAGCGGCTGTCCGGGAAGACTATAACTTCCGAAATCAAGACTGATAAAACGCTGATTCGTGGCCTTAAGAGCCACACCTACCAGATGGTCATTCTCCACCATGACCCGGAAGATCGTGAGTTGTTTTGCCAACGGTTTATGACGGAAGACCTTTATGCCTCCCTACCCATAGGACACCCGTTGACAGAAAGAGACTATGTGACCTTCGAAGATCTGCAGGACATTCAGTTCCTGATGGATGGAAACATCGGTTTCTGGTTAGAACGAACCGAACGCCATATTCCCGAAGAAAATATGCTGGTACAGCGAAATTTTGATGCCTTTGCCAGTCTGGTGGATACGACGGATATTGCGTTGTTCAATACCGACCAGTACATCGTGCGGGGGTATGAGCCTCCGAGGAGAGTTTCGGTGCCTATTGACGACCCGGATGCGCACGCAACGTACTGGTTGGTGGCGCTGACGGCGGAGCAGCGGTCGTACAAGTCGGTGTTCAATGCGGTGCGCGGACGGTTTTTGCAACGGGAGTGAGGCTGCACGCGGTTGATAGTCCCGGCAGAAGGGCCGGTGGACATTAAAAAAAAACAAATAATAACCAAAAGCGTCCTTGAAAGGGAGGGAAACCTTTCAGGGGCGCTTTTTCTGTAATTATTATCGTATTAGGTATTAGACACCTCTTCTAAGAGGTCCAGACCAAACGGCGGACTCTGTACTGCAGAGTCCGCCGTTTGGTATTATAATTATCCCTTGAAAAAACACCACAATTGATTTAAGGAGAAAAACATGAGAAGCAAAAAATTAATAGCGATCATATGTGCTGCTGTACTTTTGGCTACTGTAGCGTTTTCTACATCGGCTAGCGCCAAAAGCATAGATTTGCACTCAGTATCCTCTGTTATAAATAATCTGGCAAAAATAGATGCTTGGGGTTTAACTCATCCAAAAGAACTAGTTCAACTTATTCAACAAGAAACAGAAGGAAATTACGATATTATCAATAATTATTTCACGGATCCTGAAGTTAACCAATTTTTCACTAAAACAATCAATATTTGCACTACTGTTGCCATTGTCGAAAAGACCGCATCCGTAACGATAAATCCCAGCAGCACGGAAAAAGGCGTCATTCCTTCCACAGAAATCAAGGGGTCAAACAAGGGCTCGAAAGCTGCTGTCCCCACTAAGCAGCAGAACAGCCCCGTCTACAGCATCCTCACCATCCGGACGGACAACATGGGAAAAGTAAACATTAATCCTTTCCTGGTGTACAAAGATAAGGACAACAACTTAGTCGTCTGGGCAGTTTTCAACAACAACAGCCAGGAAACTATCCAAATCAACGGTCTCTCTTATCTGGAGCTGACTTCCAATAAAAAAATAATAGCCCAGGGCGATCCAGCGCCGTTTAAAACGCCAGTAACCTTAGCATCACGCTCTTTAACTGCTAAGGTAAACAGTGGTGTTAAAGATGGTCTGCCAACCATGTGTTTCTTAAAGATGACATTCCATCCGGGTACTTATGATGACACCGTTGATTACACGGATCTCGACTTTGTCGGGTGCGCGTTTTCATTAGATTCTGCTGTCATTCAGTAAGTTTGGGGCCTGCGTCAGGCAGATGTCTCAAGTTGGGTTGATTTGCGCAAATGGGAATTGTGTAAAAGGCTTGGATAGACCTGTGTGATAGACTTGGAAAAAAGAGGCGAAAATCTGCGATTTCTTTCCAAGAGATAAGCTGCACAATCAGTGAACATGTAAGACAAGTCGCTTAACAGACGCTATTTTCGCCTGTTTTTGCGATTGTTGGAAAAATAACGGCCGAAACCGTGGAAAAATTCCACGATTTCGGCCTGTTTCTTTCCAAAGTCTGTCACACGGCGCCTCACTGCTTTCCTTCAGCCATTCCCGTCTCCGCATCCGGCTGCAGCGGACCATAGTAGTACGATGCGGTGGCGCCGCCATCGACGAGGAATGTAGAACCAGTAATGAACTGGGCGCGCTCGCTCATGACCAGTTCCGCTACATCAGCCACTTCGTCTGCGGTGCCTGGCCGACCAGCCGGGCATTTCGCAAACATGTTTTTATAGAAGTCGCCGCGGATTCCGTTGAACTCGTCAATCGCCAGAGGAGTGACAATAATACCGGGCGCAATGTCATTCAGCCGCGCGCCGCGCTTGCCCCACTCAACCGCCTCGTACATGACACGCTTCTCGTTGCAGCGCTTGGCAAGCTGGTATGCTTTCAGCGTGTTCTCAATGTTCTCTGGCTGGAGCAGGTCCAGGCTCAGCAGTTCCTCGGTCGGGGTCATAGCCAGCGCGCGGTCCTCCTCCGGGGTGAGCTGCTTCATGCGGAATCCGGACTGGGACGAAATGACCACGCCCGCACCGCCAGGGGCGATGACCTTGCCGACCTCCTCAAGCAGCACTGCCGTGCCGTACAGGTCGACCTTCAAAATGGTCTCAATTGGCGCCTGCGAGGGCGAAACTCCCGCACCATTGACGAGGTACTTAATTTCGCCATACTTCTGCCCCTCGGCGATCATGGCCTTAATGGAATCGCGGGACGACAAATCCATCTCGAACGGCTCGGCGTCGAACCCCGCCTTGTTCATCACATCGGCGATTGACTGGGCGTTTCCCAGGTTCTTGTCCCCCAGAATAATCTTCTTACCATATCCAATTCTTCTGGCAATGGCCAGGGAAATCTGACCGGCTCCAGTAACCAGCATTACATCTTTGCTCATGGTGAGTGCTCCTTTCAATACGCTGTGGCCGCCTTGCGGCGCCGCCTCATGCTAAGTTTCTCTTGGCCCATGCGGTAACGGTGCTCTCGGATTGAGCCGCATCCGCGCCATGGATGGCGAGCCCTTCGCCGACAGTGGCGCCTTTGCAGTGTTTCTTAAGCGCCTGAACGCTGCCGGCCTGGCCAGACCCCTCGTGGGTCATGACCGGGAAGACCGTCTTGCCGGTGAAGTCCAGCTGGTCGAGCTGCGTAAAAATGGCCATGGGGTACGTTCCCCACCAGCACGGACCGGCGACGACAATGTTGTCATACTGCGAAACGTCGCTGAGCAACTCCTTTAATTCCGGACGGGCCTTCGCGCGAAGCTCCTGTTTCGCCTCGTCGATGCACGTCATATAATCTTCCGAATACGGCTTTACTGTATCCACTTCGAACAGGTCGGCACCGACCGCGTTCTGAATGAATTCCGCGATTCTTTCGGTGTTGCCTTTCTCGAGTGTCTTGATGGATCCGTTTACATAATTTTCGCCTTTGCGGGAATAATAAATGACAAGTGTTTTAGACATTGTGGATTCCTCCTTGAGGATGTTGTGCAGGGGCGGGCGGCTGGTGCCCGGCTGGCTGCCTGGTGTCGCCGGTTTGGGGCGCTTACGCTGTTCGCTTTGCGCCGCCCGCCGCTGATCTCTTCTGTTTACAATTTCATTGTAGTTGTGCTTGCCAGAATTATCAAATTGAAGTATTGTATAATTAATTTAAAAATCAAATCGATTATACGGCGGCTAGTAGCAGCTGTCTTTCCGGCATAATCTATTCTTGGCCCATGCCAGGCCCGCGAAATGCCCTGCCCACTTTCTCAAAATCCTGTCACCAAAAATAGCGGAAAAAAGCCCAAAATTGGAAAGCTGGGGTCAGGCTGTGCAGGGTATATAGTTCACCGCGTCCTGGGCCTCTCAAAATGTCACACCTGTGACATTTTAGGCCCCTTAAAATCGCATTGAAATACACTATTCCGGCTGCATCCATACCATTGCCAGCTACTCATGACAAACCGGTCCTCCGACCGCCCCGCTTCGTATCCCCACAGAAAGGACACCCATGACCACCAAACAAATGGACTACATCCTCGAGCTTGCCCAGACCAAAAACTTTAACCGCGCTGCGGAGAACCTCTACATCTCCCAGCCCACCATGACCTACCAGATTCACAGCGTCGAGAACGAAATTGGGTTCAAAATTTTCGAGCGCTCGGGGCGCGGTGCATCGCTCACCCCGGCCGGCGCCCAGTTTGTTGTCTCCCTCCGCACCATCCGTGAGGAACTCAAGGCCGCCATTGAGCAGGGCCAGAACTTCTCGGCCAAATTCCGCGAAGACATCCGCATTGTTGTCCCCATCCGCTCGGCAATCTACTTTCTGCCGGACGCCATCATGAAAATCATGTCGGACGACCCCACTATAACGGTCTCCCCGGCCTTTGACTGGTACCACGGCCTGGACTCGTTTCTGAACGGGGAGCAAGACATCCTCTTCGCCGTAGAAGGAGAAATGCAGCATGTACCGGACGTAAAAGCACACCACCTGTTCGACAGCCGTATATATTATGTATGCCGCAACGACGACCCACTGGCAAACCGGGACATCATCCACACCGAAGACTTAAAAGACCACACCCTCATGGTCGGCGGCGGCTCCCAGGCCCCGCTTCGTGCAGTTCAGCAACGAGTCATCTCCCAGGTGCACTGCAGTTACTTCAACAGCCATGACCACGATACTTCTCTGACCAATGTTGCAGCGAAACGAGCCATTGTCCTGGCACCTGGATTTCTAAACGACCACACCGGCCAGTTCACCTGGATTCCCTTCGACTGCCCGGAAACCATCCCCTGTGCGCTGTACACCCATAACACTGACAACCGCTGGAGCGTCATCCAGTTTATTCAGACCATCCAGGACATGTACAAAACTCATCCGGATTTCCCGGTTTAATCTTCCGGGCAATTCACGGATTATATAGAAAAAAGGCCGCACAACTCTGTGCGGCCTTTTTGAGTGTATGGTCCTGATGCTGTGGGTCT
>CAYRKX010000013.1:31157-39421 GCA_964425185.1 uncultured Eubacteriales bacterium
CTGATGCTGTGGGTCTTTATTTCACTTCTTTGGGACGGGTAAACTGTCCATCGCTCTTGTCAAAACAAAACATGGCACACGTTCCAATGTAGCGGGACCACCAGCTGCCGTGGGAATCCGGCATAAGATATTCCAGTGCACCTTTCAGGGCAATAGCGTGGGTAGAAATCAGAATGTTTTCGGTCCCATCATAGGGCAAGTTCTCCAGGAATCTCCCCAGTCTCTCTGTGACATGGGAGAGGGGTTCCATGCCTTCCGGCGCCGGGTTATGAACAAAGTCAGAGAAGAACACCTTGATGGCCTCCGGCGGGTTGTGCAGGCTGACACCCTCGTAAGGACCGTAGTCCATTTCCCTGAGAAGGTCATCCGTAATGACAGCAGACCGGTCCATCCCCGTAACAATTTCTGCGGTCTCCATGGCACGAGTCAACGGGCTGGAATAACAGGTCTGAAAGGTTATGCTGTTGTCCTGCAGAAACTTCCGTACACTCTCTGCCTCACTGCGCCCTTTGTCGTTCAACGGGACATCAGTGCTTCCCAGGAGGAGTCCTTCTTTATTTCGGTCGGTCTGACCGTGGCGGATGATATAGATCATAGTTTCCCTTCTCTCCTGACTACTATACCAATACTATAGCAAATCCCAGATTTTGAAGCCACCCCGCTGCCGAAGAGCTGGAATAGTGGAAAATAATGGACAAATTGCAACAATCGGAACACGCGTCTTGACTCTGGTATGATACTAGGGTTTAAGGTATACACAGCAAATAAAACAGCAAGCAAATAACAGATAAGCAACAAAAGGCAATGGAGCCGCTTCCCGGACTGGAATAGCCCAGACGGGAGGCGGCTTTTTCTGCGGCCTGCGGCCGAAGGCAGCACCACCGCGGCCTTTTCAAGGAGGATCATATGGATACCAAAATAGATTTCCTGTATCTCAGCGAGCCCGACATGATCAAAGCGGGCGTCAAAGACATGAGCGCCTGCATTGAATCCATGGAAGACATGCTCAAGCTGCTCAAAGCGGGCGACTACATGATGGGCGGTGAGAACCACAACTCCCACGGCTGCATGGTCACCTTCCCGGACCACCCGAAGTTTCCGGGCATGCCCCGCAACACCAACGACCGCCGCTTCATGGCCATGCCGGCCTACCTCGGCGGCAAGTACCAGATGGCGGGCGTCAAATGGTACGGCTCCAACGTGGAGAACAAAGAGAAGGGGCTCCCCCGTTCCATTCTCCTCATGATCCTCAACGACAAGGATACCGGTGCTCCCCTCGCGGTCATGTCCGCAAACCTGCTGTCCGCCTACCGCACCGGCGGCATCCCGGGAGTCGGCGCCAAATATCTGGCCCGTAAGGATTCCGAGACCGCTGCCATTATTGGACCCGGTGTCATGGGCAAGACGTCGCTGGCCGCCTTTGCGGCGACATGTCCAAAGCTGCATCGCGTGAACATTAAGGGACGCGGTCAGCGAGGCATTGACTCCTTTGTAGACTTTGTGAAGAAAGAGTTCCCGCAGTTCGACGAAATTAACGTGTGCAAGACCGACGAGGAGGCCATCCGCGGGGCAGACGTCATCTCCTATACAACTACAGCTCTGACCGGCGACGACCCGGCGATTGAGGAGACTTACCCATACATCAGCGGCGACTGGGTCAAACCAGGTGCGTTCATCTCCATGCCGTCCGCGGCTCGTTTCGATGACGACTATTTAAGCGGTTGCCGCTTTGTCGTCGACAACTCGAAATTATATGAGGCGTGGGCCGACGAGTATCCGTATCCGACATATCCGAAGATGGGCATTATCGGCTGCAAGTTCACGGATCTTATCCATGAGGGTAAGAACAAACCGGAAGACGTCACCGACATTACCGATATTATTAAGGGCAAGGCGCCCGGTCGGAAGTCGGACGACGAGGTCATTATCTACTCGGTCGGCGGCATGCCGGTTGAAGATGTGGCCTGGGGCTGCTCCGTCTACCGGCGGGCGCTCAAAGAAGGCATCGGCGTAAAACTCAACCTCTGGGATAAACCGGAAATGGCCTGAGCGGCGCGCAAAGCGCTGGAATACACTTTCTGTTTCTGCGCAGGCGCCCTATAACTACAAAGGAGACTTAACAATGACAGGACTTTCTAAAATTGATGTAATCTGTGACTTATCCAAATTTGACATACTGAAAAAGACCCTCTCCCAGCTCAATGTCGGCGGCATGACCTTCAGTCAGGTCCTCGGCTGCGGCGTCGAGAAGGGCACCAAGGAGTACGAAGTCGACGAGAACTACGAGATGGAACTTCTCCCGAAAATCAAAGTCGGCATCGTCGTCGAGACCAGCCGGGTCGATGAAATTACCGACCACGTCATGAAGGCACTCTACACCGGTCATATCGGCGACGGCAAGATCTTTGTATACAGCCTCGACAACGTCATCAAGATCCGAACTGGTGACGAGGGCCCGGATGCCCTGTAAGGAGAAGATATTCATGGTACAAGAGAAAAAACTCGGTCTGCGCAATGTCATCTCTGTCTCAGTCGGGCTGGTCATTGCCACCAGTACCCTGGTCTCCCTCGGACAGGGCGCCGGCCAGGTCGGAGTCATGTTCATACCCGCCATGGTCATTGCATGTCTGTTCAATATGATTACCATGGCCACCATGGCAGAACTTAACGCCATCATGCCGAACGTCACCGGCGGGCTCGCGCAGTATACGCTCGCCGCCATCGGCCCTATCCCCACCATTGTTCTGATGGTCGGCGGATACATGGTCTCCAACATCCTGTCGTGCGGCGTTGAGGCATCCATCTTTTCGTACGCCATGGGTCAGGTGCTCCACCTCCCCATTCCGAACTACTTATGGACCGTTCTGGCGTCTGTCATCATCCTCATTGCGAACCTCCGCGGTGTAGATATGTTCGCCAAAATCCAGGACCTGGTCAGCTACTTAATGCTGGGCTCCATGCTCGTCATGGGTCTCATCGGGGTCTTCAAGCTCGGCACCGGCCACGTCATCAACCAGCCGGCAGTCGTCGGCCACCCGACAGCCCTCAACATTGTCTCCATGACCGCGGTTGCGTTCTGGCTGTTCATTGGCGCTGAGTACGCTATCCCCATCTCGAAGGACGTCAAGAACGCCAAGAAGAACGTTCCCCTCGGAATGTTTCTCGGCCTCGCCATCATCTGTGTCGTGCAGATTGTCATGGTTCTCGGTTTCCGCAACTACACCCCGTGGGCCGCACTCAAGAACTCTGCTGCCCCGCACATGCTCTACGGCGAAGCGCTCTTCGGCAAAGCCGGGCAGATCTGGATGTGCTGTGTCTCCGGTCTCGCCGTCGTCAGCACGCAGAACTCCACAGTCCAGGGTCTCTCGTCCATTTTTGCCGGCATGAGCCACACCAACCTCATGCCCCAGTTCTTCGGCAAGACCAATAAGAAGAATGTCCCGTTCATTGGCTGCTGGTTCATTACCATTACCATTCTCATCTGCGCGTACATCTCCCAGAACTCCTCCGACCGGATCAGTTTCCTCATCCTCGTTGGTTCCGTCTTCTGGATGGCATCGTACGCCGTGGCCAACATTGACCTGCTCGTGTTCCGCCACCGTCTTCCGAAAGCTCCACGGAACTTCAAGGTCCCGCTCGGACCGACGTTCCCGCTCATCGGCATTGCCGGCATCATCTTCATGATTGTCAACATCTCTACCGACCCGGTGGAGCGCAATAAGATCCTCGCAGTCTCGGGCATTATCCTGGGCATCCTGTTCATCTATTCTGTCTTCTGGATTAAATTCAAAATGCGCATTCCCCTCTTCAAGCCGGTCCCCATGGAAAAAGTATTAGCCATGGAGAACTCCATGTACTACAAGATCCGCAAAAACCGGGGAATCTGGAAATAAAACTATTAACGTGTTATGGAGGGTTTAGCTATGGAACGAATTACCAATCATCCTATTTTCGGACCCATCCCGGAAGGAAAGCTCGTCACGTTCACTTATGACGGAAAGCCGCTTCAGGGATATGAAGGCGAGCCAATCGCCGCGGCATTACGAGTGAACGGCGTCATGGTTCATCGGTATACCGCCAAGCGCCATGAGCCGCGCGGTGTATTCTGTGCCATCGGGCGATGCACGGACTGCGTCATGGTCGTCAACGGCCAGCCCAACGTGCGCACATGCATTACGCCTCTTGAGGAGGGCATGCGAATCCAGACACAGGACGGTGCGAAAGCAAAGGAGGGTACGGAATGAAAGTCGAGAGAAAAGAACTGATTGTCATTGGTGCCGGTCCGGCCGGCCTGTCGGCCGCCATTGAGGCGGCCAGGTACGGCGTGCATGCGACCGTCTTCGACGAGAACGCCGCACCCGGCGGACAGCTTTTCAAGCAGATTCATAAATTCTTCGGATCCAAAGAACACAAGGCCAAAATCCGCGGATTCCGCATTGGCCAGCAGCTCCTGGAAGAGGCCGAGAAGGCCGGCGTCGACGTCGTGCTGAACGCCACCGTCATTGGCCTGTACCCCGAGAAGGAAGTGCTCGTCCAGATTGGAGACGAGGTCCGCCACTATAAAGGCGATGCAGTGCTCGTTGCCACCGGCGCAGCGGAGAACATGGTTAACTTCCGCGGCTGGACGCTTCCTGGAGTTATAGGGGCCGGAGCCGCACAGACGATGATGAACCTCTCCCACATTAAGCCCGGAAACCGGGTTCTGATGCTCGGAACCGGCAACGTTGGTCTCGTCGTTTCGTTCCAGTTGATGCAGGCCGGCTGTAAAGTAGTAGCCCTTGCCGACGCCGCCCCGAAGATTGGCGGCTATGGCGTTCACGCCGCTAAGGTAGCGCGATGCGGGGTTCCGTTTTACCTCTCCCACACCATTAAGAAAGTGGAAGGAACCGACTGTGTAACCGGTGTTACTATTGCTCAGGTAGATAAAACCTTCCAGTTCATTCCGGGAACCGAAAAGCACTTCGATGTTGACACGGTCTGTGTGGCGGTTGGGCTCTCCCCCATGGCTCAGCTCCTGAAAATGGACGGAATTGAGATGGATAAATCCAAGGGCGGTACGGTTCCGAAGTGTGACGAGACCGGTGCCACCACTATACCTGGAATTTATGCTGCCGGCGACGTTGCCGGCATTGAAGAAGCCTCTTCCGCTATGATTGAAGGCCGCATGAGCGGCGCTGCTATTGCCGAGTACCTCGGATATTGTGACAAGGCAGAAGAAGAGACCCGCGAGGCTGAACTCGACAAGTCTCTGGACTCCCTTCGCCAGGGCATGTTCGCTCCGAAAAACCGCGGCAAAAAAATCACCAAAACCGAAGAAGGCATTCCGGTATCCACCAGCCTGTTACAGCACGGCTATATTGCCGACGATGAGATTGCCCGTTTTCCGGGCTTCCGCAAGCAGGTCAAAGTTCACCCGGTCATTGAGTGCACACAGAACATTCCATGCAACCCATGTCAGGATGCCTGCCGGAAAGGCTGCATTTCTATTGGCGACAACATTACCTCCCTCCCCATCTCCGTTGAGGGAAGTCAGTGCATTAACTGCGGCATGTGCGTAGCCAGCTGTTCCGGACAGGCCATCTTCCTGGTTCAGGAAGACGTTGAGCCAGGCTACGGTGAGGTTACCATTCCGTATGAGTTCCTCCCGCTCCCGCAGAAGGGTGACACCGGCTACGGACTGTCCCGCAGCGGCGAGAAGATTTGTGACGCTGAGATAACCCGGGTTCGGACCTCGAAAGCGTTCGACGGCACCAACCTGGTCACCATGAAAGTACCCATGGAATATATAGACCGTGCGCGGTTCTACGCAGAGGCATAAAGGAGGCTTATCCATGTTAGATATTGAAGCGAAATTACAGGAGATTGGCCCCTATGTGCCGGAGCCGGACGACGACATTCTGGTCTGCCGCTGTGAAGAGGTCACCAAGGGCGAAATTCGCCAGGCACTCCACAGTGGAATTACCACAATAGAAGAGCTCCGCCGGCTGCTGCGCTGCGGTATGGGCCTCTGTCAGGGCCAGACCTGCGGTCAGCTGACAAAGCGGATTGTAGCAAAAGAACTACACATGTCAGGCAATGATGTTGTCATGGCCACGGCTCGAACCCCGATGCGTCCCGTCGACATGGGCATTGCCGGAAACGACGAAGGAGGCGCGGAATGAAGACTACAGCAGATGTCATTATTATTGGCGGCGGCATTGTGGGCTGCGCCAGCGCGTACTACCTTGCCAAACGCGGCATAACCGATGTCATTGTCCTCGAGGGCAGTGACTCCATTGGCCACGGCGGCTCCTCCCGTAACGGCGGCGGTGTCCGCCAGTCCGGACGGGACCCGCGCGAGCTTCCCATTGCCATGGCGGCGGTCCAGAAGTTCTGGCCCACCCTCTCCGAAGAGCTCGGACGAGACACGGAGTACACGCAGAAAGGCAACCTGCGTCTCGGCAGGACCGAGGCCCATATGAAAAAGCTCCAGGCACTGGCCGACAGCTGCCGCGCCGGCGGTCTGGATGTCAATATGATTTCCGGCGATGACGTTCGCCAGATTAGCCCGTACATGGCTGACGATGTCATGGGCGCCAGCTTCTGCCCCACTGACGGACACGCAAACCCTCTGGTCACGACTCTGGCCTACTACATGAGGGCCTTAGAGCTCGGTGTGCGCTTCTTTACAGGGGCTAAGGTTGCTTCCCTGGAAAAGGTTAAGGGTAAGGTGCGCAAGGTCGTTCTCGAGGACGGTACCGTCTTTGAGGGCAACGACATTATTCTGTGCGCAGGGTACGAGAGCCGATACATTATGAACACCGTCGGCCTTGACATCCCCATGACCGCACTCGTCGACTGTGCGCTCGTCACCGAGATGGAGCCCGAGATGTTCCCTCAGATGCTCGGCACCGCGGCCGCAGACTTCTACGGACACCAGACCAAGCACGGATCGTTTGTGTTCGGCTCCGAGTCCGGACTGGAAGAGTTTATTGACTGCTCACCGGACGACATGAGCGTCCAGCACCCCGCCACTCTTGGCGCTTCCTGCCGGGCGATTGAGGGCTGGATTCCCGCACTGGCCAAAGCCAAAATTGTCCGCAGCTGGTCCGGCATTCTCGACTGCACGAAAGACGGGGTCTGTGTGCTCGGACGGCCGGAAGAGACACCGGGTCTCATCCTCGCCTGCGGCTTCAACGGCCACGGCTTCGGTACTGCTCCGGCGGTCGGCTATATGATGGCCCAGACGGTCGTTGGCGAAGACCCGATTTGTGATATTACCCCGCTTCGGTATGAGCGGTTTTACGCTTGAATCTAAGCCAATCCCATAAAGCAAAACTCCATAAAACCAAAGAGCTGGCGCCTGGGTAATTCCGGGCGCCAGCTCTTTGCCTTTTCTTTTTATTCACTTTTGACCGGCAGCTGCAGCTCTGTCAAATACTCGCTTACATCTGAGGTCTCATAGCGGTCTATATGGCAGAACTCCAGCAGGTCGCCATCCGGTGCAAGGCCATGAACGTGGCAGTACTGGAGCATCTTCGGGTACAGCTCCCGTGTCTGGTTAAACGCTCCCCGGAAGGCAGTCGACAGATAATGCCCAGCCGGCAGTGCAAAGTTTGTCTTGTACTTCAAGTACGGTGAATAGAAGAATACGCCTTTCGTGGCGTAGTCCCCGCTGTCCTGGTTCGTATTCTCGGTGTCAAGAATGTAGCAGTCACAGGCGCCGATGGTCGTTATGTGTTCATGCGGGCCGCTCTCGAGGACACCGCTCGTGTACTGCGCCAGTCGGTAGTTGATCTCCTCGTCCCGCATGCCTTCGGTCGTAATCATCATGCACTTCCGCTCCGGGAAGTCCAGCTCGTGGATGGTGCCAGACGTGTCCAGATGTTCCGCATCCTGTATGGAGCGGATCCGTGACCGGATGTTGTCCCGCACCTCGGTGAGATGTTGGATCTTGTCGTTCAGCGCCTGCTCTTCTTCCTGCAGCATATCCATCGCGTGGGCGATGTTCCGCTCCTGCTCAAACGCCAGGATTTCCTCCGTCGTGAAGCCGAGCTCGAGGAGCTCGCGGATAGTGTTCATGGTGCGGATGTCCTGGAGCGTGTACAGGCGGTAATGGTTCACGGGGTCCCGCTCCGGGTGCAGCAGGCCGACTTTCTCGTAGTATCGGATGGAGTCGACGCCGACGTGGAAGAGCTTCGACAGGTCGCCGATTTTGAAGACGGGGGTGTTGTCAGGCATGGCGGATTTCCTTTCTTGTGGTTGTGTGGGAGTATGGTAGCACA
>CAYRKX010000014.1:0-38760 GCA_964425185.1 uncultured Eubacteriales bacterium
CCAATGGACCATCCAAACATTGATACCGGCATGGGCCTGGAGCGTCTGGCCTGCGTTATGCAGAACGTCGGTAACCTGTTCGAGGTTGACACCGTTCAGAACATTATGAAAACCGTCTGCGACATCGCAGGCGTAAAATACCATGAGGACCCGAAGGTCGACATTGCCCTTCGAGTTATTACTGACCACGTTCGCTCTGTAACCTTCATGATTGGCGATGGAATTCTTCCTTCCAACTCCGGACGCGGCTATGTCCTGCGCCGCCTGCTGAGACGTGCGGCAAGATACGGACGTATCCTCGGCATTGACCGTCCATTCCTGACTGATGTTGCCGAAATGGTTATTCATGAGAATGCAGACCATTACTCCAACCTGGTTGACAAGCATGACTTCATTATGAATGTCATCCGCTCTGAGGAGGAGAACTTCAACAAGACACTGGATACCGGTTCGGAAGTTCTCGACAAGATGATTGCCAATGCAAAGTCTACGGTTCTCTCCGGTGAGGATGCTTTCAAGCTGGCTGATACTTTCGGATTCCCCATTGAGCTGACAGAAGAAATTGTCGCTGAGAAAGGCATGACCGTTGACCGCGATAAGTACCAGGAACTTACGAATGAGGCCCGGGCAAGAGCAAAAGCGGATGCCGCTAAGAAAGACGTTGCTGAAGCCTGGAAGGGCAAGGGAGATGTCACTAAAGATTTCCCGGCCACGAATTTTGAGGGCTATGAGAAGACCGAGAGCACTGGTAAAATCCTCGGTATTATTAAAAACGGCGAGCTGGTTGACTCCGCTGACATTGACGAGGAAGTTCTGTTAATTCTTGATACTACTTCCTTCTACGCAGAGTCTGGCGGCCAGGTTGGAGATACCGGAATTATTGAAAATGACGGCTTCAACTTTGACGTTCAGAATACCGTCAAGTCTCCCTCCGGCGTATTTGTCCATGTCGGTTCTGTAACGGAAGGCATGGTTAATGTTGGCGAGGAAGTCAAGACTTCCATTGATGTTGACCGCCGGAAAGATATTATGAGAAACCACACAGCTGCTCATCTGCTTCAGGCAGCCCTCCGTGAAGTCCTTGGTACTCACGTTGAGCAGGCCGGTCAGTTAGTTGACGAGCATTACTGCCGGTTCGACTTTACCCATTTCTCTGCTATGACTCCGGAAGAACTGCAGAAGGTTGAGGACCGTGTCAACGACATTATTCTTCAGGACATTCCGGTTGTAACCCGCGTCATGAAGAAAGAAGAGGCACAGAAGCTCGGCGCTATGATGCTCTTTGGTGAGAAGTATGGTGACTATGTACGAGTTGTCTCGGTAGATGACTTCTCCGTAGAGTTCTGCGGTGGTACTCATGCCCACAGCACTGGCAACCTTGGTCTCTTTAAGATTGTTTCGGAAAACTCTGTTGCCGCTGGTGTCCGTCGTATTGAGGCGGTTACCGGGCGCAATGTTCTGAAATATATTGATGAGAAGAATGCACTCATCAACGACACAGCCAAAGCACTGAAGGTTGGCAATGTTAATGAGCTGGCTCAGAAGGCTGCTCAGGTCAACGGCGAGCTGAAAGATGCTGAAAAGAAGATTAAGGACTTCAACGACAAGATGGCTGCTATGGAAGCCAAGGAAATGATGA
Organism: uncultured Eubacteriales bacterium; assembly: GCA_964425185.1. Taxonomy (GTDB): domain Bacteria; phylum Bacillota; class Clostridia; order Oscillospirales; family Acutalibacteraceae; genus RUG420. The sequence continues at coordinate 1,640 of CAYRKX010000014.1, forward strand.
ACGAGGGCACCGATATTGACGGCCTGAAACTCATTGTCTCCAAGGTTAACGCTCAGGGCGGTGAACTCCGCTCTCTGGCTGACAAGGCGGCAGAAGAAGCCAATGTCATTGCTGTACTCGGTGCAGTTAACGGCGAAAAAGTCAACTTTGCCTGTGCCTGCGGTAAAGACGCTGTTTCCCGCGGTGCCAATGCCGGTAAGATTGTCAAGGCAGTAGCTCAGATCGCCGGCGGCAATGGCGGCGGTCGTCCGAACAGTGCTATGGCCGGTGGTAAGGATGTCTCCAAGGTATCCGAAGCACTGGACGCTGTGGAAGGCATTGTCCGTAACATGGTGAAATAAAATATTAATTCAACGACTTTAAGTTGAGAAAAGCTGCTCTGAGAAGACAGCTGTGGAGCGGGCCAGTGGGTCCGCTCCTTTTGCATCTGGCGCCGGACGGCAATTCATTCTATAATAGTAGCTGATACAGATTTATAAAGGAGGCGAATAGAATGGACGATTGCCTTTTCTGCAATATCGCTGCCGGAAAAACTCCGAGTACCAAAGTATACGAGGATGACGTGTGCTTCGCGTTCCGCGATATCAATCCGCAGGCCCCAACACACATTCTGGTTATCCCGAAAGAGCATATTCAGTCTGTCAACGACATCAATGAGAGCAACAGTGCCATTGTTGCCCATATTTTTGAGGTTATTGCTAAAATTGCCAAAGACGAAGGACTCGACAAGGGCTACCGCGTTGTGTCCAACATTGGTGAGCAGGGCCAGCAGAGCGTACCGCATCTGCACTTCCATATCCTTGGCGGACGTGACATGACCTGGCCTCCGGGCTAAGCCGTTAATGACTCCATAAGTTTCAGCCACTAGACGTTATGCCTGGTGGTTGTTTTTTTGTGTTATGCCATTTATTCCAAAATTCGACCGCTCGTGAAAAAATCCGTGGATCGTCGGGGAAATGTGGCATACTGGGGACATGGACAGACCTCTTTTTTACATTGGATTCGGCTACTATCTGACCCTCGTGCTCCTCGCGCTGACGGGGACAGGATTTGCAATTGCCCTGCTGACTGCGGCGCTGGCAGGGGCCGGCGTGTTTTATTATTTCGACCGGAGACATCCGGGAGAGCACCGCAACTGGGTGTTTATTGCCGTGCTTCTTGTCTCGGCTATGGCGTGTATTCAGTTCGTGGTACGTACCGCGGCAGACTATAAGCCAAAAATAGCTATGGCTGGTCAGACTGCCAGCGTTTCAGGGAAGGTAATTGAGACATGCCGGGATTCCCAGTCGGGCGCACACCGGTGCATTGTAAAGACGAATGCGCCAAAGGCTATGAAAATTCGTGTTTCCTCGAAAAAATATCTGCCACGTCAGGGCGATGAAATTTCGTTTCGGGGAAAGTTCTATAAAATGGATGATTCCTGGAAAAGCAAACGTGTATATTTAGGCGCTTATCCTTTTGGCAGTGTCCATGTGGACAAGAAGGGGAGAGGATCCCTGCGGGAGAAGATTACGAGACGAATCAATGCTCAGATGTCTGACCCGTATTCTGCTCTTCTGACGGGGATGCTGACCGGGGACAAAGATGATTTATCAGACGATATGCAGGAGACGCTGCGCAGCGCTGGTGTGTCTCATCTGTTTGCTGTCTCCGGATTTCACTGTTCGCTCTGGACTATGATGCTCTGGCGGCTTCTGACCAGGGTCCGGGTTCCCAGAACTCCTGCCTGCCTGACATGCCTGGCATTTCTCTTTTTCTTTACGGCGCTGACAGGCTTTTCTAAATCCTGCCTCCGCGCGGCGGTTATGCTGACTATTTTTTTCCTGGGCAGAATGTTTCTTCAGCGCCCGGACTCTTTGAATTCACTTGGTTTAGCTGTCTTTCTCATTTCTGTCTGGAATCCGTTCAGCGGGGGAGATGCCGCCATACTGCTGTCTACTCTGTCCACTCTCGGTATTTTTCTGCTTAGCAAACCCATTATCTCCTGGCTCGACCTGTACCTGCTGCATAGAATTCCCCATTACAAAGTCCGAAAGGCGGCCGAGAAAGCGGCAAAGACGCTGACTTTCTCTGCCAGTACGTTCGTGTTTACTCTTCCAGCACTGGTTATTCTGTTTGGCAGTGTGTCACTTATCTCGCCGTTTACCAATCTGCTGGTGTCCCCAGCAGCCTCTATGGCTATACTTCTGACAGGACTCGGTGTACTGAATATCCCGCTTTTGAAGTCCTGGCTGTTTCTGGGCGCCGGACTGGCGGCAAAATATATCCTGGCTGTGTGTAAGGTGTTTGCAAATTTCCGGTTCTCTACTGTACGACTGGATGCGCCATGGTTTCAATTTGCCCTCTCGCTGGTGCTTATTCTGATTTCTTTCCACTGCCTTCTCGGGTGTCGGAGGACGCAGGCTGCTGTCTTGAGCGGAATTATTCTGCTCACCTCCATTTTCTCGTACCAGCTGATGAATCAGAATGTCCTGCTCATTGATTTTCCGGCGGAACACTGTGCCACAATCTGCTACGATGGAAGCGCAGCGGCTATAGAGCAGGGCGGAGACTACAAAGCGGCATCGGACATTTCCCAAAGTATATCGCAGAACGGGGGAAGAAAAGTGATAGCGCTTATTGGGTCAGACCGTCTGGCGGGAGATCTTGAGCCAGAACAGACTATTACACGTCCCGGGACAGTGGAACTGTTCCCGGAGGTGTCAGTGTCCATGGATGAAGATACAATAAAGATAAAGGCACAGGGCCATACAATGTCTATGGAAGGTAAGACCGGACTGCGAATTTATATGAAGCACGGGAAGGTACGTATAGTGCGCAATGATATTGCAAAATCATAGAATCCCGTTATAATTTTTTACAGCGAAATGATAAGGAGCGGTGAATATGAAAAAAGATGATATTCTGTCGGGAATTGCGGACCTCGCATCCAAGGGCGCAGGCGCTGTTGCCGGTGTTGATCCCACAAAGGCAGTCATCTCTTTTGACGGAAATGGCGCCAAAGGACTGGGCGCAGTCAGCCAGATTATGAGAAAATCTGAGGCAACGGCACTGCGCAACAATGCGTTCAACCGCCCAGGGTTCATTTTCCGTGGATGGAATACCAAGAAAGACGGAAGCGGAACGAAATACGATAACCGCAGCAGCCTGATTTGCAAAGCCAACGCCATGACCCTGTATGCTATGTGGGAACCGGAAATGTACCATAAGTCCATTTCTGCGCAGCCGGTGCTCCGTACGGTTCCGGCTCAGAATCCGAAGCTGTTTGTCAGTGCGCAGGGCTTCTGCATGGCTAAGAAGGGCAAGACCCGCTATGCGGCAGTCTGCTTCATTCGTAACACACCAGCGTATAAGGCGGGAAATGACAAGGACTACAATTCTTCTGTGGTTCTCTACAACATGGATACCCAGAAGATGGTGGCTCATGTAGACAAACTGCCATTGGACCATGCCAACGACATGTGCTATGACCCCAAAAAACAGCGGTTCTATATTGCTACGCTGGGTAACGCCAAAAAGCCGGGAACTATCTATGAACTGGACTGGAATATGAAGGTCACCAACAAAATTCTTCCCAAGAAGGCCGCTCATATTGGAGCTCTGGCTTATTACGATGGTATTTATACCGGCCTGCTTCCCGTTGGACATGGCAAGTATACATTCGTGGATCTGGATGCCAACTGGAATCTGCTGAGCCAGACCAAGGTTATTACCGGATATGATGCGGACTTTGTTTCTCAGGGCATCTGTGTAGACGGAAAATATATTTACAATGTCGCCTGTGACTTTAACGATTCTGACTGGTCCAAGCACCAACGCCTGCATGTCTATGACAAGAAGACCGGCAAGCGTGTGGGAATGCAGACCATTAACATTCCTCACGAAGTAGAAGCGGTAGATATTCTGGACGGCAGACTGTATTTGAATACCAACCGTCAGACGGCATGCGACATCTATATCGCCGACAAGGGAAGCATTAAATTATACGTCTAATATGGTATAATTATTTAATTACACAGAGAGGAGGACGGCCATGAAACTGCAGGAAAAATCGTTCTGGAATAACATTAAAAGTGAACAGTTTCTGCCGGTCTACCTCGTCACAGGAACCGAGAATTATCTAAAGCAGAAATACATTAAGCTGCTGACGGACCGCGCGGTACCGGAGGGACTTCGCGGGTTTAACTATCACCGGCTTGACGGTGACACTATGACGATGGAACAGCTGGTCAACGCCGCCGAGGCGCTGCCGGCCATGAGCCCTCGAACCTGTGTGCTGGTTCATGATTTGGACTTCGCAGCCCTCAAGGAGGGCGACAAGGAGGTACTGCTGAACCTGCTGGAGGACCCGTCAGAGACCTGTGTCCTCATTTTCTGGCAGGATACCAAAGGGTTTCCTCGGAATACCAAAATGATGAAGAATCTCTACAAGGCCTTCGACAAGGCGGGGGCAGTTGTGGAGCTCAACAAACGGGACCGGAGAGACCTGGTAAAGTTTATCCGTTCTGAGTGCCGAAAGCGGGACCGGGTTATCTCTTCTCAGGCTGCAGAGTATCTCATTGAGAGCGTCGGGGAAGACATGACGAAGCTTACCAGCGAAATTGAAAAGTTGTGCAATTATGCGGACCAGGAAATTACCCGCAAAGACATAGATGATATCTGTATTAAGACACTGGAAGCAACCGCATTCCAGATGATAGATGCACTCATGGCTGAGAACTACGACCGGGTGTTCCGAAGCATTGCCATTCTGTTTGAGCAGCGTACAGAGCCTATGATGATCCTCGGCGCACTGGTCAGCACATATTCCGACATGTACCGGGTCAAAGTTGCCGTGAAAAGCGGCGGTACCCCGTATGACCTCAAGAAGTTGTTCCCACAGGCCTACAAGAGCGAGTTCAAACTCAAAAATGCGGCCCGCCGCAGTAAGAAGTTCTCTCTGCAGGCGCTGCGACAGTCGCTCGAAATTCTGGCTGACGCGGATACCAAACTGAAAAGTACCTCCGAAGACACCCGAACTGTTTTTGAGAAGCTCATGATAGAACTCGGCCTTGCCAGAAAGCGTACCGCCTGATGCTGCATACCGACAGAATCATCGTCGTCGAGGGCCGGTATGACGCCATTAAACTGGCCAATATTATTGATGCAACTATTGTCCGGACCGACGGGTTCGGAATCTTTCATGATAAGGAAAAGCAGAATTTTCTCCGCAAAATGGCACAGAAACGCGGTCTGGTAGTTCTGACTGACAGTGACTCAGCCGGCTTTCTCATCCGCAATTTCCTGAAGTCCATTATTCCGGAGCAGTACATAACTAACGTATACATTCCGGACATCTATGGCAAGGAACGCCGTAAAGAACACCTCTCCGCAGAGGGAAAACTCGGAGTAGAGGGGGTGCCGGATGACATCCTGATATCCTGCCTGAAACGCGCCGGCATCGGCGATTCCCCGGAGGAACAAACCGAAGAACCTATTACCCGCACTGACTTCTTTGAGGCCGGCCTGACCGGCCGCCCCAACAGTGGGCAGAAACGGCAGGCACTTCAAAAACGCGCCGGTCTTCCCTCTCGAATGACTGGAAAACAGCTGCTCAGCGCATTGAATGCGCTGATGACGCGGGATGAATTTATCCGTCTTGTGGCAGAAATGGACGGAAAAACGTCACAGAATACCGACCCCGCGGTTTCTCTTCCCAAGCCGGTCCATGCGGCCATTGACATGCTTGAGACTGCGGGCTATGAAGCCTATGCAGTCGGTGGCTCTATCCGGGATGCAGTCCTGGGGAAAGAGCCAAACGACTGGGACATTACCACCTCGGCACTTCCGGAACAGACAGAGACGGTCTTTGAGTCCTTTCGAACCATAGAGACTGGAATCCAGCACGGAACGGTTACGGTTCTAATGGATAATCTCCCTCTGGAAATTACAACCTATCGGGTAGACGGGGAGTACTCAGACTTCCGCCATCCAAAGCTGGTCACCTTTACCAGAAGCCTGAAAGAAGACCTTGCCCGGCGTGACTTCACCATGAATGCGCTGGCTTACAATCCCGACCGGGGATTTGTTGACGAGTTTGACGGCCTTTCCGATATAGCCAGTAAAACAATCCGATGTGTCGGGGAGCCGGACCGGCGGTTTGAAGAAGACGCGCTGCGAATCCTAAGAGCACTTCGGTTTTCCGCCACACTTGGGTTCACCATTGAGCCGAAAACGGCAGAGGCCATTCACTCTCATTGCAGCCTGATTCATCATGTCTCTGAGGAGCGGGTGGAGAAAGAGCTGACGCAGTTTCTGACTGGTGAGTTTGTGGACAATGTTACAATGTCTTATTGGGATGTTCTGAGAATAATTATCCCCGAGCTTCAGCAGAAGCCGGTTCCCCTCTCACTGAAAACTGTTTCGCAGGACCTGGAAATTCGTATGGCTCTGCTTCTGGTCGAGGGAAAAGCTGCGACCACTCCGGTGGAATCCGACAGTATACTTCGTAGACTGCGTTTTCCAAACCGGGAGCGGGAGAGGATCAACCTGCTTATTCAGCACGCTAACGACAACCTGAGTCCGGAACCGAAAGACATCCGAAAATTTATCGGAGAACTGGGCCCAGACCTGACCTGGAAACTGCTGGAATTTCGACAGGTTCTGGACCATCAAAACTATGAAAACCTGGCTGAGGCTGTTGCAAGACAGCTTCAGCAGAAACATAACTGCTATACCGTAAAAGACCTTGCGGTGACGGGGCGCGACCTGATCTGTGCCGGCATTCCGGAAGGTCCGCGGGTAGGACAGATGCTGAATCGCCTGCTTGACGCGGTACAGAGCGAGACAATTGAGAATACGCCGGAGGCGCTGATGGCCTTCGTGAAAGGAGACCGACATGGTAACACATGAGGAAATTGAGCGTATCAACGAGCTCTATAAGAAGTCCAAGACCCCGGAGGGACTGACCCCTGAGGAGAAAGAGGAACAGATGCATCTGCGGGGGAAGTATATTGCCTCTGTGAAGGACAATCTGAGTTCTCAGCTGGACAATGTGGTTGTCGAGGAGAAAGACGGAACCAAGCACAAACTGCACAAGAAACCCAATCTCAAGATTGTTAAGAATAATGAAAATTGATTCGCTGATCTGTGTGGTCGGACCGACAGCGAGCGGGAAAACGTCTTTGGCCGTTGGACTGGCAAAGGCGTTTGACGCCGAAGTGCTGTCTTTTGATTCCATGCAGCTGTACAGAGGCATGGATGTAGCAACAGCCAAACCGACGAAAGAGGAAATGCAGGGAATTCCCCACCACATGATTGACTGTGTGGATCCTCAGGAGAAGTTCAGCGTGGCTCGGTACAAAGAATGTGCTGAACAGATTATTGCGGATATTCAAAGGCGTGGTAAAAATGTGGTTATGGTCGGGGGTACCGGCCTGTATCTCGACACCCTGCTGAACAATATCGAATTTCTGGATGCGTATGACGACGGAACCGTACGCCGAGAGCTGCAGAAAGAGTGCTCGGAAAAGGGCGCCGCAGCCATGTATGAAGAGCTGAAAACGGTGGACCCGGAGTATGCCGCAAAGATTGAACCGAACAACGTGAAGCGGGTCCTGCGTGCCCTTGAAGTTTACAGACTGACGGGGTACACTATGAGTTATCAAATTGAGCAGTCGAGAAACACTCCGCCGAAGTACCAGGCCATCCGGATCGGTCTCAATGCCAGAGACCGAAATGTGCTCTACGACCGTATCAACCGGCGGGTAGACCTAATGGTGGAAAACGGTCTCCTGGATGAGACCCGTGAGTATCTCCGCAGCAATGTTGGTGCAACGGCAGCCCAGGCCATAGGCATTAAGGAAATGATTCCCTATATTCAGGGCACTGCGGACCTCGAAGACTGTAAGGAAAAACTGAAACTGGACACGCGGCACTACGCGAAACGGCAGCTGACCTGGTTCCGGCGAAATCCGGAAGTCCATTGGCTGTACATTGATGATTATTCAACCGGCGATTCACTCCTTGAAGCGGCGCGGCAGGTGGTCTTAAAGGAACTGGTGGAACAGTGAACAAAAAGCAGAAAGAACAGCTCAAACGGATCCTGATTCTCATCTTTGCGGTGATCATGGTCATTTATATTATTTATCAGGCTGTTATGGTGACAAATGACCGGGTTAAGACGGAAGTTGTTCCCATGGTTACCATGAATGATGCTGTGAATACGGAGATCTTCGCTGTCCGAGATGAGCACTATGTCACCAATAAGAAACATGGCACCATTATTTCACTGGTCAGCGACGGCAACCGTGTCAGCAACGGCGGTGGTGTTGCCGCTGTATTCCAGTCTCAGCAGGACGCTTCCAACTACGCCTCTTCGACCAAGCTGGGAGCGGAGCTGAAACGGTATAACCGACTGAATTCTCAGAGCGGAAGTTATGCGGTCAACGTCTCCAACATGAACAGTCAGATCTCCCAGGACGTTATCGACCTGGCAGAAGACGTTGACAATAATAATACGGAAGATGCCCAGAATGATATCTACACCATTCGGGACATGATTATTACCCGACAGATTGCTACCGGCGAAGATGTTGACCTGAATTCCAAGGTGGCGTCTCTGAGCCAGCAGTACAGCGCACTTATGCAGAAGAGTTCACGGTATTCTCCAATCAGTGCCAGCGCTTCCGGATATTATTCCAGCAGCCCAGACGGCTATGAGAAGACCGTTAACTATAAAAAGGTTAAGAGTCTGACCGTTAAACAGATTCAGAAGATAATGAAGGCAGACCCGAAGGAGATTCCCTCCAGCGTGATCGGCAAGGTCAGCAGTGACTTTGACTGGTACATGCTCTGCGTCGTCCCAAGTAATCAGGCCGGAAGTCTGGTTGTAGGAAATGACGTTACTGTGAACCTCCCGTATTCCGGAGTTGCCTCGGTCCCGGCGAAAGTCGCCGCGGTCAACCGTGACCCGAACGGAAGCAAGTCGGCAGTCATCCTGGTCTCTAACCGGATGAACTCCTACATTTCCCATCTGCGGAAAGAAAAGGCGGAACTGGTTATTCAGGCCTATTCCGGACTTCGGGTCAATGTTAAGGGCATTGTGGTCAACAAGAAAGGCGAAAAAGGAGTCTATACCAAGGACGGCAACATTGCCCGGTTTAAAAAGCTCGACATCATCTATTCCACTAAGAAATATGTGATCAGCCGGCCGCATGAAACCGACAACTATGTCTCCCTTTACGATAATGTAATTATTGGAGGTAAGAATATTTATGACGGAAAAATCGTTTGATACCCAGGAAGAACTCGAGGAGTACCGTGCACAGCGGTGCGCCGACATTGAGGAAAACCTCAAAGTCATCCGGAATAATATTGCCGAAGCAGCTATTCAGAGCGGCAGAAAGCCGGAGGATATCCGACTGATGGCGGTTACCAAGACTGTCGATGAGTATTTCGTCAACTATTCTATTGACCACTGCGGCGTCGACCTCATTGGTGAGAACAAGGTTCAGGAAATGCTCCGTAAAAAACCAAACTTCCATATGGACGGAGTAGAGGCTCATCTCATTGGTCATCTTCAGACTAACAAGTGCAAGATGATTGTCGGTGAGGTCGATCTCATTGAGTCTGTGGACAGCCTGAAAGTTGCCAAAGAGATCTCCAAGCAGTCTGTCAAGAAGAACGTCAATACTGGCGTTTTGCTGGAAGTCAATGTCGGCGAAGAGGAGTCGAAGACCGGTATGGACTATGCCGCAGTAAAGGATACTGCCGCCGAAATTGCTGAGCTTCCGAATATTCAGATTCAGGGGCTTATGGCCATTCCTCCCATCTGTGATGACGAAAAAGTTCTGCGCGGCTATTTTTCCAAGATGCGTGAACTCTTTATTGACATAAAGTCCGAAAAAAGGGATAATATTAACATGAATATACTCTCTATGGGTATGTCTTCTGATTATGTCCCGGCTATTCTCGAAGGGGCCACAGAAGTCAGGGTTGGCACCAGTATTTATGGCGCGCGCATTTACGACTAAAGAATAATTCCGGAGGAATGTAATACATGGCTAACTTTATGGATAAACTTAAGAGCATTACTGGTTTTGAACCGGAGGATCCGGAAGATCTCGACGAGTACGATGATGAGTACGAAGAAGAGGAAGAGGAAGAGTATGAGGAAAGACCGCGTGACTTCAGACCGGCTCCTCGTCAAACATCTTCCCGCCGAGGCAGCAATGTTGTAGACATTCCAACAAAGGCCACACTTCAGGTGGTCTTAGCAAAACCCGAGCGGTTTGATGACGCAAGTGCCATCGCAGACCATCTGAACGAGAAACGGACCGTTGTTCTGAACCTTGAGTCCGCAGATCGAAATGTGGCAAGACGTCTCATTGATTTCTTGAGCGGCGTTGCCTATGCCAATGCCGGACAGCTCAAGAGAGTCGCCAACAGTACATTTATCATTACCCCATATAATGTAAGTGTTACCGGAGACCTGCTTGATGAGCTCGAGAACAACGGGATGTTCTTCCAGCAGGGCAAATAAGTAATTTCTTGGAGGGCACACCGGATTCTGGCGTGCCCTTTAGTTCGTTTTAAGGAGAAAACATCATGCTCACACCCAGACAGTTGAAAAATTACAGCTTCACTTCCGCCGGCAGAAACGCCTACCGCGCTTCTGAAGTGGACTCTTACATGGAGGAAGTTTCTCGCTCCTATGAGCAGATGTTCCATGAGAATGCCGAGATGGTGAAGAAAATCAACCTTCTGGCCGATCGTCTCGCAAAATTCCGCGCAGATGAGGACAATATCCGTGAGGCCCTGATGGAAGCCCAGCGCATGAAAAATAAGATCATTGCGCAGGCAGAGGAAGAGGCCAAGAAAGAGCTGGAAGAGACACGGGGTAAAATTCAGGAAGCCCGTACCAGCATTGAAGAAAAAACGACAGAAATTTTAGACCGAGCCCAGGCTGAGGCAGATCGCATTGTAGCGGAGGCCAGGGCTCAGGCAGAATCCATTACCGCTGAAGCTCAGAAAAATGCGGAGAAGAAAGTCCGCGGTGCTCAGAAAGTTTCTTCCGATATGCTCAAGGCAGCACAGGAAGAGTATGATAAAAACCTTGGAGATATCACTGCACAGGCAGACCAGGAGCGTGACTATCTCGAGAAAATCCAGAAAGAATCTGCAGATCTTCGCAAACTTCTTCTGAATTCCTACAGTATGCAGATTGAACTTCTTCAGGCTGGACCAGATACGGAGAAGCGCAACGATGTCCTCTCGAAGTTCTCCAAGGAAGACATCCTCAAGCGGCCGGAAATTGACGATGTTTATACTGACCCCGACCTCGCCGGTAAGGTGGATTATGAGGCCTATGCTTCGGACGAGACCACTGAGGAAGATGCTTCAATCGCCGAAAAGAAAACGGACGAAGCCGAGTCGGAGAAGTCAGCTGTAGAAGAGGAACCTGCTTCCGAAGCCAAGGAAGAAGCCGAAGCGGCGGTAGAGAAAGAGACTCAGGCGTTTGATGATGATCTCAACGCCATCCTGAAAGAGGCAGAAGCTGTTGCTGGAATCGACGGGAAGGAGACTTCGGAAGAAGAGAAGACTGATGAAGATGATGATCTGGACTCGGACGAAATTATGAGCGACATCAATGAGTATCTGACCGAGGATGACCTCGCAGAAGAGGATGACGAGGAAGAGAAGCCAGAAGAGGCTGAGTCTTTAGAAGACGAACAGTATCATTATTTCGACAATGCAGACCAAGACAAAGACTAAGTCCAGGGCCTGGGCTGCAGTCCTCTATACACTTATTATTCTGGCACTTATTGGAGTGGACCAGCTCACGAAGTATCTGGTTCTCAAATACCTGTCAGACGGAGTACCAGTCAGGGTTATTCCTCATGTCCTTCAGTTTCGGTATATCTACAACACCGGGGCGGCATTCAGCATGTTCTCCGGACGAACACTGACCTTATCTGCTGTGACAATTGCCATTCTTATTGTTCTGATTGTCCTGTTTATTAAAGGAAAGTTTTCCACGAAACTGCTCCGGGCAGGAGCCATTCTGGTCATTGCGGGCGGCTTTGGCAATCTCCTGGACCGCCTGTTCCGACACTATGTGGTCGACTTTATAGAGTTCACATTTACTCAATTTGCGGTCTTTAATTTCGCAGACTGTTGTGTTACTATAGGTGCTGTCTTATTGATTATCGCAATTCTTATCAGTATTGCGAAGGACTCCGGAAAGGAAAAGCAGGATCATTAGTATGAAGGAAACATCGTATGAGTTCACCGTGTCGGAAGACCTTGCCGGCACCCGTGTGGATGTTGTTTCCGCCAATCTCTGTCAGGATCTGACCCGTTCTGCAGCACAGAAGCTGCTTCAGGACGGAAACATTACAGTCAATGGCACTCCGGTCAACAAGAAATATAAAGTCTCGGCTGGAGACAGACTACGAGTTACTATTCCTGCGCCTTCCTCACTTGAGGCCAAGGCGCAGGATATTCCTTTGTCTATTATCTATGAGGATGATGATCTTCTGGTGGTAGACAAGCCCAAGGGCATGGTGGTCCATCCGGCGCCGGGAAATCCTGATGGTACTCTGGTTAACGCACTGCTGTACCATTGTGGAGACTCTCTATCGGGGATAAACGGAGTTATCCGGCCAGGAATTGTTCACCGTATTGACAAGGACACCAGCGGACTGCTGATTGTCGCCAAGAATGACTTTGCTCATGTCCGACTGGCAGAGCAGATTAAAGAGCATTCCTTCACACGGGAGTACCGTGCCGTTGTGCATGGAAATATAAAGCAGGACAAAGGAACTGTCGATGCGCCAATTGGGCGCAGTCCCAAGGACCGGAAAAAGATGGCGGTGACAGATAAGCATTCCCGAAATGCTGTTACCCACTACGAAGTGTTGGAACGGTTCGGCAGTTATACTTACATAAAATGCCGTCTGGAGACGGGACGGACCCACCAGATCCGTGTACACATGGCCTATATTGGCCATCCGGTTGCGGGAGATCAGGTGTACGGTCCGAAAAACACGCCAAAATACCTGAATGGCCAGTGTCTACACGCAGGCCTCATCGGGTTTATCCATCCGAGAACCGGGGAGTATATGGAATTCACCTCGGAACTCCCAGAATATTTTCAGAAGTTTCTGAAGCATTTGGAGGGTACTAATGGACGATAATTTGAAGCTCGAGCTGCAGAAATACGCGCTCAAAATCCGCATGGCAGTTATTGAGGGAACTTACAATGCCAAGTCCGGTCATCCGGGCGGTTCTCTCTCCATCGCCGACATCATGGCCTATCTCTACGACCATGAGCTCAATGTGGATCCGGAAAACCCTGACTGGGAGGATCGGGACCGGTTTGTCCTGTCCAAAGGTCATACGGCTCCGGCTCTGTACGGTGCGCTGGCGCTCCGCGGCTTTTTTCCGCTGGAAGAAATTACAACCCTGCGGAAACCGAACTCACGGTTGCAGGGACACCCGAGCATGAGAATGACTCCGGGCGTAGATATGAGCACTGGATCGCTCGGACAGGGAATTTCTGTCGCTGCAGGCATGGCTCTTGGCGCTAAAATGAAAGAGAAGGACTACCGTGTTTACACCGTACTGGGTGACGGCGAACTGGAAGAGGGCGAAGTCTGGGAGGCAGCTATGTTTGCTGCCGCCAAACATCTGGACAACCTGGTTGCCATTGTAGACAACAACAATCTGCAGATTGACGGTACTCTCGAGGAGGTCAACTCCCCGTATCCTATTGACGAAAAATTTGCCGCCTTTGGTTGGTATGTTATTAAAATTAACGGTCACAACTTTGACCAGATTGAGCGCGCGTTTGAAGAGGCGAAGCGCTGCAAGGGCAAACCGACTGTAATTATTGCCAAGACCGTAAAGGGCAAGGGCGTTTCTTACATGGAGTACGCTGTGGAATGGCACGGCAAAGCTCCGAAAGAGGAAGAATATCTGGAAGCCATGTCCGAACTCCAGGAGGAGCTCGCAGAACTGGAAGAGAAGAAATAAGGAGGTCTCATCATTATGGCAAATGAAAAAGCTACCCGTCAGGGTTACGCAGAAGGCCTTCTCATCTTGGGCGAAAAAGATGAAAATGTTGTTGTTCTCGACGCTGACCTCGCCGGTGCTACCTACACCGGCAAGTTCAAGGCGAAGTTCCCGGAGCGCTTCATTGACTGCGGTATTGCAGAGCAAAACATGATGGGGATTGCCGCTGGTCTCTCTCTGTCCGGCTTCACCGTATTTGCCAGCTCGTTTGCAATGTTTGCTGCGGGCCGCGCTTTTGAGCAGGTTCGGAACTCTATTGGCTATCCTCATCTAAACGTTAAGATTGGCGCCACTCATGCCGGTATTTCTGTCGGCGAGGACGGTGCATCCCATCAGTGCAACGAGGATATTGCGCTCATGCGCTCCATTCCTGGTATGACTATTATTAACCCGGCAGATGCCGTTGAGGCCCGTGCCGCGGTTCTTGCCGCAGCAGAATATGAAGGTCCTGTTTATCTGCGATTCGGCCGTCTTGCTGTCCCGCAGATTTTCTCCAAATCTTCTTACAAGTTCGAGTGGGGAAAAGGTGCACAGCTGACTGAAGGCAATGATGTTGCAATTATTGCCACAGGCCTTATGGTCAATGAGGCTCTGCAGGCAGCAGAAGCTCTTAAGAATGACGGAATTCAGGCCCGCGTCATCAATATTCCAACGATTAAACCGCTGGATGAAGAAATTGTCATCAACGCGGCGAAAGACTGTGGCTGTGTCATTACCGCAGAGGAGCACAACATCTACGGCGGACTTGGTTCGGCGGTCTGTGAGACTCTCTGTGAGAACCTTCCGACCCCGGTTTACCGTGTCGGCGTAGAGGATGTCTTTGGACGTTCCGGTCCGGCTAAGGAGCTCCTTCACATCTACGGACTGGATGCCGCACACATTATCTCTGCGGCTGAGACTGCAGTTTCGAAGAAGGACGAAACGGTCTGATTTTAATGAGAAACAGGGGAGCCGAAAATAGTTTCCGACTCCCCATTTTTTCTCTTGATTTTTGTGTCAGGTCACTATATAATATTAAACGTTGTCGACAGACAACAGAGAAAACAAAACACCTATCGGGGTGTGGCGAAGTTTGGTATCGCGCTTGCTTCGGGAGCAAGAGGCCTCGGGTTCGAATCCCGACACTCCGACCAGAAAAAAGCCTTGAAACTACGTTGTTATGCGGGTTTCAGGGCTTTTCTTATGCCTTGAAACAGGGGCGGAAACGGACAGAAGACCCCGCGAAACGCATCGGCGTCCCGCGGGGTCCACTGTTTACTATTGGAGTTTTGTTAGGGCGACTATTGACTGGCGGCTCATTCCAGATAAGCCGCCTGCAGCTTTGCAATATCCTGATCTGACAGTTTCAGTCCGTTATGAATAAAGTTGTCCATGGAACCGTACTGCTTATTAATTACTGCGTAAGATGTCTCAATCCACTCGCGTTTTACGCCGTAGTTAGAGGCGATGTCTTCCGCTGTTTTAGCGTTGTGAGTCACCTTATAGACCAGGTTATAGGCTTCATCTATATCTTCCTTGTTGTAGTAATTGGTGTTGAGAAAATCCTGAATGATAGTCTCTTTGCCTACACCCAGTACCGTGAGCAGCAGCATAGAAGCGTTTCCGGCGCGGTCCTTGCCCGCAGAGCAGTGCCACAGTACTGTTTTCCCATTAGCAGACAAAAGCTGCTGGAAGAAGTTCCTGTACGCATTTACACCATCTTCTGTCATGTACAGCTGGCGGTACATATTTTTGTAGTATGCATCAACCAGAGTTCCATCTTTGTCTTTGCCCGCAATGGATTTGGCAAACTGTATCAGATCATTCCGACCTTCTTCCGAAGAGAGGTCCAGGTCTGGAATGCCAGTGCCAAGCGCGGAATACTGGTAAGCAGAAACTCCGTCCAGCTTTGGGTCAGGATCCTTCAGCCGCTCTGCAGAGGAACGAAAATCGATAACCTTGCTCAGATGATAAACATTGACCAGCCGCTCCTGATCTTCCTTAGATGCGTCCTTCAGCTTTCCGGTACGCAGCAGCTTTCCAAATTTTACCGTGCGTCCGTCCTGGGTCTGGTAGCCGCCGAGTTCCCGTGCATTGCTGACTTCTTTCAGCCCAATACTGTGTCGGTTGTACGCTGCGGCCTGCTGCTCTGCATTTAGGCCGCTGCCGGCTGCCTGCGCCGAAACGCTGCTCAGTGCTGCAATCAGGGTCATGACTAAAACAAGCCCGGTTCTTACTAGTCTCTTCATGTCTCAATCTCCTTCATAAAGTTCGGAGATATTCTAGAGGGTCAGCGTTAAACTCAGGGAACAGTTATGTGAAATGTAAGTAAGATAACTCAAATTGACCGTATTTCTGCACACGTGTTACAATAAATTCATTAATGCTATAGGGATGGGTAAATTAATGTCATATCATTCAGCCAATATTTTGGTTATTAATACGGGGAGCTCCTCACTGAAGTTTCAGCTCATTGAGATGCTGGAGGAGCGCGCCGTTGTGAAAGGCGTCTGTGAGCGCATAGGCGAGGGGGACAAAGGGCACATCAAATATGTCCGTACCGGTCAGACCTGGGAGTTTGACGTGCCCATGGACGACTACGACGCCGCATTCAAAGAAGTCAAGAAGCTGCTCACGACCGGCGAAACCCGGGCGATTCACAATCTGAATGAAATCTACGCTATTGGTCACCGCGCAGTGCAGGGGGGCGAACGTTACCGCGAAGCGAGCCTCGTCACTCAGGACCTGAAGGACGCACTGGTGGAGATGATGCCGCTGGCACCAATCCATAACCGGGCCACCCTTGCGGGCTTTGCCGCCGCCGAGGATGCCTTTGGACAGGACATCCCGCAGGTAGCCTGTTTTGACAACTCGTTTCATAATACGCTGAAGCCGGAGGCTTTCATCTATGCGCTTCCTTATGAATTCTATACGGACTATAAAATTCGGAAATATGGATACCACGGGATGTCACACCGCTATGTTACCGAGCGTCTTCATGAATTATATCCCGCGTATCGCCGGGTTATTTCCTGTCATTTGGGCTCAGGAGCCTCACTCAGCGCGGTTCTGGACGGAAAATGCGTGGACACTACTATGGGACTGACACCGCTTGGCGGAATTATGATGGGGACACGCTGTGGAAATATTGACCCCGCCATTATTCCTTATCTGGAGAAGACGACAGGAATGAGCGCAGAAGAAATCGACTACATTATGAATAACAAGTCCGGCTTGCTGGGTCTCTCTGGAATCAGTTCTGACATCCGGGACATTGAGAAGGCAGCAGAGGAAGGAAACAAGAGAGCCAGACTTGCGCTGGACCTCTTTGTCTACACTGCCGCTACTTATATTGCCGCCATTACTGTTTCTCTCGGCGGACTGGATGCCATTATCTTCACCGCAGGTATAGGGGAGAATGACCCGTATATCCGCAAGCTCATCTGTGACCGGCTGAAACATTTCGGGGTGGACCTCGACGAGAATATCAACGAGCAGGTCCATGGACGGGAATGCAGTATTGCTTCTCTGGATTCTAAAGTGGGGATCTTCGTCATTCCCACGAATGAGGAGCTCATTGTGGCCCGGGATACGTTGAAAGTGGTCTACGCTGAAAAACACAAACAGGACCGGGCATCTGCTTCTGACTGAGTTAATCTAAGATTGATACAAAAAAGACCGTGCCGGATGGAATGCCATCTGACACGGTCCTTTTATTGGTTGTTTTTACCAGACGAGGATCCGGTCCTGCGGGGCGAGATACATGTTGTCGCCCGGTTTAATGTTATAAGTCTTCTGGAACTCGTCAAACTGCTGCAGAGTGACGTTGGTTCGCAGGAAGTGGAGAGGATGTTCATCCTGCTTCAGACAGTAGTACTCACGCTCCCAGGTGTTCAGGCAGCGCCATACGCTGGCATAGGCACGGAAGAACTTATCATAGTCGAAATTCTTGCGGTGCTTGGCAATTCCCAGAACGCACTTGACGCCGGTCATGTCTGCAATAGCTTCCGTCTTAATCTGCTGACCAATGGCGTTGTTGCCTTCCGTAACAGTAATGCCGTCGTAGTACTTGGCCAGTTTGTCTGCACGCTTTTTAAACGCGGCGAAGTCTTTCTCCTGCCACCAGTTGGCGTAGTTTCCGTTCTTGTCAAACTGGGCGCCATTGGTGTCAAACGCATGAGAAATTTCATGGCCGATGACCGCACCGATGGAGCCGTACAGCTGCTCTTCTGACATGTCATCTGAGTAGAGCGCTCCGCCAAGGATTCCCAACAGGATGTTAATGGAGTTGTCCTGTGGATTATAGTACGCATTGGCTTCCAGTGTGGAAAAGTCCCACAGCTGTTTGTCAACCTTGGCGTTGGTATGGCTGGCGTCCTCTTTCAGGTTGTATTTCTGCAGTGCCTTGCCGCAGTCATAGTAGGAGAGGCCGGAAAAGTCCAGCGAACTGTAGTCATGCCATTTATCTGGGTAGACCGAATTAATCTGTACATTCTTGAGCTTCTCAATGGCCTTGTCTCTTGTGGACTTAGACAGCCAGGTCTCCCCCTCGAGCATCTCCTGATACTGGGCAATAACCTGCTCACAGATTTTATGAATTTTCCGTTTTGCCTCATCTGCCGGATACTTCTGCATGTAAGCGCGTTCCATCGGCTCGATGAGAGAGTCTTTAATGCGGTTAAAAGCATAGTCCTCGTCGGACCGTTTGCCCTTGGAACCGTTTACGGTGTTTCCGTAGGCAATGTTGGCATCAAAACAGCCGCGGTCCAGAGATGTGGCGCTGCCCATCAGGTATTTGACTATCAGATAGTTCTTCAGTTTGCCGAGATTCTTCTGCGTGTACAGCTCATTGACTTTCTCCAGATTCTTTGGCTCTTCCACCAGAAATTCGTGCGATTCACTGATGCCCAGAGACCGCAGCAGTTTCATCACCGGATACTTGGGTGACAGGTTTTTCAGCTGATCAGCAGTGTAAACATTGTTAATCTTCTGAATATAATCATCCGCCTTTTGATCCGCGGTAGTCATGGTAGCAGAGGCCAGCTGAGTCTCAATATCCATGGTATCATCAAAGGCTTTCCTGGCATCTTCCTCGGAATACCCGACGCGTTTCAGCATGTAAATTGCCAGAGTCTGTGCGGCGGCATAGTAGCGGTCGCCGAGTTCTGTACGGTTTTTATACTCCGCTGAATCGCCGAGGAGAAGACCTTCCGGGGAGACATCGACAATGTAGCGTGAGGAGTCGTTCAGCCCGGTTGTGTTGCCGGTGTTGACCAGAATAGGCACACCGTATGATGCATCCAGATTACAGAGAAAGGCTGTGAGTCCGGACAGGGTGTGGATGTGATTGAGCGTCTGGACAGTCTTTTTGGCTGGCTTCACTCCGAGCTTGTTTCGGGCATCCCAGTTCATGTAGGCATTGTAGTAGTCCTGAACCAGTTTGGCGTCGCGGCCGGTCAGACTCTTATCGGTCAGAACGGACTTGGCTTTCTCAGTGGTGTCCAGCGCAACTTCCATAAAGGAACTGGTTGTGCTGTAGCCCTCTTTAATCTGGGCATTTTTCAGCCAGTTGTAGTTGACATAAAGGTGGAAGTCCTGCTTTGGGTCCAGCTTCATATTGTCTTTGATATTGTCTTTGAGTTCTGCGTCAATCCACGGCTTTCCGCCAGTGGTAATGTGCTGACCTGCAGCGGATGCAGTGGCTGCAGAACCCACGAGAGAACTCATCAGCATGGTGCAGGCGAGTAACATAGAAATCCCTCTTTTCTTCATAGGTCCTCCTTAACGGATGATAAAGCAGGGCGTGCCAGAATGATGCTGCCATCATTTTGACACGTCCCTGTTGTATTCTTATTTTCTCTTCAGCAGCTGCTTAATAATCTCTTTCCAGGGGAGATCTTTCCAGGAAAACTTCCTGGCACTCTTCAATCCCTTGGAGACCAGTTCCTTTATGCCCTTTGGAACTTCCGCATCGTCTGGAAGATCCACCACATCTTTGAGAGAGTGGTTCTCCGGGAGATTGTCTCCTTTGGTCTTGCGGTCTTTCAGACGCTCCCGGAAGAGCTTCTTGAAGCGGGCCCGGCCCTCCGGAGTTTCCAGCTCAGAGCTGTTGACTTCGCCGAGCCAGAGCATCTCCATGAGGAGAATGTAGGCCTCGCCGAGTCCGGCTGTCAGAGAGGCGGCAGTACTGCCGTTGATGGTTCCGCCAACGACGCTACCCGCTCCGGGAATGAGTTTGGCAATATTGGCGGTAATTGTCTTTCCAATAATGGTGGCGCCAGTGGTACCGAGTACCGCTGACAGGAACGTCACGAGAATACTCTTGTTGACGTCAAGCCCGAAGATTGCCGTAATAGAGCCGATCATGGCAACCTGGGTAGGGATGAGAAGCGCGCTGTCCGCAAAGGGGATCGGCGCAAACCCTTCACCGAAAGCGGCGGACGTGGCGGCGGTGACCGCGGCGCGGGCGTAATACCGTTTCAGATCGAGGGACGCGCGCTGGACGTTTAAAAGTGTACTCAGAAGTTCGTCCGGCAGATTGTCGGCCATGACCTGAATTAAGACATCCAGGCCGTATGCTTTGGCTACATAATCCTCGTCAATCTCATAATCTTTGGCGAGGACCGGAACGACTTCTACGACATCCAGTTTCTCATCAAGAATATATTTTCGCATGGCCTGCGCATTCTTCTTAGAAAAGGACTGGGTGAGAACGATGATAACCGGGACTTTAGTAATCTCATTTTCCTTTGCAAATTCCCGGAGCCAGTCAATCTCCTCCGGCTCAATGCGGTTGGTAGCGGTATTGACGCAGTACCAGATGCAGTGAATCTGCTTATTGATGTCTTTAGTCTTGACCCCGTCTTTAATCGTTTTGATAATCTCGTTGCGGACTTCAATCTGTGCGTCCCGGCCGAGCTCAAACCCGCGGGTGTCGTAGATGTTGAGCGGAAATCCTTCCTTGCTGATTTTACTCATGTGGTCGGTCACAGGTTTTCCCATGCCCTCGACCGCAAGGTCTTCCCGGAATACCGCGTTAATTAAGGTGCTTTTTCCGACACCGGTTTTTCCTACGACGATGATGTTGAGAGTGTTCAGATCGGAAATGTTCTCCTGAATGGCCTGAATGGCCTCGTCGGCGAACTTTTCGGTGTTCACTTCCATTACATTTCATCTCCCTTTGTATGGTCTTTCCTGACGATTTCAGGCCCCATATTGTCGAAATCGATCTTCGAGGTTTTCGCAGCCAAAGTCTTTTTGGTCTTCTTCTTGGCCGCCTTTTTCGTGATCTTCGGCACGACTGTGACGCCAATGACGCTCATGCCGACAAACACGGCGGCTTCGAGCATATCCGAACTGTCCATGGCTGTCCCTCCTCTCTTCCTACATCATACCATCATTGTCCCGGCGATTCACTTATCTTTTTGAGGAACGGGCCTTTCGCATACCGTTCTGTGTGAGAACGATTTTCTTCAGGGGAACCAGAAGGGCCGGGAGGACCAGACCGTAGACGACTCCCTTGCCGATGCAGATGAGAAGCCGGAAGGGGAGAAGCTTGATGATGAGCCCTGGATAGTACCAGCCGTACATCTTGGCGTCCGCCAGAATAGATCCCGTGTTAATCACAGTGATAACCATCTCGTTAATGATGGCGAGCCAGAAGATCTGTCTCTTGGTGTTGTTATATTTCTTATGCTTGGCATACAGACCGACAAACAGTCCGGACAGGGCATAGGGGAGAACCCAGAGAAGGGTAGTTGCCGTAAAGCCGTAGCGGACCATCTGGTAAATAAATGTGCCGACAGCGCCGATGACCAGTCCATCGCCTGGGCCGAAAAGAAGGGCACCGACCAGAACCGGGAATCCCTCAAAGGTGATTTTGATTCCCTGCAGGTCAATGGCCAGAAAGCCTAATACTGCGCACATGGCTGCCAGCATGGCGTCGAGCACCAGCTGTTTTACATTTATGGAATTGGACATAAAAAATCTCCTTTCGTGACAGTTGCCACGAGAGGAGATGAACTATCTTCCGGGTGGCAGCGGATGCGGGTACAGCACCGCGAGATCTCTCTTCGTCCATGGACAACTTCCCATCCCATGGCACTTGACGCGCTGTAACCTACTCTGTCATGTTTCTTATGAAATTTTCAAACTTACAAACCAAGATAAATCTATTATAGCACTTATTGAGCAATAAGGCGAACTACGATTGTGTTGTTCCAGTCGTAGAGGTTATAGGAATAGTTACCGGCGGATAATTTCTTCCCTTTCACCGCGCGATTGGCTTCCTGAATAATCCGATCCATCTGGTTGTTCTGGAACAGTTGTTTTTCTGCTTTCTGATAGCCGGACTGGTCTGCAAACTGGAATTCTGCAATCTTCTTCCCGCTGTTCCAGTTCTTAGCAATGAGCTTCGGAAGTGCACTTCGCGCAGTATTCCAGTCTTTATAGTAGCAGCCGGTTCTCTGATAGTAGCTGTCAATAGTAGTATTGGCACCCATGGTATCAATGGCTTTTTCGTTCCAGTGGGTCAGGCCGTATTTAGAGTAGGGGAGATTGAAGAAGACGTGCTGTGCGTCTTTGGCGTAAATGCTCTTGTCATCATTCCCGCTGACCTCATCCCAGAGAAGGTCGGTGACAAACTGTTTCCCATTCAGATAGACCACACACCAGGCGTGGTTGCCGCCGTTCTGCTGGCCTCCGTCAGAAGACCCAAAGCCGCCGACCGGGTAGCATTTAACCCCCAGCTTGTTAAGCAGATATTCTGCCGCCAGAGAGTAACTTTCGCAGACGCCTTTCCCATCATTTAACATGGAAACTGCAGTCTGATAGTAGTAGTCGCCTTCCAGGTTGCTGCTGTCCGAGTACTGGGTGTCGCTATCCGGGAAAGTTCCGATTTCTATGATCTTGTCGTGGACATACAATTCCTTGTCATAGTCAGAACCATTCTTTGGAGCGTTCTTTAAGTACTGATCTGCCTTGTTTCGCATAGTGGTGAGAGCTTTCTGATAATCAGCCTTATTGTATGTCCAGTCCGGCACAACAGTTGTACCTCTACCATTGGCCTCCTGCAGGTAAGTGTTGTAGTAGTTGAGATTGAAAAATTCCGGGTTGTCCCAGCAGACGGCCTGGGCAATGTTGTACAGCTCGGATTTTGTGATCGTGGGTACCTGAATCGTGTCGGGAAATTCCTTCGAGTTAGTATCGACAATCGCATCGCAGATACGTCGGTAAGCTGCCTTGCCATTTTCTGTGAGATTGGAATAATAGTATCCGTTCAGGTTATACGGTACAGGGGCCGCGCTGGTGGAAAAAGCCGGGATGAACAGGGCTGCCAGCAGGGTCAGGGACAGCAGAAGCGAGAGAAATTTACGTTTCATTTCTGCAGATCTCCTTTCGAGGCATATTCGTAGTTAAAGGTCTTGGTGCGCTGATCCGGGTCGGAGAGCTTCGCCTTGACCCGCTCAAAGAGATCGGAAGACTCCGGCTCTTTGGTCTGCTTCTTGTCTTCAAAGTAAACGGTTTTAATGGTGCCGTCCGGATTGTAGGTGTAAGTTTTGTAACTGTGCTCCGGTTTTGTAGAACGGCTGTCCCGCTTGGTAGCACGGGTAAGCTGTCCGGCGTCGTTGTACTCGTAGGTATAGTCTTTAATGTTGGAAACGGTAACGCGGTGATCAACAAAAGCGTCTGCCGAATCCGTATGAACCATGCCCTGAATGTTTTTCTGCGTTACTTTTTCCTTGGCACTGTTGAGATTTCCGGCGATGTCATAGGTGAAGAAGAAATCCATGGTCTCTTCATCGTCCAGGTCGCGGCTGCGGAGCTGACGGTGAATTTCCGTGAGGTTTCCAGCCTTGTCGTACTGATACCGGGTTGTGGTCTTCTGGGTCATGGTGTCCTGGTTGGTAAGTTTGCCCAGGTCTTCATCCATGTAGTAGTAGACATCCTGACGGTAGTCTTCTGTGGTGCTCTGAAGTTTTCCGTCGGCAACGGTAAATTTCATGTCCTCATTGGCCTCGAGAACATTAGTGATCCATTTTTTTTGGCCGCGGTCTGTGCCGTAGGTCCGCTTAATGATCCGCTGGCTTACTTTCAGACGATTAATATCCCCGCTGAGGACCAGGTCGTTCAGACCTAAAACAGTGGAGTCATCTGTGTCCAGAGTAATGATGTTCTTGTAATTCCGATTGGAGTTTACACGAAATGGCTCGTTATAATCTACAGAATTGTCACCGTGCATGGTGATGGACAGGGTCTTGTCCTTCCAGTTGTAGGAGTAGGTACCATAGTCCAGACGGCTCTCCGCGTCAATTACCCGGGTGGGGAGCTTGGACGTACTTCCCTGAGCCAGAGCGGAAACTGTACTGAGCGACAGGATCATGACCAGCGCCAGTACAAAAGCCGCAGTTTTTCTCAGCTTAATGTTCAACTTGTCTCATTCCTTTCCGGAAAATGAAAATATACAAACTAAACTATATTATAAGGCACGGCAGAGGTAATTTGAATATAGAGAAACTGGACAAAGGCAAAAGAAATGTGTCTCACTTGCAACAGATTCTGTGTCTGAAGTTTGGCAGTTCTATCAATTCGTTCAAAGCTGTATATTTGATAAAATGTAACTGGCAAAGAAGTCTGTTACCATTCAGACTTATCCCCAAAAGCCCCATAGTATCCAGTATTTTAGTGAGAAACAGGATCCCCGTTATGGAGGTCCTGTTTCTCCGTTTACGACCGGAAACGCCTTGACCCTCTCGAACTGTAGAGGTAATCTAAATAGCAGAAAACTGT
Organism: uncultured Eubacteriales bacterium; assembly: GCA_964425185.1. Classification (GTDB taxonomy): domain Bacteria; phylum Bacillota; class Clostridia; order Oscillospirales; family Acutalibacteraceae; genus RUG420. Next base: position 26,462 of record CAYRKX010000014.1, read on the forward strand.
GAAAGAGGTATGATCTATGGATTTCACCGGTAAGAATGTACTTGTCATCGGCCTGGCACGGTCCGGCATGGCAGCCATTAAAGTGCTGCACAAGCTGGGAGCCAGGGTGGTGCTCTCCGAGAGCAAGAAAAAAGAGGACATCAAAGAGGCTCCGGAGCTGGAAGCTATGGGCGTGGAAATTGCTCCCCAGACCATTGATGTCGCAGACAGAGATTATGATCTCTGCGTCAAAAACCCCGGAGTTCCGTTTCTGCACAATCCCTTCCTGGACAAGCTGACGGAGCATGGTGTACCCATTATCACGGAAATTGAGCTGGCCTATCAGGTAGCCAAACCGCAGCATTATCTTGCCATTACCGGTTCTAATGGAAAGACCACAACCTCAACCCTGACCTATAACATTATTCATAAGGCTTATCCGGACAAGACTCATCTCTGCGGAAATATTGGTATTCCACTCTGTGAAATTGTTCTGGAGGAGAACCTTCTGGAAAAAGAAGGACATTATATTGTTCTGGAAATGTCCAATTATCAGCTCATCAACATTGTACGGTTCCGCCCGGATGCAGCAGCAATTCTGAACCTGTCTCCGGACCACGTTGACTTTATGGGAAGTCTGGATTCCTATTACAAGTCTAAGACAGAAGTTTACCGGAATATGAGAGACGACGATGTGTTTATTCTGAATACAGATGACAAAGTACTGGTGGGCTATATTGACCGCTACCCGGTACACTGCAAAGTGCAGACGTTCAGCCTGGACCGCACAGATACCGATACTTATATCAAAGATGGTTATCTCTTTGTAAACGGTGAAAAAGTACTTCCCATAGACGCTATCCATGTCCCTGGGAAACATAACCTTCAGAACGTTACTGTAGCCGCTTCCATTGCTAAAGCGGTCGGCGTTTCTAACGAGGATATTGTGGAAGCGGTCAGCGAGTTCCGCGGAGTCGAGCACCGTATTGAGTTTGTACGAGAGCTCAACGGCGTTAAATACTACAATGACTCTAAGGGCACCAATACTGATGCTACCATTACAGCGCTGAAGGCATTTGACCATGGGGTCCTTCTTCTGGTTGGCGGTTTTGAAAAGGGCCTGCCGATGGACGAAGTTCGCAAACATCTTGGCTGTGTCAAGAAAGTCATTGGCTTTGGTGCTGCCGGGCCCCGGATTGTTCATGACCTTGTCGGCGAGGACGGCATTGTTGTAGAAACTATGGATGAGGCTCTGGTAGAAGCCAATAAGCTTGCCGAGCCGGGAGACACCGTTCTTCTTTCCCCGACAACTTCTTCGTTTGATCAGTTCAGCTGCTTCGAGGAGCGGGGAGATTACTTTAAAAAGCTCGTCAATGACCTCTAAAATTCCCACTGGCTCTGGTCAACTGCCGGAGTTCGTGGTACTCTGGTTATGAAATGACCAGAGACCTGGGTCTCCTGCCCGGGGAGAGGAGCGGCACAATGAATTTTGATATTGGACCCATTGAAGCACCAACCGTACGGGAACTGTTTACCCAGAAACTTGCCGGGCTGATTGTCAACGGAGACCTGAAAGCAGGGGATAAGCTTCCCTCGGAGCGGGACCTTGCTGCGCAGGCAAAAATCTCCAAGTCCGCTGTCCATCTGGCTCTGGTTGACTTGGAACGGATGGGCTTTGTGGAAACCCGTGTCCGCCAGGGAACCTATGTTACAGATTTCCGACGTTACGGAAACGTCAATACTCTGGAAGTCCTGACTCAGCAGAGCGGTTTTGAATATGACACGCAGAACATTATTGACATTCTGGAAATGCGGGATGGAATTGAGTGCAAGGCACTGGAACGCCTGGCCGACAACCTGACGGAGGAAAATATCCAGATCTTGTCCGATGACCTGAAAGAAGCTCAGGAATATGCCAGAGGGCAGGTGGATATCTCTGTCCTGGCTCAGAAATTTTTCAGATTCCATCACGACATCTGTTTCTGTTCAGGGAACTTTGTCCTCCCGCTGCTCTTCAATACCTTCAAGAGCTCTACGACTTATTTCTGGGAAGCCCCAATCCGGGACTTCGGCGTAGAGACCTGCATGGGCTATATGCAGGGAATGTACGACGCGATTATGCAGAAAGATGCGGAAGTCTCGAAAAAATTCCTGCGGGATGAACTGGATGCTTACAAACAGGAGCTGGCGAAGTGAGCATCGTCTGACACAGACAGCTTTCAAACAGAACAGAAGAAAAAATCGAGAGGTGATTCTGGTCATACCAGGATTGCCTCTCTCTTGTTGTAAAAAACTAGACTCAAAAATTGTGTATTTTGCCTAAGTGGTTATCGTTGACTAACTCTTGTTAACAATTCTACAATATTCTTGGTTAGACCAAGTGATATGGGGCTTTGGTCTAAGCTTTTGGATTAGAAGTTGTTCAAATTTGTTAAGACTATGGGAGGAAACACGTATGCCTAGAGACGTCAACCCCAGAATCCACGTCAATGAGAGAGACTTCCCGCTGGAAGACTACCATTGCGACGATCCTGAGAAGGCAAAAATTATCAAAAAGCTGGCCTGTATTATTACAGACAACACTCCGCGTGTGTTCAACATGAAGGAAAACTACATGGATTTCTGGATCCTCGATCGCATGCTGACGAAAGAGGAAGCTAAGTTCATGCTGGCATTCAAAAAGAAAAGAGTTCCGGCTACCGTTGAGCAGATGGCAGAGCGCAATCACATGAGTGTGGAAGAGGCGCAGAAAATTCTCGATCATGTCTGCTGGATCGGCCTGGTAGAGTACAACTGGCACAACCCGAAGAAGGAAAAACAGTATTTCCTGCCTAAATGGGTTGTCGGTTCCGGTGAGTACATGGTAGAGCATAAGACACTCGCAGATGATCACCCCGAGGTTGCCACTATGTTCAATCTGGCTCCGCAGGAGCCTCTGGAATTTGCCGCTAAGATGGTTCCTCCAGGAGGAGCTGGTCTGGGCATGCATGTTATTCCAGTAGAAAAAGCTATTCCAAACGTTCAGGAATCCGCTCCGGTTGACCGTCTGTCCCGCTGGCTGGATATGTATGATAAATACTGCACCATGGTCTGCGCATGTCGTAAGGCACAGAGAATCCGTGGTGAGGGCGTCGGCGACATCGAAGGCTATATGTGCATTGGTGTCGGCGAGATGGCAGACTATCTGGTTCAGACCGGAAAGGATGCTCACTATATTACCAAAGAACAGGTTATTGAAATTCTTGAGCGCGCTGAGCGCAAAGGCTATGTTCATCAGGTTACCAATGTTGATGGTCCGAACATGATTGTCGGTATCTGCAATTGCTCTCCGGGAGCCTGCTACGGTCTTCGTACTTCTCAGCTTTTCAACACCCCGAACATGTCCCGGTCACCGTATCGCGCTCATGTTGACAAGGACAAGTGCGTTGCCTGCGGCAAATGCGTAGAAGTATGTCCGGCCGGCGCTGCCAAACTTGGACAGAAGCTCCGCCGTGCAGATGGTACGGAGATTACCTATCCGATGGCTGAACTTCCTGATGATCAGCCATGGGGTGAAGATAAGTGGGATCCGGATTACAGAGACCACAATAAGATTAACTGTTATAAAGAGGGTACCTCCCCATGTAAGACTGCATGTCCGGCACACATCGCTGTACAGGGCTATGTCAAGATGGCAGCTGAGGGCAGATATGATGATGCTCTCCGCCTCATCCGTCAGGACAACCCGTTCCCGGCAGTCTGCGGTGCGGTATGTAATAAGCGCTGTGAAGACAGATGTACCCGCGGTCTTATCGACGAGCCGGTATCCATCGATGAAATCAAGAAATTCGTCGCCTGCCGCGAGATGGGTCACGAAGACGACTATGTTCCAATCTGTGAGAACTGCAACGGCGAACAGTGGGACAAATATCCAATCGCCGTTATTGGTGCCGGTCCTGCCGGTCTTTCCGCAGCCTATTATCTCCGCCAGGACGGTTATCCGGTAACCGTATTTGAACGCGAGCAGCGCCCGGGCGGTATGCTAATGAACGGCATTCCAAATTTCCGTCTTGAGAAAAACATCATTGAGTCGGAAATCAAGATCATTGAGAAAATGGGCGCTGAGATTAAGTGCGGCGTTGAAGTTGGTAAAGACGTCACTCTCGACGAACTCCGTGAACAGGGATACAAGGCATTCTACGTTGCCATTGGCCTTCAGGGCGGACGCCTTGCCGGTGTTCCGGGTGAAGATGCCAAGGGCGTAGAGTCCGGTGTCTCCTTCCTCCGTAGAATTAATCAGGACAACAGTATTCGCCTCGGCGGCGATGTAGTGGTTGTCGGCGGCGGAAACGTTGCGGCCGATGTAGCTCGTTCCGCAGCACGTGCCACAGACGGTCAGGTCTACATGCTCTCTCTGGAGCAGAGGGATGAGATGCCTGCCGCAAAGGGCGAAATTGCCGAAGTTGAAGAAGAAAATATTATTATTAAGAACGGTTGGGGCCCGAAAGAGGTTCTGACCAAGAAGGGTAAAGTTACCGGAATCGTATTTAAGAAGTGCACCCAGGTCAAAGATGAATCTGGGCGGTTCAATCCTCAGTATGACGAAGACGATACCATTACGATCCCGTGCACTGATGTCCTGATGGCTATTGGCCAGTCCGCTGAGTGGGGCAATCTCCTCGACGGTTCCAAAGTTGAACTGAATCGCAACGGAACGGCAAAAGCGGATGCCACCACTCTGCAGACGGCAGAGCCCGACATCTTCGTCGGCGGCGACATTCACCACGGAGCCCGCTTTGCTATCGACGCCATTGCTGATGCGAAGTTTGCATTTGACTCTATTAACCGTTATGTCCATCCGGGTCAGTCCATGACCATCGGCCGTGACCTCCGTGAGTTCATTGAGCTCGACAGAGACGACATCAGCATTCCGATCAATTCCTATGACTGTGCTGACCGTCAGGCTCCTGGCATGAAACCGGGGGATCCTCTTACAACGTTCAGCGATCTCCGTGAACCTCTCACCGAAGAGCAGGTTAAGAAAGAGGCTAACCGCTGCCTGAAGTGCGGTGCTACGACAGTAGACCTCAACTCCTGCATCGGCTGCGGCATGTGCACTACTCGCTGCAACTTCGACGCGATTCACCTGTCCCGCGATATTCCAGAGGCATCCAACATGGTACCGGCCGAACAGATGTATCCTGCCATTGGCGCTTACATGAAAGATCGGACCATTAAGATCGTCAAGAGAAAAGCAAAAGAGAAAATTCAGCAGCTCAAAAAGTAAATAAGACAGAACAAGGGACCGTGTCGAAAGGACACGGTCCTTTCTGGGTACAAAGAGCCCCGCGCAGAGAGTCCACGCGGGGTATTTTGCTGGGTTACAGCTTCTGCCTGTTGTACTGGAATTTGTAGGTGAGGGTGGAAGCGCGTTTCTTGTCGATGTTGACTACACTCTGCAGCTGGTAGAGACTGTGACCTTTCCCGTAGGTGTAGCTGATCTGATAACGGTTGTCGAGACTGATTCTGGTGAGGTATCCACCAGCCTTTTCATATTGGAACGCATACGTGCGGGCATCCGTTTTCAGAGAGACTGCCTGTCCTTTTTTATTGAAGTGGCATTTCCATTTCTCTGTGGTTGTCCTTTTGCTTCCGGTGTCGTGGATCTTGAAGCCGCAGGAGGTATCTCCCTGATACAGAATGGTAATATCCATGGAAAAGCCAGAACTGTTGGAATAGGTGATCTTCCTCAGCCTTCCATCCTGAGTATACAGGTAGGTGACGTTATACCGCGCTGTTCCATCTGTGTAGTCGTAGTTGGTAAGCTTATTGTTCACGGTGTAGAAGACATAGGATTTGTTCCAGTGGAGTTTCTGATTCTTTCCGGCGTCGAGAAAACGGGTGATTTTTCCAGAACAGATAGCCGGGTTAAAAGCGAAGTACAGGGCATTCTTCATGTCGTCGTCTATGCTGCCAATATTGTTGTTCCACATGAAGAAGAGAGCTGGATCCTGAGACAGGGCATTGGGGTCCGTAAACAGGTACTCAGGGTAAGAGAAGACGCCGGTTGTTCCTGCAGGATGATTGGTGGAGGTGAGAGTCAGGGTTTTCTTCGCCTGATTATAAGTAAACTCTGCTTTGGAAGTCTCCTTTGGTCTGCCTTTGGAGATATCAGTGGCTGTTGCCTTACTCATTAGCGGAAGCTTAGATACCTGATGAGGCGCCTTGGAACGGTTCCAGCACAACATAAAAACAATGACAGCAGCGGCAAGAATTACAATGCCGACAATGGTCCAGATTTTTCTTCGTTTCATGACATCAGTCTCCTAATTGGAATTTCGTAAATATTATAACGCTTGTTCAAGATTCTGTAACAGATTCCGAGTATAAGTAATTTTTACAGGACAGGGATGTTCGACAGGTTCTATAATTAGTATAAAAAAGAAGGGTGAAAATTTTAGCTTACATCTTGAATTCTTTCTCTCTTTTTTAGATAATATAGATAGAAAGTTTCAACATTCATTGTCAAAAAAGGAAGTGAATAGGAAATGATTCATTCTATGGTAGCATCTTTATTGCTTTTGGTAACACTTCCTGCACTTGTTGTGGGAGCGTTCGCTGATTTCTTTGAGAACGTTCATCAGAAAATCACGGTCCCGCTTCGGGCGAGAAAAAACAAATGAGATAAAACAGCAGATCAAACCGGGGCGGAGCTTCCGCTCCGGCTTTCTTTTTGGGACTGAGGATTATGGAGACAGAAGAAGAGTTTTTAAAACATTATAATGCAGACAAATATCCCAAACCTTCTGTGACAGCAGACATCTGCATTTTTGCAGATAACGGCGGTCAGTTAGAACTGCTTCTGGTGAAGAGGGGAGGGCATCCGTTCCGTGGTCGGTGGGCGACTCCGGGTGGATTTGCCAGTGCAAATGAACCGCTGGAACAGACTGCTGCCCGGGAACTGAAGGAAGAAACCGGAATTTCCGGAGTTCCTCTCCGGCACGTCAATGTTTACAGTAAGCCGGGACGAGATCCGAGAGGATGGACTATATCCTCAGCGTATACGGCTCTGGTCCCTAAATCGCAGGTGCACCCGCAGGCGGGGGATGACGCTGCGGCAGTGTCCTGGTTTCGTGTCAAATTTTTACAATCCAGCCCGGAAGTTTTTGATGAAATTACCCTGGAAAATGACACGGAGATACTCCACGTTCTTCCCGACACGGGCGATTTAGCGTTTGATCACGCGGAAATTATCCGTGATGCGTTGCAAAACATATTGTAATAATTGTTAGAAAAAAGACAGCTGTGCTGACTGCATAGCTGTCTTTTTTCTCTACATGTGTTCGATATCACCATAGTTAGCTGAAGCTAACATATATTTTTTGTGCAAAATGTATAAACTGAACGCTGGTTGTTTTAACTTTTGACAAACATTTTTTAATCGTTGTGCTTGAATGTCAACCTTTTATCAAATAATATGAATATAGAGTCATTTAAGACGGGACGGTAGTCCTGCAGAACCGTACGAATGGGGATTCAATGTACGGTATGGGATATGACGCTGTCACTATGCTGGATATGTTGGGGTTAGGAAATGTCAAGCAAAAGAGAATCTACAAAGAAAGCCATCATCAATGCTTTCACTATTCTGACGTATGAAAAAGAAGATATACGTTCTATCAGTGTAAAAGACATTATCGAGAGAGCGCAGATCTCTCGAAGTACTTTTTATGCCTATTTTGACAATGTAGAAGATGTCACTGCGGAAATGGCACGCATCTACGGTCAGGAATTTGGTGAGGAGATGACCAAAATTTCTCCGGTCACCAAGGAAATCCGCGGGTATCGGTGTGTCTATTACCGGCTTCTTCACTATGTCAAGGATCATAAGAAAATTGCTCAGGCTATTCTGCTCAACTACTCCAACAGTGAGGTCACCGAGGCCATTTCAGAACCGATTCTGAAAACGATGTATACCATGCTCCGGCAGACTCATATGGATGTAGATGAACGGACACTTCGTTATGCTGCCACATACTGGGGCTACGGCGTCTATGGCTTTATGAAGAAATGGCTGAAAAATGACTGTAAGCCCGATGTGGAAGAGATGTCGAAGATTATGGACGATGCCATCTCCGATACTGCAAACTTCATGCTCGGGGCTAATATCTTTGGTTCGGATCGAAATGATCTGAAACTGAAAAGGGGTTGAAAACTATGGGTGAGAATGCAACCGTAATCGCACTGGCCGGCAAGGGCGGCGTCGGAAAAACCTCGCTCTCCGCTGCGATTGTACGGATTCTGACAGAGAAGAAAACGGATGCCAAGATTCTGGCCATTGACGCTGATCCTGCCATCGGTCTCTCCACAGCTTTAGGAGTCACGGTCAATGAGACGCTGGATGATATTCGTCTCCGTGTTGCTGCCGATGTGACCGGCAAGCTGAACAATACCGAGGACATTCTGGCTGAAGCAAAATTCCGCCTTTTTGACGCAATGAAAGAGACGAACGGATTTGCTTTTCTTGCAATTGGCCGTCCGGAAGCGGAAGGCTGCTACTGTGCCATTAACAGTTACTTAAGAAATGTCATTGAAATTCTGGTCAAGGATTTTGACTATGTCGTCATTGACGGCGAGGCCGGAATTGAGCAGATTAACCGCCGTGTAATGGATCGTGTTAACCATTTGATTCTGGTCTCTGACCAGAGCAAGAAGGGACTCAGCATCATCGGGACCATCAAAGATGTCTCTGACAAGATGATGATGTGCGATGAAGTAGGCTGTGTCATTAACCGCGCCCTGGATCCCGGCCGGATCGATTTTACCGAGATTAACGGGGCACCGCTTCTCGCCGTAATTGGTCAGGACAGCAACCTGATCAAAATGGATATGGACGGAGCCAGCATCTTCGAACTTTCCGAAGATACCGCATTGATGAGGGGTGCGGAGCAGGCTTTGAATAAATTAGGGATTTTATAACTATGAGTGAGGTGTATTTATGAAAGATCTGAAAAACATGATCTACTTCGAGAACCTCCTGGACAATCCGGATAACGAATTGGTCAAACAGGCTCAGGACGATGGAGGAGTATGTCTGGGGTATACATGCTACTACATCCCCGAGGTTCTTCTGAATGTGGACAAGTGTTTCTCCACCAGACTCAGAGCACCGCGCACAGGCTCAATCGATATTGCTACTTATTATATGTCGAACTACACCTGTGAGTTCTGCCGCTCTCTTCTTGAGCGCGCCATTGAAGGCGGCTATGAGTTCCTGGATGCGCTGATTGAGCCGGATGCATGTTCTGCAATGAACCGTATGGCTGAACACTTTGAGATTCTCCAGCTGAATGACAAACCAAATTTCTTTGTTACACACTGTGAGACACCGTACAAAGTGGAAGACTACACAATCGATATGTTTGAAATTCAGCTGCAGGAGCATGTTCTCGATGAACTCCATAAGCGATTTGGTGTCGATGTTTCCGATGAAGCCATTCGTAAGGCAGTAGCTGAGCACAATGAGGTCTGCAAGATTATGACAGAGCTCAGCAATTTCAGAAAACTGGAGAACCCGCCGATTACCGGATATGAGTATTCTGTTATCTGCCTGGTTACGTATACATGTCCGAAAGCACTGATTCTTCCGAAACTCAGAGAGACTCTGGAAGAAGTCAAGAAACGGAAACCGGACCCGAAACCGTGGTACCATGCCCGTGTTGAGGTTGTTGGTTCGGAAATTGATGATCCACAGCTTATCAAACTTATTGAAGAGTCCGGAGCAATGGTTGTTGCTGATCGTTACTGTTTTGGTACTTTCCCCGGCAGACAGGTCATTGAACTGAAAGATGATCAGCCGGCTCTTCACCAGATCGTGGAGTATTATCTTCGTACTTCCGAGTGCGCCCGTTGGATGAGTCAGGAAAAGATTCAGCAGCGCCACGATACCGTAGATCAGCTGGCCAAAGATTTTCATGCTGACGGTATCATCTATGAGCAGATGAAATACTGTGATTTCTGGGCGTTTGAGCGCACCATGGCAAGTTTCGTTCTGCATCATGACTATGACTGGCCGGTTCTTTCCATTGACCGCGGCTACAATGTCGGCAGCTCTGGTCAGCTTCGTACCCGGTTCCAGGCTTTTGTTGAGGCCCTTGAGATCAAAAAGATCAAGGCGAAGAAGGAGGGCGCTTCCGCATGAGTAAGAAGAAAAAGATTAAATATCCAGATCCGAAATGGTACAAGATGAAGGACCATATGGATCTCGGAATCCAGAAAGAAAATATCAAAGAAATCGCCTCCATTCTGAAGCAGATGGCTAAAGAGAAAGACTGGAGCGAGATTCCCAAGGCCCGCAAGGAAGATGCCATTGCTTTCAAAGACCGTCTGGTCAGTGAGTATAAATATCTCAAAGAGGCAGGTCCGAAGAAAAGATGGGATATTCTCGTCAATGGCGAAGAGAGACTTGGAAAACTTTACCGAAACGGTCAGATGGCCTTCGTTCGCAGAGAGTGGCGTGGTGTTAAGGACACTGCTTACGATTTCTATGAGTGGGCCAGAATGTGGAAGATGTTTCTCGAGACCTTCAGCAAGGACCTGATTCCAAGTCTGAACGGAATGCTTCACTACCGCTGGTTTGTCTCTTACTTCTGTGCACATTCCTTTATGGATAAGCTCACCATGGGCGTCCATGGTACTCCACTAAGAATGCACCATGAACTCATCTACAATATTTTCCGCTATGTAGCAGAGAACCTTGTTCTTCTCATGAAGGCAGATAAGAGAAACGGTAATTGCACAGACCTGAATAAGAAACTGGTTCTCTTTGATGAGATGACTATGGGTCAGATTATTGCCGGGTTCCCGGACTGTGTTGGTATTCCGTATCAGCTTCTTCCGGTATTCCTGGTATCCGAAATGGATCAGCTGGCCTGCGAGCCCTACATTGACGCAATTGAAGAGTTCGGACTTCCTTCCGATACATGTCCGGTACCGACTTCTGAGTGCGGAGCAGTTGTACTCGACCAGCTGCCAATCTGTGGAGCCTGCTTTATCTCGAGTTCCATGCCATGCGATGGTTCGGTTATGGCCTCTGAGTTTACCAGCTACCGCTATAAAGACCTTCCAACTTTCCACCTTACGTTCCCGGTTCGGTATGATGACGAATCCAGCATGAAGGCGGCAGTGACCGAAGTTAAACACTGCATCCGCTTTATCGAGGAACAGACAGGGTCTAAGTGGAACTGGGATGCCTACTATTCCGCTATGGACCGCTTCAATCAGGAGACGGACCTCGAGCTCAACAAGTGGGAAATCAACCAGACCCAGCATCCGATGCTGATCGGCCCGGCTTATGAGCTTTACCGGAAATGGAACTACGAGATGGACGGCGGAAACGATCCCCGTGTTATTCCTTCAGCCCGTCGCGTTGACAAGATGATGACCAAGGCCTATGAGGCCGGTGAGCCGGCCTGGACCCGTGGTAAGACCAAATACAGAGCTATTGTATGGAGTTGCCCACCACATTACTTCTCCAACTTCTCCGACTGGATCGCCAACTGCTGGGGCGTAGATGTTCTGGTAGAGATGGAAAGTCTCAACTTTACCAAGCACCTCAACACCAGTGATCCTGAGAAGGCTCTGGAAGATATGTCCCGTCTCTATGAGCGCATGGTTATGCGCCGTCACACCAACGGCGGTTACGACCACGTTCTGACCGAACTTTGGCGTCAGTGTGAAATCTGGAAACCGGATATAGTTATTATGTATCAGCACATCGCATGCAAAAATATGGCAACTCTCCAGGGTGCATTTGATGAACAGGCACGCGAGCACGGCGTTCATCTTATTTGGGTTCCCCATGATCTTATGGATCCGCGTACAGTTTCCCGACAGGATATGCGTTCCAATGTAAATGAGTTCATGAGAACAGTCATGCATGCTACCCCGACCGACCCGACACTGGTCGACTACAACGACGATACAACCTGGTAAATAAAGGAGAGAAAACTATGAAATATTATGGCGGATGCGATGTAGGTTCTACCTATACAAAAGCAGTTATACTCGACGAAAACGGCAACATTGTTGCGGATACTACGTTAAAGAGCAAAATCAATCCAACTGAGTCTGCAGAACTTGCGATGAACGATGTTCTAAAGCAGGCAGGGCTCAGCAGCACCAAAGATCTTGCATATTTAATCGGTACAGGATATGGTAGAAATAAGGTACCATTTGCTGAGGAGAACATCTCTGAAATTTCCTGCCATGCAATGGGTGTCCATGTTACAGATCCTACCGTTAAAGCTATCATTGATATCGGCGGACAGGATGTAAAAGGT
>CAYRKX010000015.1:0-24143 GCA_964425185.1 uncultured Eubacteriales bacterium
ACAGGATGGAAATTGTTCTTTTCATTAACTCACCTTAACCTTTCTGGTATACAGACAAAAATGCGGCCCCAGTCGATTTACTGGAGCCGCTAATATTTCCATTGTGTGATACTCAGATTCCAAAGAAATTGGAATACTCCACTTTCATACCGTCTCCGTTCCGGCTGGCCCGGTAGGTCTTCGATGTCTCTACCAAGTGGCCTGCAGTGTCGTAAAAGTAGTAAATGCGCCCAACACGGCTAATCTGTGTCTCATTATTAAAGTCGTAGCTGAACCGGTCCAGAGAGATATCCCCATCGGAATTGTCCTGTTCCGACATAATCGTCGGCCAGCTGGCGCTGTTGTACTTTCGGAATGTCTGCTTGCGGCTGGACAGCGTAATGCCCTTTTCAAAGTCAATGGTATTAATCTGGCATTTGGAGACACGGCCCAGGGAATCATAGCTGTAGGAAGCTTCCACCCGACACGGGACTTCCAGGCTCAGGTTGCTCTTGAAAATCCGGGTGATATTTCCAGTCTTGTCGTAGTCATATTTCATCTCAACCTGGGTTAAATTACTGTAGTAATTTTTCGGTGCAGTCACTGTAGTGTGAACCACTTTATCCCCTTTGGTCTCAAAATTATACACACCAGTAAGATACGTATCTTTTTTGTCTTTTCGAAGCAGCACAATCGATTTAATCTTGCCACAGCGAATCGGGTCTACCGAAAACAGGTCTTTAAAGTTTGTACCTGCCAAAGTCGAAGTGGTATTGTTCTGGTCTACAAACCGGTTGGCCGCAGTATCCGTGCTCATGCTGTACAGATAATTATACAGGGCATCGTAACGGTCCTTCCCGGTCGACTTACAGAGCAGAGTCTTCGTCGTCTTGTTATACGACAGTTCCATTTCCCACTGGCTGGATTCTCCAAAGAGCTGGTCGGTTCCGGTAATGACAGACGGCAGGTCATATTGTGAGCCCGCACTGGCTGTAGCTGCCGGATACAAACACACTCCCACTGCCAAAATCAGGCTCAGTACAACGGCGAACACTTTTCTCATCTTACTTATCCCATCCTTCCTGCTTATATAGACAAAGAAGCAGGTGCTTTTGTTTCATTTTACACGAAAAAAGGCCGCCCCACACCGGTGGAGCGGCCCAAGTTTCAAATTTTACAGTCAGTTCAAAAGTTGATCAGTCAGCCCAGAAATCCGCCTTCATGGTTGCATACGCTTCTTCCTGCTCCGGAGTCGCATTGTAGTACTTCTTTCCGGAATTGAGCTTGGCAATCTCCGCCATCTCGTCATCGGTAAGTTTGAAGTCAAAGATATCGAGGTTTGCCTTGATGTGGTCTGGATTCTTGGAGCCCGGAATGACAATATTGCCGAACTGGGTGTGCCAGCGAAGGACAATCTGCTGGTTGCTCTTACCGTATTTCTTCGCAAGCTCGGTGAAAATCGGCTGGTTGACCAGGGTCTTGTCGCCATGGCCCAGTGGATACCACGCCATCATGCGGGTACCATACGGCTTCAGCTCATTCATGATTTCATCCTCGGTGCAGTAAGGATGGCCCTCAAGCTGGATGACTTGCGGCTTAATTTCTGCGGCATCCAGAAGCTTCTGGAGTTTCTCGCCGTGGAAGTTGGAAATGCCAATGCTCTTGGTCTTCCCCTCTTTGTAGGCTTTTTCCAGCTGTTTATACCCGGCGATGTAGTTGCCTGCCGGCTGATGAATAAACAGCAGGTCCACATAATCCACGCCAAGACGTTGAAGGGTTTCGTCAACCGCATTGTCGTCCTCATAAACCGTCGGCCACAGCTTGGTGGAGAGGAAGACCTTTTCACGAGGAACTCCGGACTCTTTAATGCCCTTGCCGACAGCAATTTCGTTGCAATATGCGTTTGCGGTATCAATCAGCTCATAGCCGTTCTCCAGTGCGGATTTTACAGCATTCTCTGCATCGCGCGGGGCGAGAAGGAAAGTGCCCAGTCCCAGGGACGGAATTTTTACGCCGTTATTTAAAGTAAAGTAATCCATAATTAAGTCCTCCTTAGTGCTCAAAACTGTAATTGTTCAGCTGCTGAACCATCTTCGGATCCCGCTGTTCAATAATATTGCTGTGGTCGAGGCTTCTTTCAGAGATGGTTTTCATCTCGTCATCAGTGAGCTCGAAGTCCCAGATATCCAGATTCTGCTGCATCCGTTCAACATGAACCGATTTCGGGATGATAGAGACACCCCGCTGTACATTCCAGCGAAGAACTACCTGTGCAGCGCTCTTGCCGTACTTCTCACCAATCTTCGTGAATTCCGGATCTTTGAAAATGCCGTTCTGGCCTTCGGCAAGCGGTGCCCATGCCTGAGGTATAACCTGAAGATTTTTCATGTTCTCCATAGCATCTTCCTGGGCGAAATACGGATGAAGCTCAACCTGGTCAATCATCGGTTTAACATCCACATTTTCATAGAGGTTCATGAGCTGATTGGGGAAGAAGTTGGCAACGCCGATAGCCTTGACAAGCCCTTCCTTGTACGCTTTTTCTTCGCCGCGGTATGCCGCGAAGTAATCGCCCATGGCCTGGTGAAGAAGGATGGAATCAATATAATCCAGACCCAGTTTTTTCAGAGAAACCTGAATGGAATGATAGGCATCCTCTTCTCTCTTCTGGTCCATAACCCAGACCTTAGTCTGTACAAAGAGATCTTCACGTTTAACCAGTCCATCATTAATGGCACGCTGAATTCCTTTGCCAACAGCTTCCTCATTCATATAGGCAGCGGCTGTATCAATAAGCCGATATCCTGTTTTTATGGCATTATAAGTAACTTCTTCCGCCTGTTTGGCATCGGGAATCTGGAAGACGCCGAACCCTTCCTGCGGCATTTTTACTCCGTTATTTAAAGTCATGGTATTCATAACTCCTGACCTCCTTTGTTCTGTCTATATACTAAGGCGATTTACGCCGGAAGTACAATATCAATACTGGATTCTGGCATGCGTTTCAGTTATACTGAAGCTAAAGGAGGAACGACTATGATTGAACTCACACAGCTGGAATACTTATGTGCATTCGTAGAATACGGCACCTTGACAAAAGCGGCAGAAGAACTGCACATGTCGCAGCCGGCGCTCACCCGCTCCATGCAGAAACTGGAAGATGAGCTGGGTGTCACTCTTTTTGACCGTCAGAAGAACCGTATTTCTCTGACGGAGACCGGAAAGGTCGCCGCCGACTATGCACAGTCTGTATTAAATTCAGCCGAGAACATGGTCACTCATGTCCGCAATTTTGACCTTTCACAGAAAACCATTAACCTGGGAATCTGCGCCCCTATGCCCATGCAGGCCGTCCCTTCAAGGATTTCGCGGCTGTACCCCCACATGCGAATCGCCTCTAAAATGGAAAGCGATATCGACAAGCTTGAGCAGGAACTCCAGGACGGAACCTATGACCTCATTGTTCTGCCCTACAAACCAGAAGGGGATAATCTGGTCATGAAACAGCTGATGGACGAGCAGCTCTACTTCCTGCTTCCCAAGAAAGACCCTCTGTCTGTAGCTTCAGGACTCCATTTAAGCGACATGGACGGCCACGCCATTCTCCTCTACACAGACATTGGATTCTGGCGCAAATATGTCGACGAAAAGATGCCGAATACTACATTCATCCTGCAGAACAGCCGGGACTCCTTCCAGCAGATTGTCAACAGTTCTGATCTGCCCTCGTTTTACTCTTCCACATACCTGGGAGCCACTTACCCGGACGGGAAAGTTCCCATCCGAATTCTGGACCCGGAAATGAAAGTCACATACTACGCCGCAGCGCTGAAAGGCAAAGGAGCTCGTAAAGTTGAGAAGTTTTTGAAAAGTAAATAAAAAAGGCCTCCAGCTAAGCTGGAGGTCTTTGATTTTACCATTTAGTCGGTATCTACCCACAGGTGATACGCACCGCAGTCCAGACAACGGAACAGGTACCCCTGAACGGCGCCATCTTTTTCCAGGACTTCGGCAACATCCTCGTACTCGCCGCGTTCCTCATAGTCCGCAAAGACTTCTTCGGCTATTCCCATCTCTTCAAGCTCTTCTGTTCCGACACGGCCTATATAGGCACAGTAGTCATCACAGCATGTCAGCCAGTATTCACCCTGCCAGCTCTTATAGCCGGGGGTCCGATGGATGAGCTCATCAGTCTTATCCTCGTCGTCGAGTTCCTCTTCTACTTCCTGGATAAACTCCCCATGGAATTTTTTCGCTGCGGATCCGTCTGCCACGCAGTCGAGACAGATGCAGTTGACATCCTGAGACGTATACATGTTGTCAACATATGCATCAACCTTTTTTCCGCAGCAGTCGCAGACGCCCTCGCCAAAGACGATATCATCATTTTCATACAGTTCGGGCTGATAGGTAAACTCTGGATATTTGGCCACTGCTGCCCCCTCCTTCTCATTTGTTCTGCCACCATCATAGCGCAAAAAAAATGCATCGCCAACAATAGATTGCGGGCGATGCAATTTTTTATATTATTCCGCTTTGGAAGCATCAATCTGTTTGGCAATGTTGTCAAATGCAGCATCCACTTCGGGGACCTCAATGCCTTCAATGTCACCTTCGTCGACACCCATAGCAACCTTTGGATTCAGCGGTAGAGTGGCAAGAACCGGTACACCCAGTTCCTTGGAAATCTTCTCAGCCTTGGACGTGCCAAATACGCCAATGTGCTTTCCGCAGTCCGGGCACTCCACATAGCTCATATTTTCAATGACACCGAGAATTGGAACGTTCATCATGCGGGCCATGTTCAGTGCCTTCTTGACAATGAGCTGTACCAGATCCTGTGGCGTGGTGACTACGACAATTCCGTTAACCGGCAGTGACTGGTATACGGTAAGCGGTACATCGCCTGTTCCGGGCGGCATGTCGACGAACATATAGTCAACATTGCCCCAGTCTACATCCTGCCAGAACTGCTGCAGAACACCGGCGACAACCGGACCTCTCCAGACAACAGGGGACTCCTCGTCGTCGAGGAGAAGGTTCATAGAGACCACCTTAATGCCGAGGCGGGTCTCTGCAGGCTCAATTCCTACACCTTCAATAGCCGTCAGCTTGTTGTGCAGACCAAATGCCTTCGGAATGGACGGGCCGGTAACGTCGGCGTCCATGATGGCAACCTGTTTGTCCTTCTTGGCGGCGGAACATGCGAGCATAGAGGTGACGAGAGATTTTCCGACACCGCCTTTGCCGCTGGCTACCGCAATGACATTGTCCACATGGCTGAACTGGTTTCCGTTCCAGAGGAAATCCTCCGGATTCATCTGCTGATTCTGTGGCATTACGAATCCTCCTTACGTTTTTCCCGAAGCTCGCGGAAGAACCTGGTCAGCAGAGAGGCGCACTCCTCCTGCAGGACCCCGCGAACCACTTTAGGTTTGTGATTATAAGGCAGTTCAAACAGGTTGACCACGCTCCCGCAGGATCCCGCTTTGGCGTCGTCCGCCCCGTAATAGACCGTCTGTATTCTTGAATTAATAATAGCTCCGGCACACATAGGACACGGCTCCAGCGTAACATAGATGTCACACTGCCACAGCCGCCAGCCGCCGAGTGCCTTGCAAGCCTCATCTATAGCTTCAATTTCTGCGTGCGCCAGAGCATTCCTGCCGTACTCGCGGCGGTTGTGGCCGCGGCCGACCACTTCATCGCCCTTGACCACAACAGCGCCAATAGGGACTTCTCCGTCCTCGTAGGCAGCCTGGGCCTCTTTGAGGGCCTCGCGCATGAATTTTTCTGCCTTATCCATATGTTACCCCCTGTGCACCGTCAAGAACAGTTGCCAGAACAACCAAACGAGGGACACCGTCATGGGCAGAGAGATAATAGTGTACAGCTCTGCGCTCCAGCGATTCACGCGTTTTTCTTTAGCCGTACTGCCGGGGTTGTTAAGTGTCTCGACATCTCCCCAGTGGTAAACACTTCGCAGGATGAATACAGAGATTAATCCCATGGCAAGCGCTACAGTAACGGCAATAATGGTAATGACAGCAGTTGTCATATCCGAGCCGTTTTTACTTACTATAGTCATGATAACAGCAAACAGGTTATTTAGGAAGTGGATGATGATACCAGTCCACATACTGTTTGTGGCAATAACCAGACGGCCAATAACAAGGCCAAGTAAGAAAGCGAACGGTGCCTGTGTCATATTGCCATGCATGAGCGCAAACAGAAGCGAACTGAAGCCAATAGCAGCGCTGTCTCCATACTTCCGGAGGCTTCCCATCACAACGCCGCGAAGTGCATACTCTTCGCAGAGGGCTGGCACCAGGGCATCGGCAATAATAATCCAGAAATACCCGCTGGCACTGGTGGGAACATCCACACTGGCGGAATCAAAGGTAATTCCATGATGATTCATACTGACCACAAACATGGACGTCAACATATTGCTGAGCATGATAGCCATGAAGCCCACGCCGAGGGAACACAGGAACAGAATATAATTCTTCGGCGGACCAAATGGAAGGAGCGCAAACAGAAGCGAACTGAAGCCAATAGCAGCGCTGTCTCCATACTTCCGGAGGCTTCCCATCACAACGCCGCGAAGTGCATACTCTTCGCAGAGGGCTGGCACCAGGGCATCGGCAATAATAATCCAGAAATACCCGCTGGCACTGGTGGGAACATCCACACTGGCGGAATCAAAGGTAATTCCATGATGATTCATACTGACCACAAACATGGACGTCAACATATTGCTGAGCATGATAGCCATGAAGCCCACGCCGAGGGAACACAGGAACAGAATATAATTCTTCGGCGGACCAAATGGAAGGAGCTGAGAATGGGTCCGGTTCTGGCGCTTCTCAATGAGTTTCGAGGCGATAAAGAACGGAAGGAGTATAGCCGTCAGAGTATAGGTAATCTGGAACAGGCAGCTGGTGTTAAAAGTTCTGGTCAAAAGTCCGGACGAGTAGAAGAACCGAACCAGATAGGCCAGTCCCCGGCCGATGAGTTCAAAGACAATCAGCGCACATCCGAGAATTCCGCTGACCATAAGGATTTCTTTTTTGGTCGCCTTATCCACTTGCCGCTCTCCTTCTGAATAGACTGAAAAGGAGCGCCGCCATGCGGCGCTCCTCTGTTGTACTTATCGGTTTATTTTTCGGCAATAACTTCCACTTCAACCAGAGCGCCTGCCGGGAGGTTCGCCACCTCAACACAGGAGCGGGCCGGTTTACCGGTGAAGTATTTTGCGTAAACTTCGTTAAATGCTGCAAAGTCATTAATGTCGGCAAGGAAACAGTCAGTCTTGACGACATGGTCAAAGTCGGCTCCGGCAGCTTTCAGAATTTCGCCGATGTTTTTGCAGACCTGTTCGGACTGTCCAACAACATCCTCAGCGGTGATCTTACCGGCAGCGGGATCAATTCCAATCTGACCGGAAGTAAAGATGAGATTTCCGGTAACTTTGGCCTGAGAATACGGGCCGATGGCTGCAGGTGCGGTATCGGTATGAATGGTTTCCATAGTGAGTTCTCCTTAGAATGTAACGAAATGGAAGCCCGCGTCGGACAGCGCCTTTTTAATTTCTTCGGCGTGTTCGAAGTTCTTGGTCTCCATAGTAATACGAAGTTTGGCGTCCGTAATATTTGTCTCCTCGGAAGCCTTTTCGTGGTGAATCATAGTAACGTTTCCGCCAGCTTTGGCAATGATTTCAGAGACTTCCAAAAGCTGTCCCGGTTTATCTTCAAGGGAGACTTCGATGGACAGAGTGCGGCCGGTCTTGAGAAGACCACGGTCAATGACGCGGGAAAGAATAGTGACGTCAATATTACCTCCGGAAACCAGGCAGCAGACCTTTTTACCCTTAATGGGAACTTTGTTGAACATGGCAGCAGCAACAGGAACAGCACCTGCTCCTTCGCTGACCAGTTTCTGCTGCTCAATAAGAGCAAGGATTGCCGCGGCAATCTCGTCATCAGAGACGGTAACAATCTCATCCACATAGTCCTGAACCAGTTTGAAGGTGTGCTCTCCAGGTTCTTTAACCTGAATGCCGTCGGCGATGGTATGAGCCACATCAAGGCATTCAATCTTACCGTCGCGGATAGAGTTGTACATGCTTGGAGCGCCCTCAGCCTGAACGCCATAGACCTTCACGTTCGGATTAAGCTGCTTGATAGCATAGGCAACACCGGAGATGAGTCCGCCGCCGCCAATTGGAACGATGACAGCGTCAACATCCGGCAGCTGGTCGAGAATTTCGAGACCGATGGTACCCTGTCCGGCAATGACATCCTCGTCATCAAACGGATGGACGAAGGTGTATCCCTCGCTGTCACGGAGTTCCAGTGCCTTCTGATAAGCGTCATCATAGACACCGGGAACAAGGACAACTTCAGCACCATATGCTTTGGTGGCCTCGACCTTGGAAATAGGAGCGCCATCCGGAAGGCAGATTACTGACTTAATTCCAGCGTGGGTTGCTGCCAGCGCAACGCCCTGTGCATGATTGCCTGCGGAACAGGCAATAACGCCCTTAGCCTTCTCCTCATCCGACAGCTGAGAAATCTTAAAACTGGAGCCGCGGACCTTGAAGGAACCGGTAACCTGGAGGTTCTCCGTCTTCAGATAAATGTCCGCGTCGGGGTTGATCTTCGGAGCCTTGATCATATCGGTCTTACGGATAATACTTTTGAGAACGTAGGCCGCATGATAGATCTTGTCGAGCGTGAGCATGGTGATCTCTTCTTTCCTCAATTAGAATTAGTTTCCCGACAATTATAGCACGCATAAGGGAATTTGCAATAAAGGAAAAGACAGCCTCTCCGCAGAGAGACTGTCTTAATTTTCTTATAGGTTATCCGCTCAGATTCTGGCTACGCCGGACTTGCGTGCGGCCTCAGCGACAGCCTTGGCAACAGCAGGACCTACGCGCGGGTCGAATGCTTTCGGGATAATATAGTCTTCGGAGAGCTCATCGTCAGAGATGAGGTCTGCGAGAGCGTGAGCAGCAGCGACTTTCATGTCCTCGTTGATATCGCTGGCACGGACGTCGAAAGCGCCGCGGAAGATACCCGGGAATGCAAGTACATTGTTGATCTGGTTCGGGAAGTCGGAACGACCGGTGGAGACAACTCTCGCTCCGCCTGCTTTGGCGTCATCCGGGAAGATTTCCGGAGTCGGGTTTGCGCAGGCAAAGATGATAGCGTCTTTGTTCATGGTCTTAACCATCTCTGTGGTAACAGTACCAGGAGCGGAAACACCAATGAAAACATCAGCGCCAACGAGGCAGTCAGCAAGGGTACCCTGGATTTTATCCGGGTTGGTAACCTCGGCCATTTCCTCTTTGATCCAGTTCAGATTGTCACGGCCCTTATAGATTGCGCCGCGGCGATCCGTCATGATGATATTCTGAGCACCGGCGGAGAGGAGAAGCTTAACAATTGCGGTTGCGGCTGCGCCTGCACCGGAGGTTACGATCTTAACATCACTGAGTTTCTTGCCGACAAGCTTGAGAGCGTTGGTAAGACCGGCAAGAGTGATGACAGCAGTACCATGCTGGTCATCGTGGAAGATCGGAATGTCGCATTTCTCTTTGAGTTTACGCTCAATTTCGAAGCAGCGAGGTGCTGCGATGTCCTCGAGGTTAATACCACCGAAGGAACCGGAAATGAGATAAACCGCGTTAACGAATTCATCGACATCTTTGGTCTTCACGCAGAGCGGGAACGCATCGACGTTGCCGAAGTTCTTGAAGAGCACGCATTTGCCCTCCATAACCGGCATACCGGCCTCTGGTCCAATGTCGCCAAGTCCGAGGACAGCGGAACCATCGGTAATAACGGCACACATATTGTGACGTCTGGTGAGCTCATAGCTCTTATTAACATCTTTCTGAATTTCCAGGCACGGAGCAGCAACACCCGGGGTATAAGCGAGAGACAGGTCATCCTTGTTCTCAGTCTTAACGGTGGAAACTACTTCGATTTTGCCCTTCCACTCATAATGCAGTCTTAACGATTCTTTTGCGTAATCCATATAGGCACTCTCCAGTTAGAATTTTTTAATAATTAAGTTTAAACGTTAATTATTAATTATTCCCACGGGAACTTGTACTGAGTCAGACCGAGCTCGTCACGAACCTCGGAGATTTCCTTCTGTACAGGCTCAGTGATCGGCACACCGCGGTCTTTTCTGTACTGCCATACTTCGTACTCTTTCTCACCGGCAGTATAGATTCTCTCTTCACCAGGAGCAACAGTAGAGTTGCGGACAGTGCGGATGATTTCGCCGGCTTTCTTTCTGGTGAGATCCTCACCGAGGAAGTGGTTGGTGTCGATGGCGATGAAGAAGTGACCAAGATGATAAGGAACAAGGTTACCGTTCTCATCTTTGCCGTTCAGCATCTTACCATAGTTACCATCCTGAAGAGCAGCGGAGAGAAGCTCAACAACCATAGCGTAGCCATAGCCTTTGTATCCGCCGAGAGCCTCGCCGATACCACCAAGGGTAGTCAGTGCAGCTTCACCATTGCGGATCTTCTTCAGAGCAACACCAGCGTCGCCGGTAACCTGTTTACCGTCGCGGCCGATAACAGTGCCAGGATGTACATCCTCGCCGATTCTCTCATAGTACTCGATCTTACCGTTCTGGGTAATGGAAGTAGCGCAGTCAATAACGAAGTCGAAAGGCTCGTCAGTCGGGATGCCCCAGGTCATGGGGTTGGTGCCGAACATGCCGTCAACACCGAAAGTCGGAGCAACGGAAGGACGAGCGTTGGTTCCGGTGATACCGATGCAGCCCTGTCTGGTAGCCTGGGTTGCATAGTAGCCGGCAATACCATAGTGGCAGGAGTTGCGGACAACTACCATGCCCATGCCGTATTTCTTAGCCTTGTCGATAGCCATCTGCATGGATTTGTAGCCGATAACCTGGCCCATTCCATCATGGCCGTCAACAACAGCGGTGGTCTCAGTCTCTTTTACGATCTCATAATTGGTAACAGGATTCTGGATTCCCGCTTTAATTCTGTCGAGGTAGATCGGTTTAAAACGGTTGCAACCGTGGCTCTCAATACCACGTCTGTCGGACTCAAGAAGAACGTCCGTGCAAATCTTAGCATCCTCTTCCGGGATACCATAACCGACAAATGCGTCAGTTACGAAAGGTGTAATGACATCCCATGGGCAATAAACTCTTGGCATAATTCAAACAACTCCTTATAAATCTTTCTCCTTCAGCAAACCCGAAAGTCTGCCTAGTGAATAAATGATACATGTATTATTTTACATCTCTGTTATTTTGATATCAACAGAAATTGTAAAAATCGACTCACGGTTTTGGCGGTTTCTTCGAACCCAGATCGTCCTTTATTTCCCCGTGTTCCACATGGGGCAGAATAAAGTTGCGGTATGAATAGTTCCACAGGGTTTCCGACCCCTCCGCCGTTCTGCTGTTGCGATTCAGGATCTGACTCAGATGCACACCGTTTTTCACCCAGCTGGTTCCGCCGCTTGCGTTATTCAGCATAGTAGGCTGTATGTTGTCCATAGTGTTGGCAAATTTAGACTCCGGTGTCTCGCGGGCATCGAATTCCTCAAACAGTGCTTTAAACTTTTTTGCCTGGTCCGAAGGCAGCAGAGAAAACAGTTTTTCCGATGCTGCGGTCTCCCGGGCTTTCTGTGTCTTCTTGCCCTCTTCATCATAGGCGTACGTGTCGCCTGCGTATATTTCTACCAGATCATGGACAAGAACCATGCTGACAGTCTTCAGCACGTCAATATCTTCATTGGCATATTCGGAGAGAACCAGAGTCATGACAGCCAGATGCCAGGCATGTTCAGCGTCGTCTTCCATCCGGGAATTATCGTGCAGCGGGGTCTGCCGCATGACTTCCTTTTCCTTGTCCAGTTCTAACAGGAACTGAAACTGCTGCTGAATACGTTCCGTCTCCCAGTCTTTTTCACTCATTTTTTATCCCGCTCCTCTGTTTTGGCCATGGCCGGTTTAACAATGCGGAATCCATTTTCTTCATCTTCCGTACGGAAGGTCTCGCTCTGCGTAATATAATCTGTCTTCGCCCTGGCCTTATGTTTCTTACGGAAGTGAGTAATGAGTCCTGCCGCAAGTGAAATGACCAGGATAATCAGGATAATGTAAATAATGACTTTGGCAGACAGGTCCGGAAACCAGTCGTAGATTTTCTTGCCCAGAAGGGTGAACAAAATGACCCGCGGCATAATTCCCAGCATAGACCATCCCATATATTTCCAGAATGGATACTTAATGCTTCCATAGAACAGGCTGATGATGTCTACCGGGAAAATAGGGACAAAGCGCAGCGTAAACATGGCAAGCCGCGAGTTATCCTGGATTTTCTTCATGATCTTCGAGCCGTTGCGCTGCTCGTTTATCATGTTGTCAATGTAATCAATACTCAGGAACTTGCCGAGGAAATACGAGGCCAGCAGTTCCACAATCATACCCAGGGTATTTAAGAGGACAGCAACCCACGGTTCAAATGCCATTCCGACAGAGATGTAGACCACTGCAGCAGGAATGACCATGACGATTCCCTTCACAAAGTAAATCGCCAGGACCATGAGGCCGGAGCCGACAAGAGTGTGCTCCCTCGTCAGCAGTTCTCGAATATTCAGATTGGAAAGGTTGTGGTAATCCGCGATGACGAAGATGACAATACCGACAATCAGCAGGATCTTAAACAGGTCCTTGTAGTTGTCTATGAAAAACTGCTTGATCTTGCTCTTCTGATCCAGCTCGCTCTCTTCTTCTTTGAGTTCCGCGGTACGCGCCTTGAGTTTATCTTCGGGCTGCATATCCTGACCCCTATCTGCGTCTCTGTATAAGTGTACTCAAACAATAATAATATAGCTTACAGGTGAAAACTTGCAAGATAAAAAGTTCCCGTCAGTAAGACTGGCGGGAACTTTTACGATTAACGATCTTCTTCGATGTGCTCACGGCCTGTTGCGATGATGGAATTGACGTGCTCGTCGGCCAATGAGTAGTAAATGGACTTGCCTTCGCGGCGGGTCTTGACGAGCTTATTCTGTTTCAGGGTCTGCAGCTGGTGGGATACCGCCGACTGCGTCATACCCAGAAGTTCGGTCAGGTCAGAGACATTGATTTCCACTTGCTCTGACAGGATAAAGAGGATGCGAATGCGGGTCGAATCTGCAAATATTTTAAAGAGATTCGCCAGGTCCTCAAGCTCCTCATCATCCGGAAGACCGACGCATTTAGAAGTATCATTATTCATGAAACATATTCTATCACACTGTCGGGGAAATTACACATTTTTTGTCCGCAGGGCACGCATGGCGTTCAAGACGCAGAGAATCATGACGCCGGTGTCGGCAAAAATGGCAATCCACATGTTGGCAATGCCCAGCGCGCCGAGGATAAGGCACACAAGCTTGATGCCGATGGCAAACCAGATATTCGATTTTACAATGCGCAATGTTTTCTTGGCGATGCGGATAGCTTTGGAAATCTTGAGCGGGTCATCGTCCATCAGGACTACGTCGGCGGCCTCAATTGCCGCATCGGACCCGAGGCCGCCCATGGCAATGCCGAGGTCGGCACGGGACAGAACCGGCGCATCGTTGATGCCGTCGCCAACGAACGCGACGGAGTCTCCAGTGCTCTTATTTTTCAGGATGTCTTCTACGATTTCAACCTTCTGGTCCGGCAGGAGCTCGGAGTGAACTTCGGACACCCCAATTTCCTTTCCAACCGCGTCAGCAACTTTTGCACGGTCTCCGGTCAGCATGTAGGTCTTCTTGACACCCAGCTTATACAACTCAGAAATGGATTCTTTAGCGTGGGGCTTCAGCTCGTCGGAAATAACCATGTGGCCGGCATATTTTCCGTCAACAGCCACATGAACAATGGTACCGATGCTGGAACACTCCTGAGCATCTGTAACGCCGAGGTAATTCATAAGTTTCATATTACCAACCGCTACGCTTAAGTCGTCCACCTTGGCGACAACGCCCTTGCCGCTGATTTCCTGAATGTCAGAGACACGGGAAGTGTCAATCGGCTTACCGTATGCCTGCTGAATGCTCTTACTGATAGGGTGCGTTGACAGACTCTCCGCATGAGCGGCCAGTTCCAGAAGTTTCTGTTCTTCTATAGGGCAATGATGAACGCCGGTAACAGCGAAGTTACCCTTGGTAATAGTTCCAGTCTTGTCGAATACCACCTGTCTAATCTTGGACAACGTCTCCATGTAATTGGCGCCTTTAATAAGCACACCGGAGTGGGATGCACCGCCAATGCCGGCAAAGAAGCCGAGTGGAATGCTGATAACCAACGCGCACGGACAGCTGATAACCAGGAAGGTCAACGCACGGGATACCCAGTCCGACCAGTTCGGATCGATATGCATACCGAACTGACGGATAATGGGCGGAAGAATAGCGAGAATAACAGCTGCACCTACAACAATCGGGGTATAAATTCTGGCAAACTTTGTGATGAACTTCTCCGCGGGAGCTTTCTTCTCGCTTGCGTTTTCCACAAGGTCCATAATTTTCGAGGCAGTGGATTCGCCGAACTCTTTTGTCGTTTTGATTTTCAGTGCGCCGTTGTTGTTGACGCATCCGGAAATGACGTCATCTCCGACGGAGACATCTCTGGGGGCGGACTCACCGGTAAGTGAACTGGTGTCCAGGCTGGAAGAGCCTTCTACTACAACACCGTCAATGGGAATCCGGTCTCCCGGCTGAACAACGATTAAGGAACCTGCCGGTAAGGTAGACGGGTCGACCTCTATAAGCTTTCCGTCCTGCTCCACCATTGCGGTGTCCGGACGAATATTCATAAGCTCACTGATATTTCTGCGGCTGCGGTCAACCGCGACATCTTCAAACAGCTCGCCAACCTGGTACAGAACCATGACAACAACAGCTTCCGGATACTCTCCGACTGCAAAGGCTCCGATAGAAGCCACAGCCATCAGAAAGTCTTCATCCAACAATTCGAGATGAAAGATCTTTTCAACGGCTTCCCACAGGATATCATACCCGGAGATCAGATAAGGAACTGCATACAGTCCTAGCATAAGCCAATGATTAACATCTACCGTATGCTGGATGATGATTAAAACTACGAAAAAAACAGCCGATACAATAATACGTATAAACTTTCCGCGCTCTTCCTTGTCCATGTTTTTCATGCTCTGCGCCTCTTTTTCCTGCCATTATTTATATGAACGGTTGCTCATGTGTTCATGCTTACATTATAGAAGAGCAGCATACAGTCCTAGCATAAGCCAATGATTAACATCTACCGTATGCTGGATGATGATTAAAACTACGAAAAAAACAGCCGATACAATAATACGTATAAACTTTCCGCGCTCTTCCTTGTCCATGTTTTTCATGCTCTGCGCCTCTTTTTCCTGCCATTATTTATATGAACGGTTGCTCATGTGTTCATGCTTACATTATAGAAGAGCAGTGGTAAAAATGCAATAGAGATGCGGAAAAAACTTAAAAAGTTTGAACAAACCTTTACCACGATTTTGCAGAAGTGTTGAAAACTGATTTTTCATCTGCTACACTGAGAAATTGGAGGGTGAAAACTTCATGGCAGATTCAATGATTACCAAAAAGGCTTTTGCCTCGGCGCTCAAAGAGCTTACGCAGGAGCTCCCATACAGTAAAATTACTGTCGGAAAAATCTGCGATAAGTGCGACATGAACCGTACCAGCTTTTATTATCATTTCCGGGATAAGTACGATCTCGTAAACTGGATCTTTGACACGGAATTTGTAAAGCCCTACATGACGAATCATGACGACAATAACTGGGACAACGTGTACAAGACCATCAAGTATTTCTACGAAAACCGGGAATTTTACAGTAAAGTTCTGGAGTTCAACGGACAGAACTCGTTTTCCGACCATTTCCGCAGTCTTCTCCGCCCCTTAATCTATGAGGAGCTGAAGGGAATTCTTCACGATGAGAAGACCATCGACTTCCAAGTCAACTTCTTCACGGACGCGTTTATAGGTGCCCTGGAGCGGTGGATCAAAGAGAAAGACTGCCCGCCGCCGGACGAGTGCATCCGTCTTCTGAAATCCTGCCTGGCTATTACCCTGGACCGCGGAGCGGATCTCCAGGAGCAGGTTAAGGAATTCGAGAAAGATGATGCTTAACTGTACCAGGCCTGTTATGAGCAGCCGCACGGAAAAATCAAACTAGAAGCAAGAGCCCCGGAAAGGCAATTCTTTCCGGGGCTCTTTACTGTGTGTGTTTTGTCAAAATCAATGGAGTAGGAGGACCGGCCGGAACAGACCAGCCGGGAACTCCACATCAATAGCTGAGTTAATTAGATGAAGTAGGTCAGGTCGGACTTCTCTGCAGAGCCGAGCATGGTGGCAACGCCGCCGAGCTCAACACCGTCAATGAGTTCTTCCTGTTTAATTCCCATAATGTCCATGGACATCTGGCAGGCAACCAGACGGACACCATGGTCTACTGCGTCCTGAAGAAGCTCTTCTACGGATTCAATGCCGTTCTTCTTCATGACCGCACGAATCATTTTTGCACCGGCACCGCCCATGTTCATACGGGACAGTCCGAGATGCTTCGTGCCGCGAGGCATCATTGCGCCAAAGAGATGGCCAATAAGATCCTTCTTAACATGGACTCTCTCCGGACGACGGAGAACATTCAGGCCCCAGAAGGTAAAGAATACGGTAACTGGTCTGCCCATGGCTGCAGAACCGTTGGCCATGATAAGAGCTGCGATGGTTTTATCGAGGTCGCCGCTGAAAACGACAAAGGTCTTTTCGTGTTCACGCGGATCGACAACTGTTCCAGCCGCTGCGGTCTGGGCCGTCTGCGCGGCGGGAGCGGCAGCGCCGCCCTTGGTCAGGGTCGCCTTGATCAAGCCAGGAGCGACCTCGAGGTTGTTGAGGGTGTTTCCGGTGCGCTCGGCCCAGACCTTAATGTCGGAGGCAAAGGCATCTTCGGTGGCTTCGACGTAAACTGAATCGCCGTCGTTTAAGCCACGAAGGGTATCTGCTACCTTAACGATTGGGCCAGGGCACTTAAGGCCTTTGGCATCAATAAACAGAGGCTCTTTGCTCTCTGATTTCTTTTCTTCTACTTTCACTTTCGGCGCCTCCTCTTTCTTATCTCCGCCTTCTTTATATTTCCGATATGCGTTGTATCCGCCCTCGAGTTCGAGGACATCGTATCCACGGTCTGCGAGAATTTCTGCAACCTGCTCGCTCCAGTCCCCGACGCGACAGTAGACAACAACTGGTTTATCTTTCGGTACTTCGTCCAAGCGGGATCCGGTCTCGCCGAACGGAATATTCAGTGCGCCCTCAATGCCGCTTACAATGAGCTCATCCGGCTCACGCAGGTCGAGAAGGGTGTATTTACTGAAATCCAACTTGTCGAACTCTTCGGGCGTAATTGTCTTGAATTCATCCGCCATAATTCTTATCTCCTTATTTAATAATGAGTTCTTCACGGGTACTGTCGGTCCGATTTTCCACATGGAACGAGTGCAGAACGGGCGAATCCTTATCCTGCAGCGAGAGGATCAGGTAGCTTGCATTGCTGTCAAAGGCCAGTCTCTTGTCCTCATCAGACGGCCGCGATGGAGTGGCGGGATGGGAATGCCAGTTGCCGAGCGGTACGAGTCCGTTCGCGCGCATGTCCTTGACAGCCTGGAGCTGTTCTTTGGGGTCCAGGGAAAAATGTTCCGGGCAGTGGTCTATGTTTTCTAATATGTATACTTTCTCCACGATCTTATCCTTGCCGGAGATATGTCCTGCAATCAGACCGCAGGCCTCGTCGGGGTCCCGAAGACGGGCTTCGGCGAGGATTTTTTCATATTCGGTACGAGGTAAGGTAATCATTCCTGCTCTGCCTGTTTCTGTAACTGCTGTTTCTGTTTCTTGGCCTCCTTGACCGAGCAGACCGCCTGCTCATAGTCAATAGGATGCGTAATGGTTGGATGGTCTCCGCAGACTTTGCAGTCCGGGTTGTGATCCGGGAGCTTGATTTTCCGGAACTCGTTCTTGAGTCCATCAAACGTGAGGAGATATCCGGTCAGGAGCTCCCCGGCTCCGGTCAGGTATTTGACAGCCTCCAATGCCTGGAGACAGCCGATGCGATGGAGTGGCGGGATGGGAATGCCAGTTGCCGAGCGGTACGAGTCCGTTCGCGCGCATGTCCTTGACAGCCTGGAGCTGTTCTTTGGGGTCCAGGGAAAAATGTTCCGGGCAGTGGTCTATGTTTTCTAATATGTATACTTTCTCCACGATCTTATCCTTGCCGGAGATATGTCCTGCAATCAGACCGCAGGCCTCGTCGGGGTCCCGAAGACGGGCTTCGGCGAGGATTTTTTCATATTCGGTACGAGGTAAGGTAATCATTCCTGCTCTGCCTGTTTCTGTAACTGCTGTTTCTGTTTCTTGGCCTCCTTGACCGAGCAGACCGCCTGCTCATAGTCAATAGGATGCGTAATGGTTGGATGGTCTCCGCAGACTTTGCAGTCCGGGTTGTGATCCGGGAGCTTGATTTTCCGGAACTCGTTCTTGAGTCCATCAAACGTGAGGAGATATCCGGTCAGGAGCTCCCCGGCTCCGGTCAGGTATTTGACAGCCTCCAATGCCTGGAGACAGCCGATGACACCGGCCATGGCGCCAATAACGCCAGCCTGTTTACAGGTTGGAACGGCGTCTTTTGGTGGTGGATCTTTAAATACACAGCGGTAACACGGTCCTTCGCCGGGAACGTAAGTCATCAGCTGGCCGTTGAACCGGAGAATTCCGGCATGACAGAACGGCTTTTTAGCGAGGACACAGGCGTCATTGATAAGGAACTTTGCCGGGAAGTTGTCGGTGCCGTCCAGAATGAAATCATAGTCTTTGATGATATCCATAACGTTGTCGGCATTCAGGAACTCCTCATACGTCTTAACTGTGACGTCCGGGTTGATGGCTCTCATGGTCTCAGCAGCAGACTCTACCTTTGGTCTGCCCAGGTCAGCTGTGGTATGGATAACCTGGCGCTGAAGGTTGGAGAGGTCGACAGTGTCGGCATCAACAATACCAATTGTGCCGACACCGGCAGCAGCAAGATACATTGCTGCCGGGGAGCCGAGTCCGCCTGCGCCAATAATGAGGACTTTACCGGCGAGAAGCTTTTTCTGGCCCTTAACACCGACGTCCTTCAGAATAATATGGCGGGAATACCGCTCAATCTGCTCGTTGGTAAGACCCATGTCAGCATCCGCCTCCCATGAAATAGAGGAATTCTATGTTGTCACCGTCGTGGAGAACCTGGGTGTCAAAATCCTGGCTCTTGGCAAACTCATCGTTTACAGAGACGGAAACATATTCCGGGGTTTCAACATCCTCAGCCTCGATGAGCTGGCGGATGGTCAGACCTTCCGGATATTCTTTGGTTTTACCTGCAACATTCAGTTTCATAGCTCTCACCTATTCCTATCAAGTTAGTAGGATTACAATCTTTTTCCATATTATATATCAGTATGGTAGGATTTGCAACAGGGTTCTTGAAAAAGTATGCGGGCCAGCCTTGAGTGAGCCTGTCGCGACTCCCGTTTTGCCAAATTCACCGTGAGGGTCCGAGTTGGTCAAGACAAGCTTCGATTTTTGTTGAAAAGTGAGCTGAATTTACCTATTTTGAGCCACAAAAGAGCTGAAAAGCCTCCGTGAGTCGATACTCACAGAGGCTTTTTCTACATATTTTATTGTTGTCTTGTCCACAGATGCGCTTTATAGGAGGCATGGCAAAACAGGCGGTGCCGTGGCCAAACGGGTGGCGGCGATGTGGCAAAACGGGCGGTGTCGTGTTCAAATAGGTAGCAGCGTGCCAAGCAGATGGCGTCGTGGCAAAACGAGTGACGGCACAGCGAAATAGGCAAGCCTTCCGGCGGATTTCAAGTCAGCCACTCCCGCTCCCAAACGTCACTCCGCATCCGCGTCACTAATATTCCGAATCAGCTGAATATAGAACTGCACTCCGTCCAGATAAGACTTCACAGGAATAAACTCGTCGGCGCCGTGCATACGTGAGCGGCAATCGCCCGGCAATAGGAAGCCGTAGAACCGGTAAGCATTTTTCGTAACCTTCGCAAAGTGCTTACAATCAGAACAGCCGCTCATAATATACGGCGTTACACCGGTATCCGGGAAGTTCTCATGGATGGTATCTTCAATGAGTTTCCAGGCATCGGAATGGTAGTCTGAAATTGGCGACGGCTCGAAGCCGTATTCCAGCTTTACCTCAACATTTTTGCTGAGCTTCCTGCCAATGGACTTCTGCATATGGTCCAGAACATCCTGGACCGACTCACCCGGCAGAATCCGTGTGCTGAAGCTTGCCGTTGCGGTGTCCGGAATAATATTAATGGCGTCGCTCCCCTGCAGTTTCGTCAGCCCCATCGTCGTACGGACCATGGAGTTAGTCTCCTTGCCGCTGGCCAGCACCTGCTTAATCAGCGGGCCGAACAGCCACAGGTTGTTGAAGACGAACTGGTAAGCCTTCGGGCCATAGGACACAATAGTCTGCAGCATAATCTTGCATTCCTTCAGGAACCGGGGCCGAAACGGATGTTTTAATATGCGATTCACTGCTTTAATCAGCCGTACAGTAGCATCATCCTTTGACGGCGTACTGGCATGACCGCCGGTGCCGTGGGCAACGACCACGGCATCGCAGTTGCCGCGTTCCGAGACGCCCACTGTAGCAATATTGTGTTTAATTCCAAGTGCCGGCTCATCCACGATTGCACCGCCCTCGTCGAGTACAAACCACATGTCAATATTGTGGTCCTGGAACCATTTGACGGCTGCGGGAGTAGAGTCACCGCTGGTCTCTTCGTTATTAGTAGACCAGTAGTAGATGTCCCGCTCCGGTGTAAAGCCCTCGGCAAGAAGTGCCTCGACAGCCTCCAGGACCGCACAGATAAGGCACTTGTTGTCGCTGGTGCCTCGCGCGTAGATATTTCCGTCGTGAACTTCCGCGGCAAACGGCGGATAGGTCCAGTCCTGTCCATCAACAGCAACCACGTCATAATGGCCCATCAGAATAACCGGCTTTTTGGACTTATCTTTTCCATTCCACTTGAGCAGAATTCCATAGGTGTTAATGGGAGTGTACTCCAGCACGCTCATAGCTTTGGGGTACTGCTCACGAAGCCTCGGGACAAACTGTTTAAACTGCTCATAGTCCGGCTCGCCGACACGCGGCCAGACGGTTTTCAGTTTCAGCATCTCCCGGAACCGGTTGACAGCCTCTTCGTCAGAAACAGCAAGTTTTGTCATAGGAAAGTTCCTCCTAGTAGTTCAGCTTAGGATGTTCATCGTTGTAAGCGTCCTGCACACGGACCATTGGAAGGTATCCAAAGGTGTTCCCGGCAATCCGCACTTTATACCAGTAATGATTATTTTCGCCCTTCATAATGTCAAAAACGTCCACGTAAGTTCCTCTCTGGACTCTCGGCCATGCGGCAAGTTCCGGATAGTTGTCTCCGGGACCTGTACGAACAGTAACATTGTCCTGGTATACACGACCTTCGAAGAGCGGTGAATCGCCCCCGGTTGTAGGAGCAAATTTGCTGCCGTCGTCGAGCACTGTGGCGGTGTGGTGCCAGGGCAGGAGCAGTACATCGCCGCGCTGGAGATTCTGCGTGTGATGCAGGAGGTCCGGGTCACGGAGGACCTGGAAGCCGGCGGCCTGCATTTTCTCGGTCTGGTCCCTGGTGTGGAGATCCGGGTCGAGATCCTGCAGCGGCTTAATGCCAAGCAGGTAGCCTACCGCTTTGGTGCAGGCGGCAACTCCGGCAGAGCAGTCAGCATCGCAGGGCACGGTAATGTTCTTCGGGTGATAGCCCACTTTACTGAGCTGCTCCCAGAACGTGGTCCGTTTCATGTAGTTGTAGCCAATATTGTCATTGAGTGCAGCCTCTTCAGTCAGGTCTGCCAGAAGATTGGCAACGCGCTTGTCCGGGTAACGGAGGACACAGCTCCAGGGACGGCTGTACCAGGGAACAATCCGCCACTCCGCACCGGTCTGATCTCCGGCCTGGCCTCCCCAGGAGGCATAGATTTCGTCACCGCTTCCGTTGCTGATCCGCACGCCCTGATACGGTGTGGTACTGGATGGCTGTGGATCATACGCAAATGCAGAGACGGCAGTGCTTAACACAAACAGCAGGCTTAACAGCACACTGGTAATTTTTCGGTTCATAATTTCCGCCTTTCTCATGTCTTATTACCCTATAGTGTAACACATTATACAATGCTAAAAAGTTAGACCAAATTCTCATTTTTTTATGACTTTTGCCAGTCCAGACGTATAATGAAACTAGATTTGGAAAGGAGAAAGGAAATGACAGAGAAGGTAAAAAAGGATGGCGCCCGAATGTGGATCCTCCTCTGGTGTCTGGGTCTGGCGGGACAGTTCTGCTGGAACCTCGAAAATCAGTGGTTCAACACGTTTGTATACGCCAAAATAGGAAAAGACCCGTCGATTATAACTGGTATGCTCATCTGCAGCGCGGCGGCCACAACGTTTTCCACATTCTTTTTCGGGACGTGGTCAGACCGGAAAGGCAACCGACGTACGTTTATTGGCGTCGGTTACATTCTTTGGGGACTGTTTACCATTGCGTTTGGTCTCACAGAATTTATTCCCAAGGACCTGTTCGACCTTGCAGCAGTCATGGTCGTCCTTGCCGACACCGTCATGAGCTTCTTCGGATCTATGGCCAACGACTCCTGCTTCAACGCCTGGACAAATGACATTATGCACGACGGCAACCGCGGACAGATTGGCGCGGCACTCGCCACTCAGCCGGTCATGGGCACCCTGCTCGGTACTATTATTGGCGGCTATCTTGTCGGCGACCACGACAATTACATGCGCCTGTTCATTGTCATTGGCGGTGCGGTAATTCTGTTCGGTATTCTGTCCCTGGTCACCATGGACAAGCGGGACGACGTGGAGCCATCCGTCCGCGGATCATTCTGGAAGCAGTTTGGAAGTGTCTTCAATTTCAAAAAGTTTTTCCAGATGCACGAACTTGTTGCGCTTCTGCTCGCCATGATGTTTTTTGCCATTGGATGGAACGGATGCTACGCGTATATGGGTAATTACCTTATATACTATTTAAAGTTCACTCCATCGCAGATGGGGCTGATTCAGGCTATCCCCCTCATTGTAGCCATGCTGGCCAGTATTCCTGTTGCCAGGCTGATTAACCGGAACAAACATTTCGGCATTGGCGTGGTCAGTATTCTGTGCGCCGCGGCGGGCATGCTGATGCTGGTGCCGGTCAAGCCGGACAGCGTCAACACCGGGACCATCTGGAACTGGTATCTGCTGCTCAGCGTGTTCATTCTGGGCGTCGGCTATGTCGCCTTCCTGCAGATGGCACGCGTCTGGGCCAAACAGCTGTTTCCCAAGGACAGCCGCGGACAGTTTGAGGGCATCTGGATTCTATTCTTCGTCCTCATTCCAATGATTGGCGGCGCGCTGCTGAGCCAGTCCGTTCTCCAGACCAGCGGCGAGATGTTCCGCGACGTCGAGAGCGGCCGCATGCAGTACATTCCCAATGGTAACATCTTCCTGGCGGGCGGAATTGTAATTTTGTTGGCCCTCATTCCTCTGCTATTCACGCGAAAGTATTTCAAGGTTCGCATTTCTGCGGGCGATTCAGGGTCCGAAGCAGCCACCGAAAGGCCAGAAAGGTGACCTGAAGAAGCAGCCGAAGGACTAGAAAAGCGGACCGAAGAAGAGCGCGCCTTACTTACTGCACACATGAAGCCGGAAAATTCATAAGAAAGTGTAGAAAATTTTAGAATTTAAGATAGGAAACGAGCCGGGATGGTGCGGTTAACCATCCCGGCTCGGCTTTTGTTTTTTGATGGCTATTGGGAGCCGCAGATCTTTAGAGCGTGCCGTTTGGAAGAGCGCCCCGTTTGGAAACCGTGCTCGAGCACTCCTTGGAAAATTTCCACGGATTTGAGGCTTTTCTTTCCAAACCCGCTCCAGCAGCAAGCTTTTCGTCCCGTTTGGGAACCGTGCTCGGGCACTCCTTGGAAAAATTCCACGGATTTGAGGCTTTTCTTTCC
>CAYRKX010000015.1:24243-38497 GCA_964425185.1 uncultured Eubacteriales bacterium
AACCGTGCTCGGGCACTCCTTGGAAAAATTCCACGGATTTGAGGCTTTTCTTTCCAAACCCGCCGGCCGCGTCATCTCGCAGCCCGCCAAGCCACTCGCAGCCCGCCAAGCCACAGCCTGCGGCCCAGCAGAAGCCAGCCGCACCAGCCTACAGCCACTCGCAGCCCGCCCCATCACGACTGCAAATTAATCTCCTCTTCCCCAAAGTTCTGCCAGAACAGATCATTGTGGGTCGCAGTCATGCCGGCGTCATGCGGGTCCGGAGTCAGGTACTCAAAGAAGTCAATCGACCCGTGGAACGCATCCCACTGGGGAAGCGCCGTGCGGTTGGGGCTGCCCGTCTTGGCAAACTGGACCAGCTGGTCGGACATTGTCTCTGCCAGCGCCCCCTCTATATTGTTAAACCAATAAATAATATCCGATCCATGGTACGCACCCAGATGCTCCACACCCGGTAGACCAACCCGGTCATAATAAACATAGGTGTCACCCTCAGTATGTTTCGCCCGTGCCATAGCCGTCATGTAATACAACGCCATAAGTTCGTCGCGCTGCAGGTCTGCATTGGACTGCCGCCACTCTTCGTCCGTGTCATACGGATAGTCCATCAGCATGCGCGGCGCCATCAGGAGGCCAAACACACGGGATACGTGCGCCCGGAACTCCTTGGAGTTGTGCGACGGCTGAATGGTTTCAATGGAGGCCATCTTACTTCCCATCGGTCCATCGCCCGCAACGCTTCCTATCATCATGTTGCACGGGTTTGCGGTTCCGAAGCGATACGCGTCCAACGTCGTAAATGGAATGTATGTCCCGTCCACAACCGGGCTCCACTGGTCCACTGGTTCGAATTTTTCGAGGACCTCCTCAGCTGACAATGCGCGCAGGTCCGCAAGCGAAGTTTCGCCAACATCCCTGGTTATGGCCTCTTCCTTTTCTATCATATTTGGTATTGGGCGATTCACCTGCAGGAAGCTCATAACAGCGACATTCTGAATCAAGTTCTTAGCATGCGGAGAACAGGCAATATATTCCGCACAGCATGCACCGGAAGAGTGTCCCATAAGGGTAATGTTCTTTCCGTCGCCGCCAAAGGTCTCAATGTTGTCCCGAATCCACTGCAGCGCCATAATCTGGTCCATAATTCCATAGTTGCCGCTGGTGCCCCACTCTTTGCGGAGTTCCGGATGACACAGGAATCCGAACGGTCCAATCCGGTAGTTTACGGTTACTACGACAACGCCCTTGTCAACCAGTTCGTCGCCCTCGTAGAAAAGAGTGTTGGCACTGCCGGCCTCAAAAGCACCGCCAAACAGGTAAACAATGACCGGTTTATTCTTGTACGGGTCATCGTGTTTGGTCCAGATGTTGAGGTACAGGCAGTCCTCAGAATACCCCGCATCCGCATCGGGAAGGAACCCTTCCGGATAGGCTTCTGTCGGTTTCTGCGGGAACTGCATGGGGTTGGCCCTGTACTTCGTGCAGTCCAGGTCGCCCGGCCAGGGAATAACCGGGCGGGTTGGCTTCCATCGTAAATCGCTGACAGGGGGCACAGCATAGGGAATTCCCTTGTACACTTCCACGCCATAGTCTATGTATCCGGTTACATTTCCGGTCAATGTATGTCTGGTAATTGTCTCCATGTCTACCCACTCCATGCAAGGTTTTTTCTTATTGTAACATGGAAAGTAATGACTGTATAATAAAGAAGATTACTTACCAGGGAGGCTCATCCATGCGAAACGCTGCTAAGAAAAAGAAGCGATTCAATGCTACCTCAATTTTTGCCATCCTCTTTGTCATCGCCTTCGGTGTCGTCTGTGCCTGTCTCAGCCCGGCCACCAAAGCTTCGGCGACACTATGGTCACTGTTTCCACCAGTTGTGGCCATTGGACTGGCACTGATTACCAAGGAGGTCTATTCTTCGCTGTTCATTGGACTTGTTGTCGGCGGTTTCTTCGTCGGCAAATTCAAGTTCCTGCACTCCATGGACATCATTGTCAATGACGGACTGCGGTCCGCCATCAGCTCCCAGACCGGCATTTTCCTGTTTCTGGTCATGCTGGGAATTACTGTAGCGCTTATCAACAAGGCCGGCGGTTCCGCCGCGTTCGGCCGCTGGGCCAAGACGCACATTAAAACCCGTGTCGGTGCCATTCTCGCCACCTTTTTGCTCGGCGTGCTGATTTTTATTGACGACTATTTCAACTGTCTGACTGTCGGTGCCGTTATGCGGCCTGTCACAGATTCCCACCGAGTTTCCCGTGCCAAACTTGCCTACCTCATTGACTCCACAGCAGCTCCAGTCTGTATGATTGCCCCCATTTCGTCCTGGGCGGCTGCCGTAGCATCCTATGCACAAAAGGGTCAGGGCATCCGGCTGTTTTGCCGCGCCATTCCCTACAACTACTATTCCCTGCTCACGCTTCTGTTTATTCTCGCTATTTCCCTCATGCGTGTCGACTACGGCCCCATGAAGCGGTATGAGATCAATGCGATTACGAAGAACGACCTCATCACCGACGGCGAAAACGTACAGACTGAAGATCAGGAAATCAACCCGAACGGCAAACTGATTGACCTGATTCTCCCGGTTGTCGTTCTCATTGCTCTTTGCACATTCGCTCTCGTCTATGTCGGCGGTATTTTCCAGGGTAAGGGATTTATTGACGCCCTCTCTTCCACTGACGCATCTGTAGGATTACCCTGGGGTGCTCTGATTGCTCTGGTCTTCACCATCATCTACCTTATCTGCCGAAGAGTTATTACGTTTAAGGACGCCATGAAGTGCATTCCCGACGGGTTCATCGCCATGGTCGCCCCTATGCTCATCCTCACGCTGGCCACTTCCCTGAAGAACATGACCAACGCACTGGACGCAGCTGACTTTGTCCGCAGTGTTGTTTCCGGTTCCGCTGCAGGACTTCAGTCTCTGCTGCCGGCCATCATCTTCCTCATTGCCGGATTTATCTCGTTCTCCACAGGAACGTCCTGGGGAACTTTTGGAATTCTCATTCCCATCGTCACTGTCATCTTCACCCCAAGCGATCCGCTCTATGTCATCGGCATTGCCGCCTGTCTCGCCGGATCTGTCTGGGGCGACCACTGCTCCCCCATTTCCGACACCACTATCATGTCCTCTGCCGGAGCACAGTGTGACCACCTCAACCATGTCAAGACGCAGCTCCCATACGCAGTCACCGTTGCAGCCGTATCCTTCGTCTCTTACATTGTTGCAGGCTTTGTGAAGAATGTTTATCTGTCCCTCGTCATAGCCCTTGCTATGATGATGATCGTTCTCATTGTCATCCGCGTTCTTGCGGGCGATGAACGCCACCCGAAATCCATTGAGC
This sequence comes from uncultured Eubacteriales bacterium, assembly GCA_964425185.1. Taxonomy (GTDB): domain Bacteria; phylum Bacillota; class Clostridia; order Oscillospirales; family Acutalibacteraceae; genus RUG420. The sequence continues at coordinate 27,597 of CAYRKX010000015.1, forward strand.
AGGAGGAAGTCTAAAGTGAAAATCAGACGAGCGGAAGACAAAGATATTCCAAGAATCGACGCTCTTCTCACGCAGGTTTTGAATATACACGCAGAGGGTCGTCCGGATATCTTTATTCCCAACACCACCAAATATACCGAAGAAGAGCTGAAGAGCATTCTCCATGACGACAACACTCCGGTGTTTGCCGCTGTAAATGACAACGACGAGCTCATCGGCTACGCGTTCTGTATTCTTCAGAAACGCCTTCACGCAAACAACATGACAGACATCAAGACCCTGTTTATTGATGACCTGTGTGTCGACGAGTCGTGCCGTGGACAGCATGTTGGCGAATCGCTCTTCAACTATGTAAAACAGTATGCGAAGGACATTGGCTGCTATCACGTCACACTGAACGTCTGGGCCAAGAATACCAATGCCATTAAATTCTACAAAAAAATGGGTCTCACTCCGATGGAGACCACAATGGAGGTCATTCTTTGATTAAAATCCGACACTTTCAGGAAAGCGATCTTCCGGCCATGCGCCGGATCTGGAACGAGGTTGTCGACGAGGGCAATGCATTTCCGCAGGAAGACGACCTGACAATTGCCGCCGCGGAGGACTTCTTCTCGGGACAATCCTACACCGGAGTAGCGGTTAACGAAGCCGGCGAAGTTCTCGGCCTGTACATCCTGCACCCGAATAATGTAGGACGCTGCGGGCACATTGCGAATGCCAGTTACGCAGTCAGTTCCAAAGCGCGCGGTCAGCACATTGGTGCAGCGCTGGTTAAAGACTGTATGAGACAGGCTAAGGAGTGCGGCTTCCGAATTCTGCAGTTCAACGCTGTTGTCGCCTCGAATATACATGCGCGTCACCTGTATGAGCGGCTCGGGTTCACAGAGCTCGGCACCATTCCAGGCGGGTTCCGGCTGAAAGACGGGACATATGAAGATATTGTTGTATATTACATTTTGTTGTTTAGAGACTAAGTGCAAGACGCCCGGCCGTTTCGGTCAGGCGTCTTTAAAATTACAAAATGCACTTGAATTTGCACGACGTAAGGGCTATAACTCTTTTCGCAAGGAGGGGATTTTATGAAATGCCCACACTGTGGTCAGACAATACCCGATGACAGCGAATTCTGCAATTACTGCGGGCGCAAGATTGATGACAAGGTGGATCGCCGGAACAGATGGCTCAAAGCTATTGTTATTCTGCTGGTCATTGCCATTATTGCGACATGTCTGTACCTGTTCCGCTCGACGCCGACACGGTCAACGCGGCGCTTCCTCGACGCAGTACAGGAGCAGGACTGGGACACCGCACAGAAATATTACTCGGGCGATCCAGCGAATTTAGGAATCCCCGACGCCTCGACATTAGAGAGATTTGGAAAAGGCGGGGCGGAACTCTACCAGAAGATGCTGGACATAGGCTGTGACTTCCAGTATGAAGTGGTCGGTGAAAAGAGAGATGGCCGGAAAGCCGAGGTTACGGTAGCATTCACCACGTACGACTTCAGCAGTCTGTTCCGTGGAAAGGGTGTGCAGTTCTTTGACTCGTTGAGCCGCGGGCTGGATGGACTGACGCAGCGGACCAAACACACACAGTGCACGTTCAACTTGAAGAGAACCAGATGGGGCCGCTGGAAAGTCAGCATGCTCGGAATAGATCAGATTGATGCCATGACTGGCGGAATTTACTCAGGGTTAGTACAAACTGTAGAATCTGCTATAGGCGCGCCTGTTTCAGGAATTAGTGAAACCGCGTCCGATGTGGAAAAAGCGCTGAACAACGCGTTTTCAAGTCTGGCCGAAGAGTTGGAAAAGGCTGTTGGTGAATCCGGGAGCGGGTCTGGCGGCGCGGCCCGGTCGGGCCGCAGAGGTGCCGGGCGCAGCGCGGCTGGGTCGCCGCGCGCAGACACCCGCCAGCGTGCCTCTCAGGCCGGCCGCGAAGCCGCCCAAGGTGTAAGCTCCGCCGTGCAGGCATTCAGCCAGGCCCTGAAACAGTAAAACATGTAAAACTGTGCGTCTGTGTTTTCCATCCCGTCATCTTTCCGCAGATAAGCATTTATCGCATCCAGATTTTTTCCAATCTCTGCTATCTTTTCTTCCAGTATCCTTTTCTCCCATTTTGCTTCTTCTACCGTTATGGCGATCCACCTCTCTTTTCCACCCAATACTACCCGATCCGGCCACCTTTGACCAGCTGAAAAATGAGTGGTGATATATACGAAAAGCTGCGTAGAATAGCCAAAATTTCGTATTCACGGGTGAATCGCGAGGGGGGGAGAGAAAGCAAAAGAGCGAACCGCAAAATGCAGTTCGCTCTTTTTACATTCGTATTGTTGTTTACCAGGTCTGGCCCGGGTCGTCAGCTGCAGAACCGGCTTCGCCGTCTTTGATAATGCTGGCAGCGGTGGTTCCAGTCGGTCTTGCGCGACGGGTTTCCGTGACAGCAGCACGGGTCTGCGTAACATTATTAACAGCAGCAGCCTGCCGTCTGGTTCTCGGAGTTACGTGTCTGACACTGGCGGTCTCATCCGAACCAGCTTCGGTCTCGGAATCCGCAGCAGTGGTGGCTGTGACCTGCGGTGCAGTTGTGGTCTCCTTGTCTTTCTTCTTTCCGCATCCGGTGAATGCAAGAGTCACAACAGCGAGAATTGCCATGATGATGGCAACGGCGCGAATGGTCTTTTTCTTCATGCTTACAGAGTCTCCTTTTCCGGCCCGCATAGGCGCGCCAATTGTTCGAGAACTATTCTAGCACAAAAAGTGTAAAGAGAAATTAAAAATCGACAGGTTCGGCAGATTCTTTTGTCGGCTCCGGGGCAGTAAATTTCGCAATGACGACAATGACGGCGATGGAGATGACGATCATGACGATACCGGCGGCGATGGACGGGGCGTTTGAAACTGAATGATAACTATTAACGCCAAAATCAAGCACTTCTCCAAGACTGTCAATATCGTCTATGTGAATCAGCAAATTGGAAACTTTGGAGAAGAAATTCATTGTAGGAATCATGAAGAACATCATAATGAACTCTACAAAGTTTGCGATTAGCACTACAGGAAGTCCCTTATAGTCCGCTTTTCTAGCAAAATGGATGCCGCCAAGGACCTCGGTTCCAATAGTCATAATTAATCCTGCAATAAACAGAATCAGGAACACAATGTAAATTGCCATTGAGCCGCCCTGGGTTCCCATAATTAACGGAATATTGTCAGCGAAATCAGTATCCACCGGAATCAGGAACACCATACTAATAATTCCCATAACCAGTCCCACAACCGCACTCCAAATAGCCAGTGCGTTGAACTTGTGGGCCGGCATGTTCCGGATGCCCTCTGGAAGTTTTTCGTTATCAATCAGCGGCTGGGACAGGTCAAGCTTGGGCGCTTTTGGTGCCTGGGCATTGGTCTGCGCGTCTGGGGCAGAATTGGCAGTGCCGGCATTAGGCGCTGTGTACTGCGCCCCCGTCTGTGCGCCAGCATTTGGCGCGCTATACTGCGTGTTCTGTGCTCCAGCCTGTGCGCCTGGAGCCGCGTCGGCCGGCGCCGAGCCCTGCGAGGCGCCCTGACTATTTTCACCAGTCAACGGCGCACCCACTTTATAACCACAATTGGTGCAAAAATTTGCATCGTCTTCTAATTTAGATCCGCAATTCGGACAGTACATCGCATATCCTCCTATTCATCATACAGCAGCTGCAATAGCTACAATTATTAGTATAAACGCCACGAAGCCCAAAAGCATAATAATAAATGGGAAAATATTGGTGTGGCTGAACGGACGTTTGTACGGTGCGCCGCAGTTCGGGCAGTGGGCCGCGTCATCCGGGAACTCTTCACCGCACTGACTGCACGTGCCGACACCATGGGAATCCGGCGCAGTGCCCGTCGCTCCGCCGACCGCCTTGTTCAGGCGATTCTGGAAAATGAGCATAGCGATAAATCCCAGCTGGAAAATAGCCAGAAGGAGTCCGGCAACCGCCATACTGGTCTCCTTACCCGTTCTCTTGTATACCATGTCGTCGAGAATTTTTCCGGTCTTGTAGAACCAGAACCAGTGCGCCGGCCAGAAGAAAATGCTCAAAATCAGCCAGATAACGGGGCTGCGGCGCCCAAATCGATCATCCTTGTTGGTGGCCTTGGTCATCCGCACTATGTTGTACAAATAATACAGCCCAAACGTCACGAACTCGAGCAGGACGAACACGCCCAAATTGCGGTAATCCTCCGGCTTCTGGTAATGCTTCTTATGTCCCGTCCCTGCGATCGACGGGTTGACATTCCCCCGACCGGCCGGATACTGAGCGGCCGGAACCGCCTGCGGCTGGACTGGACGAGGGGCTGATGTCTGCGCTGGCTGCTGAGACGCAGTGGCGGTTTGGTCTACTGGCTCCTGTGGCGCAGCGGCCGCCTGCTCTACTGGCTGTTCAGCCTTTGGCGCCTCCGATTCTGTCGGCGCCGTCGCGGCCGCCTCTTTCGGCTCAACCGGCTGCTGTACAGCTTCCGCTGCTTGCGGAGCCACTTTGGTCTCCTCGTTCGCGGCGGCCGCTCTCACCGGCACCGGGTTTCCACAGTTCGGGCAGAACTTACTGCCATCTTTTAATTCTTTCCCACAATTAGGGCAAAACATAATGTTTCCTCCTGTTCCTTTTCTTTTTCATTTACTTAATAGACGATTTCAGGAGGAATTTGTTCAATTTATTTTTCGTATTCTCGGCCGCGCTGCCTGGGGAACCCAGTAAATTAGAGCTTTTTCAGTCGGTGAGCACCTGCTCACGATACAATCAGTCATTTCGATACGAAAGTTAATGGAACCAGATCGTAAAATTCGAGCTTTCTGGTTGTTTTTAGGGAATCGGACAGTGTACGAGACTAAAGAAGCTGAATCGCCCGGAGGAAATTTACGCGGCTGGTACCTCTTCGGTGGACACTTCCGTCGCCTCCGGCTCAGTCGGCTCGGGTGCGGCCTCGGCCTTCGACTTATTCTGCGCTGTTCCAACACTTTTGGCGTCCTTCGCCGAGAGATGCTTCGTCTTATTCTCCTGGGAGCTGTTCGCCCGGTCCGTTGCAAAGACAGCACTGGACTGGCACTGAATGCCTTTGGTCAGATCCGTCTCTGTGAACGTACCCTTCTGATAAACGAACCGGTAGCTGACGTTCTGGCCCGGGGCCAAAGTCAGGTTGATAATGTAGCAATCCGCATACATTTTACCGCCTGAGTACCAGACATGGTACGGCACAATCTGCACGCCGGTGCCCTCAATTTGAAGATCCGGGTCATAAAACTCATTTCGGCCGCTGCGGCTCTGATTTTCCACGGCGCTGAACTCCTGCCGGCCTGATCGTCCTCTGTAGTCATGGGGCGCAGCCCATCCTTCCCCGCCTTCCGCTTTCTCAGGGCGATCTGGTTGAGGCAAGTATTTTTCATGATCTTTTTCGCCCACGGCAGAAAACTTTCCGGTTTGTCCAGCGGTGATCTTCCCTGACCAGTGAAACTTCTGTAAATAGTTATATAAGTTTCCTGTAAGGCGTCTTCGACATCTTCTTTTTTATGCAAAATACTGTAACCGACCACTTTCAAATCTTGGGCCGAAAGATTGTAGAGTTCGTTAAACGAATTTACATCGCCCGCCTGGGAGTCGATTACGAGTTTTGCCATCTGGTTTGCGTCTGGCATGTGTGGTCCCCTTTTCTCCTTAGCTGTAGGAAAGACTGAGGGAGTGAGGGAAGGGATTTATTGGGGAGAGCAAAAAGCCGACCCGGGCGGGTCGGCTTTAGGGTTTAGTTTAGTTTTCATTAAAGGTGATGTGAGGATCACATTTAAGATTTGTTAGAGACTTGTCTTTCTCAAAAGTTCCGTCTTTAAATATAAATTCATATTTCTTTATTTCTCCAGGAGCCAGTTTCAAATCAATATTTCCAAAGGAACTTTCTGCGATTTTCCCGTCTTTGTTACTGACGGTCAAGTTTTCTACTGTGATATCGGAGACTTTTTGGGTACCCTCATTACTAATTAAGCAAATGAAATGAAAACCATCATCTTCATACTTAGCATAAGCTGGTTTTATTTGGACAGCCATTCTGGCCTCGATTGGCTCTAGATCAGGATGCTGTGTGAGATCCCTTTGTACAGGACCTGTTCCATCAGTTGATAGTTTAAGATTGTCAGAAGGAATATTTTGATCAGAGCTTTTATTCCAAGCAGTATTGGCATAAAAATCTATTCCATCTGAAAGATCTACATTATTAAAAGTGCCTTTTCTAAAGATAAAACGATGTTTAACGTAACAATAAGGAGCAATTTTTACACCCGATAATTCACCGAATTCTGCATCCGCTGCCCTTTTATTTTCAGCATTAATACGCAACTCATCAACAGATATATTAATAATGGTAAAGGACTCAAGATTAGCAACATAACAGTCAGCAATCATCTTCCCGTCCTGATACCAAATATGATATGGAGCAATATTAACTCCATTTCCACTAAAAGTCATATTCGGATTATAAAATTCACTCGTCCCATCCCGAAGCTGATTTTTCAGGAAATGTGTACCAGAATTCTTATCTGCTTTCGGCGAGTGCCAGATCTCTGGATTGGATCCATTGTACTGATTACTCTGTTCGTCGTTACTTTTCTCCACCCTTTGTAATTGGGGACCTGTAGGCGTTTCCGCCTGCGGCGTCGAAACTGCAGTAAGAATGGAACTCGAAACAGCCACTAAAATTGCCAGAATTACTGCAATCGTTCTTCTGGAGAAATTAGTAACCCCTATCTTTTTCGCTTTGCTTGCAGGAGTAGAATCTTTTAATTCCGCCGAAATCCAACCACCTTCCTTCTCCTCTATCCGCACAATATACTCCAACCCAATCGCCGTCGGAATAAACGTGAAGCCGTTCAACTTAACGTTTTCTTTCTTTTCAATCTCCCGCAACGCCTTCTGCAGCTGAAGTTTCGCATACCGCACGTGGCTCTTGACGGTGCCCTCCGGAAGTCCCAGCTGCTCGCTAATTTCCCGGTAAGTCAGCCCTTGCTGATACAGCGCCAGACACGTCTGCCGCACCGCCGGAATTTCCGCCAGTGCCGCGTCAATAAGCGACCGCACATATTTCGTCTCCACCACATCTTCAGGAGAAAAGTCGACGTCATCATCAAAGTTGTCAATCTGATCCATACCGGACTGATCGTCCTCTGTCGTCATGGGGCGCAGCTCATCCTTCCCCGCCTTCCGCTTTCTCAGGGCGATCTGGTTGAGGCAAGTATTTTTCATGATCTTTTTCGCCCACGGCAGAAAACTTTCCGGTTTGTCCAGCGGTGATCTTCCCTGACCAGTGAAACTTCTGTAAATAGTTATATAAGTTTCCTGTAAGGCGTCTTCGACATCTTCTTTTTTATGCAAAATACTGTAACCGACCACTTTCAAATCTTGGGCCGAAAGATTGTAGAGTTCGTTAAACGAATTTACATCGCCCGCCTGGGAGTCGATTACGAGTTTTGCCATCTGGTTTGCAACTGGCATGTGTGGTCCCCTTTTCTCCTTAGCTGTAAGAAAGACTGAGGGAGTAGGGGAAGTGTTTTAATATTTGCATAGAAAAACAGGGCTCGGAATTCCGGGCCCTGTCAGTGTATTGTCTGACTTTAGACATTATCCCAATGTGTTTGCGCATAAAAATGAACACCGTTTGTAAGATCTGTCTCTGCAAAATTTCCCTCAGGAAAGACAAAGCGGCAAATTGTATACTGACCTGGTGCAAGAGTTGTATTAGGATTCAATAATCCAAATTCATCCTGAGCAAATAGCCCTTCACTATTGGATAATTCATAGTCATTTACCCTAATATTAGTTACTGTATTAGGGGTCGTATTAACCACGTAAGAATCTGCATACATTTTCCCGTTTTGATACCAAATATGAATGGGGATAATATGAACACTTGATCCGTCCACATCATAATTTAGATTAAAAAACTCATTTGGGGTATTAGACCGATGTCCATACTGTTTTTTAAACTGTTTTTGCAGTTCTTTCTCTATTTCTTTTGCTGATGGCACCCGCTGCTGAACCACGACCGGTGCTTTCGTAGTCTCATCAATCACAACCGGCTCGTGATACTCCGCCGATTCCGACGTTTCCGTAATTCCCGCGCCATTCGGCTCATAGCTGCTCATCATTTTCGCATCGCGCGCATGCACAGCTGCTGCCGCAATCACGCCCACCAGCGCGAGCGCCAAAACTGCAATCGTAACTTTTTGCCAGGTCTTTACTGTCTCCATTTTCGAACTCCCCTTCAAATTCTTTCTGAATAAAAGACTGACAAACTCCCCCAAGTGATTCACTTTTTATTTCAAATTTCGAAACATTGCCCCATTGGTCCGAGCCATCCAAGAGCCAAGAATTTCAATTCTCGGACCAAAGCCTCAAAATCCCGCAATCTGGAATAATTCATCCAGAATACAGAGCAGCTGCCCTATCAGCCACCCCTTCAATTCCTATAAACAGCCACTCTCCCAACAGCCAAATGCTGCCGCCCCCTCCAGCATTCCTACCAAAGATATCATGCAAGTGTTCATTATGGCTTTTGGCGGAATTCAGGCATAAAGCTATAAGTGAAAATGCGCCTAAACGTCAGAACCAGCTTGGCAAAGCAGAAAGAGCAAACAAGAAGAGGCACGCCACAACTGTGACGCACCCCTTCAGTCCTCTGCTTATAAGTGCTCCGGAAGGCGTCCTAAAAAGCACCCATAAAGCAGCTCATAAGGAAATATTTAAGGCAACATTATTAGATTACTTTTTTCACTCCCGGAATCAGTCGAAGCAGCCAGATTACGCCCCAGGACACCAGTGCAATTCCTACAATCATCACTGGAAACAGCCATGGCGATGCGAACGGGTTCAGCTGCCACACGCGAACCAGCAGTTTAATGAAAATCATCTGGATGAGATAAATGCCAAAGCTGCAGGCGTCAAACGACTTCAGCGCTGCCCGTCCAAAGGCCGTCTTCGGCGCATTCGCAGCCGGCGTGCCCCCATGGCTCAGCAGCTCAAAGATACTCCATGCCATCGCCACAACCAGAATCGAATTGTAGCTCGCAAAGTAACCGACCACTGCGTCCGACCCCCAGATGGTTACAAACACCAGTGCCGCAACAGCCATTACCAGCGTCACACCTGCGCACCATTTTGGCGCCTTCACCTGTCCGCTCTTCACGGCATACCCCAGGAACAGGTAAAAGGGATAAATAGTCGCAGCAGAGAACCGGTAGTCCGTCTCAATACCCCAGATTCCCAGAATCGGCAGCAAGCTCTCAAAAGCCAACAGTAAAACAAGCAGATACCGCATTTCCACTGCACTGCTTCCCGCCGCTATTTTCCGAAAGAACGGCAGCAGCAAATAAAGCCCTATCAGCAAATACAGATACCACATGTGAGACCAGCTGTGTCCCGTCAGTAAATTCACCAGTCCGCGACCAAAGCCTGCCCCAGTCACCGGTAAATCGCCCATGGCCATGTCAAGCAGGATAAACACCACGCCAAAAATAAGCAGTGCGGACCCCACTCGGCCAATATACTTCTTGAAGATTTTTCCCGTCGTCACTTCATGCGCCGGGTCAAGCAGCAGGGCACCCGTCACCATTAGGAACAGAGGTACCGCCCACAGGTTGACGTACTCGAAGAAATGGCCCCAGAAGCTGCCCGCCGCCGAGACCGCATAGCCGAACTTTCCCGCTCCAAGCAGAGAATAGTTGAACGTGTGCAGCACAATGACGGCCAGGCACGCAAGTGCCCGCATCCGCGAGTAGTCGTAGTTCCAGGCTTTACCAGGATTCGGCTTCGTCATCATTAATGCACCCCTGGTCGTTGGTGTTCGCCGTGGCAGTCTTCTTCACTGCGTGCCGTGTCGTGCGGACCACGCGTCTCGTCCTCTTCGGCGATTCAGCTTTCTTCGTTGTGCTCTTAGTAGTCGCTGCAGTCGTCGAAGCCACAGTTGTCGTAACGGTTGCCGTCGTCGTCTCCGCGGTCTTATTATTCCCGCACCCTGCCAGTGCGAAGCTCAGCGCCAGCACCATAGCCAGGATGATTGCATAAATTCTGTTCTTTTTCATAGGTCATTCTCCTCAGTTAACTCGGCTGATATTTCTGTATTTCCAGGTGCCCTTGGTCTTGTACTGGAACATGTATCCATTGCTCGGCTTCTTGCCGTTTTTCTTGCGGGCAAGCTCAAAATCGGCGTCAATGACGTAAGTTTTGCCGTCACGGACAACCTCGTTCCACGCATGTGGACCGTAAGAGCCGTTGGCGTAGGGAACTTCACCTTTGACAACGTGAATGTCCTCGCCCAGAATTCTGCCCATGTAGTACAGGCAGGAAGCATAGGTCCAGCAGTTGCCAGTCTTGGCCTTAAAGCCATTCAGCGCATACTTTTCTACGCCGAGGCCGCCCTTGTTGTCCTGGTTCTTTCTGGTGTAGGTCATGTTCTTAAGGCACCAGTTGTAGGCCGACTTCAGATCCCAGCCGGACTTGTTGAGCGTTTTCACTGCGAGATCCACAACCTCCGGCTGTCCGCCGGTTACCTTGCCGTCAGTGACAACCAGTGTAAAGCCGTTGCTGTTCCACGTGCCGTTGTATCCTGCAGGAATTTCGTTTTGAAACGACGGGCCTTTTTTCTCCGCTGCCAGTGCAGGAACCGCAGCGCAGACGAACATCAGAACCGCCAGCAGGACAGATAATAGTTTGTGTGCTTTCATGAAGAATTCTCCTTTACTCAATTCTGTACAATGATTAGACAAAATGGGGGGGGTAATTGTTTTACTTTTTTCTGATATTTCCGGGCAATTCAGCCTTTTTTGCAATCTCTACGCGCTGAAATACAGAACAAGAGCCGGCCGCGGGATTCACG
>CAYRKX010000016.1:0-37902 GCA_964425185.1 uncultured Eubacteriales bacterium
CAATCCAGCCTACATGAAACGAGCGGTACGAAAAATTGTTGCGTATCAAAGAACCGGCATTTATCTCGGAGAGCAGCTCATCGTCACATTTGAGACCGCAAACTACCATCCTGGTCTGTATGATATTAACCAGCTTATTGACCATTATCTGATTTGAGCGAAAAAGTTTTGAGCAGAAAAGCCCGGGCGAACGGCTTCGTTCACCCGGGCCTTTCCATTTACTTATGGGAATTTTATAAAACGTACTGCGTATTATCCAGCACGCCAATGTCATGGTTTACGAGAACATCCAGGGTCTCCGGCTGCTCATAAACCTCTTTCAGATAGTTCAGGGAATTCCGGAAATCGTCCAGGTTAGTGACAACCGCGGGGACAATTCCCTCCAGATAAGCCCGCTTGGTATATCCGCAGTCGGCAGCCAGTAAAAGCTGCTTTCCGTTGTTGCAGATCAGCGCTCCGCACATTCCAGCAGTATGGCCGGGAAGCTTGACCAACTGAATGGTTCCATCTCCAAACAGATCATACGACTTGCCGACCGGGCCAATCCCGGTATCTTCAAACTCGAAGGTTTCCAGGGGAAGCCCCTTGCGCCAGTGCGGCAGAAAACTGAAGAATGTGACTAAGTCTTTCTTCGTTGCCCCATCCAGTTCATCTTTACTGCAGACAATGTGTTTCGCACCAATCAGCTGCCGTGCACCGTCCGCATGGTCCGAATGCAGATGAGACAGCACAAGATACTCAATGTCTGAGGGCTTATATCCAAGCGAAGCCAGGATCTCATCCACAGCCTGTCCCTCGCCCTGAATCGGCTTGTTAATCCGGTATCTTCAAACTCGAAGGTTTCCAGGGGAAGCCCCTTGCGCCAGTGCGGCAGAAAACTGAAGAATGTGACTAAGTCTTTCTTCGTTGCCCCATCCAGTTCATCTTTACTGCAGACAATGTGTTTCGCACCAATCAGCTGCCGTGCACCGTCCGCATGGTCCGAATGCAGATGAGACAGCACAAGATACTCAATGTCTGAGGGCTTATATCCAAGCGAAGCCAGGATCTCATCCACAGCCTGTCCCTCGCCCTGAATCGGCTTGTTAATCTGATAATGAATGGGACTCAGCTCAAGGATTGGATATTTGCGGACCTTTTTATCGAATCCCGTGTCAATGACGACCAGCCCTTTCGGGTGCTCAATAATATAGGTGGTGCACGGAATAATGCGCTGGTCCTTAATCGGCCGGAACAGCCCGGTCCACGCCAGCGGATTTTTTGATTTCTTGGCCGGCGGCATAATATTCATGACATCCACCCGGGTCTCGCCCAGCTGGCGGACGGTGACTTTAATTTCATTACTCATATTTCATTCTCCTAATGGTACAATAACTGTTGTGAGGTGATTTCATGTCTTCCCTGACGGACAAAGCCATTCTGCAGACCTTCGAAACCCTGCTGACCGAAAAAAATCTTGACGACATTACAGTCAAAGAGCTCGTGGAGCGCTGCGGCATCAACCGAAAAACGTTTTACCGGCACTTCCGCAATATTCCCGATCTTATTGCGTCGCAGGCAGCCCGCGGAATTACCGTCTCCGTCGGTGACAAAATCTACCCTGAAAACTGGGAGCAGGGTGTCCTTCAGGCCATGCTCTGGCTGCAGAGCCACAGCCGCCCCGTGCGTCACACATTTTATTCGTCCTATTACGATGAAATCCGGCGGGACCTCACCCCTATGCTGGACTCCATCCTGGACCAGAACATTTCGCGGGCACTGGAAATTTACAACTCCCGTACGGGCCGCGATCTAGCCTTCTCCGAACCCGAGTACAAGATGATCCGCCACTATTTTTCCGCCATAGTGTTCACATTTTTTGAGGAGTGGATCGCCTCGGGCATGAAGAATAACCCGGAAGAATACGTCGATACCATGAGTCTTCTCATCCACGACGACATGTACCCCATGTTCGACCGGATTTACGATCGGCACGCGGTACTCAGTTCATAACCTGGCCGCCGTTGCAGAGGATATTCTGTCCGTTGATTCCGTTAGAGCGGTCGGAAGCGAGGAAGGCCACCATATCGGCAATCTCTTCCACCGGCTGGAAGCGGCCGAGCGGCTGGCTGAGTTTCTGGAACTTGCGGACCGCAAACGCCGGGACATGCATCTCTTTGGAAGTCTGTTTCGCAATTCTGTCCTGCATGGGCGTCAGAATCGTGCCCGGACAGTAGGCGTTGACAGAGATGTTATACTGTGCCAGACTCTGGGCCATGGCCTTGGTCATACCGCGGATGCTCCATTTGGTTGTGGTGTACTCAAACGTAACCGGAGTCTCGCGGAAGCCGGACTGGCTACAGGCGTTAATAATTTTGCCGCCCTCCGGCTGCTCCTTCATAATCTTGACCGCCTCTTTGGCGTTGATAAACATGGAAACTACGTTGATGTTGTACGTGGTTTCCATATTTTTTTCGCTTACTTCATCAATGGTCCGGATTGGGCAGATGCCGGCATTATTGACGAGAACGTCCAGGCGGCCGTAGTGTTCTTTCACCAGTTCATACATTCCCGCGACCTGCTCTTCGTTGGAGACATCCGCCAGTGCCTCAATGCAGTCGACCCCTTTTGCTTTGACTTCCGCCACTGTATCGCCTGTAGATTTTAAATCGTTGGCGACAAGGTCAAATCCGTCATCCGCAAGGCGGAGGGCAATGGCCTTTCCAATTCCGGCGCCCGCTCCGGTGACAAGTGCAACTTTTTTCATTCTAATTCCCTCCTCAGTCCATATAAGTTCCGTGGTTAACCATAATGTTCTGACCAGTCATGTTACGGTTGCCATCGTCAGCCAGGAACAGAACCACATTGGCAACTTCTTCCGGCTCTGCCTTGTCGCCGACACAGCAGGCGTTGACCTTGATGTCCGGCTTGGCGAGCTGCTTGGCCATGGCACGAGTCGTTCCGCGCATGGCCCATGCCGTAGTGCTGGGAATAAAGCGCTCCGGGTCAGTAACAAACGCTTTATCGCGGGACATGTTGACAATGTGGCCGCCGGTTTTCTGGTCTTTCATAATGGCGGACACTGCTTTGGTGGTGCACATGGTTGCAATGACGTTACTCTTAAACGCCGCGCGAAGGTCGTCCGCGGTAATCTCATCAAAGGTTCCCTCTGGATAGTTTCCGGCGTTGTTAATTAAGATATCAATAGTTCCGAAGGCTTTCTGCGCCGCTTTGGCAACGGACTCCGCACCTTCGTCGGTACAAATATCTCCGCTTACGGCAACGGCACCAATTTCTTTGGCCATCTGCGATGCAGCGGTGGAATCCTGGTCCTGGAGAACCACATGATATCCTTTGCTTGCAAATAATTTGGCAATTGCCTGGCCGTTTGGCCCGACTGCTCCGATAATCAAAACAGTTTTTGACATTTCATTCCCTCCTGATTGCTGTCCTTGTAACAGGATTAGTTTTTCTTTTCAATTTCATTTTGCAAGATTGTTATTCCTGTCACAACGGCCACAGTGGGGCATGTGGGCCGGTTTGGGTACAGAATGGGAATGTGTGGCGCAAAAAAGCCGTGCCAGTGTGGAGAAAACTCCATGCCAGCACGGCTTATCATGTTAAATTTACTGCTCAGGCATCCGGCAGTTCGCTGTACTGCCGAAGCATGTCGTCAAAATACTGGTAGAGCTTTTTATGGTTGTAGAACATACCGACAAAGTTTTCGTGGTCTTTTCCCTCTTCAACCGGCATGTTAAACCAGACACCAGGCCGAATGACTGTTCCGGCCTCATAATCCTCAGCCGGCTGTCCATCCGGTGCGTTCATCCCGCGTACTGGAACCACGCCGTCGTTTTTCGCCCAGCTGTCATCAATTCCCAGCTTTTTACTGCGGTACAGCGAAATAATCGGCGCCGTGACCATAAAAATCGGGTTAATATTTCGGTTCGGTGTTCCCGCTCCCAGAATCCCGTCATGTGTCTTGCTACCTCGGCGTACAAAATAATATGTCGTAGGAATGGTGGTATAGTTTCGTCTTGCATAATCACGGGAAAACTCTGTGGACATCTGCCACATGATATTTTCCTCTCCATCCACCAGGTTCTTAATTTCGGCTCGTCTTTTCAACGGGTTCACAAATTTTCCAGAAATCCCCTTCTGCGGATCATCCATCAGACCATAGTGCTCATTCATAAAATCGTAGAACTTCACACCTTTGGTGGAATTATACAGGACACCCAGTCCGTAAATTACTGCAGCGGCGGCGTTTCGTCCAGTATTTCCAAGGAAATCAGTGACAGTCGTGCCGTTATTCGTTCCATCTACCGTCGTTACAGTATGGAGCAGGTTCCCCTGTCCGCCTTTAAACAGCGGGGAGAGCTCGCTCTCGGGGGTAGCTTCCCGCTCTTCTGCACTGCCCTGTTCCAGCAGGGACGAAAACAGGCAGACTGTCGGGCCGCCAAACGAATGGCCAATCAAATTCAGCCTGGCGTGGTCACCGGGCAGTCCCCAGTCTTTGAGCACGCCTGGATACGTTCTGCCAAACCGCTCATGGTGCCAGGTCTCACTGTGTGCCTTTCCGTAATCTACGGTTCCCCCTACTAAATAAGCGTACAGCTCACAGCACCTTGTCCACAGTCCGTTAAACGGTCCCAGTGAGGGCTGATATACCTCATATCCCCGCTTTCTCAGTTCTTTCGTCAGGTCTCCGGTGAAGGATCCGAAGTAGCGGAAAATCTTGTAAAATCCATTATCTGCTCCGGTTCCCAGGAATCCATGGACCAATACAGTTGGATACTTGTTCAAATTTCATCTTCTCCTTTCGTCCAAGTTCTCCTCATCTGTATTTTATCATGTTTCCAGGCATCTGTCGCTTACCCTTGCTTCTCCCGGCGATTCACTGGTAAAAGGAAAGCCGGGCAGATCGTGAAACGAACCAGTTCGTTTCCGTGTCTGCCCGACTCTCCCGCTATTGAATCAGTTAAAGAAGTAATCAGAGTTTATTTGTTCTTGTCAATCTTAATGGCCTGATGTCTCAGAAGCTGGTACTTGCTGGCAAAGCTGGAACGGGAGAACGTCTTATACGTTCCGTTGTAGCTGTCCATAATATAGACATTGTTGGCATCATAACCGCGAAGAACAACAACGTGGGTCGGCCGTGGATATTCAAAATACTGCCACTGACCTTTCGAATTTTTATAATACCAGGAATTCTTACCCGTCGGCTGTTTCATATTGTAGGTGCACCATACAATCATCGGATGACCTTCCCGCAGGTACTTGTACAGGTCACCTGTTTTAGCACCAGTAATATTTTTAGCTGTATATCCGCCGCCATGGTTATTAATAACTTTATTTAAAGATTTCGTAATAACCGGAGCAAATGCGCCATATCCAGGACTGCTGGATGTATACCCATGTCTCGGGTTGCCTGCAAACTTCTCGTAAATATTCGGTCCATACCGTGTGCCATTACGGGTTACAACATTTTCTCTCGGAATAGCATTGATACACTCCGTCAGATTGGTATTAATACCGTACCAGCGCAGAAGTGAGTTCATGCTCGACCCCTCACAGCCCGTCGGGTAGTTCGGCATCTGGCTGGATTTGTACACCGCGAATCGCACGCCGGTGACTTTACCCTTAGATATTTTATAAGTGCCGCGGTTGGCCTTCAGGTTCCCGGAATAGCCGGTCTTGACCCGGCCGTCCTGCATGTAATACATCGTGCTACCGAGTTCCATTAGCCCGTTGCTCTTGGTGTCGACAACCTCTTCGCTGCCGTCGCTGTAGGTAATCTTGTGAACCGACTTAATGACGTTGTTCTCCTTGACGAGATACGGTTTGCTCGTCGATACAATAGTCTTCGGTTCCTCTTTCGGCAGCCACCAAAGCCAGTCGATGGTGCTCCCCTGGTTCTGGGTGTCGGATGCGTTGTCGGTAGTCATGGCCATTGCGGTAGTGGGGACGCTGAACGTCATGCCCACGGCCATTACCATGGCCAGAATTTTTTCTACTGTTTTCTTCATGGATTTCTGGAGGACCCGGTTTTCCTTGGTCCGGCCCTCTTCTTGTCTCCTTTTTCCCTATTTTGGGCGATTCAGGTGCTTCCCATGCGCCTTTTCTCATCGCTCATATATTAGACATAAACAAGGCCGGTCCTGTTTTAATCATTTGCAAAAAATTGAAGCGGATTATGAAAAAAAGCAATGCCCGCGGTACTCATAGACTTATAATAAGGACATAGGAAATAAGAAAAAGGGATTTCAACAGTATGAAAACAAAAGACGAGACTATTACCAACTTAGTCCGTGAATTACAGGCCGGAAACTTTGAAGCCTTCACGGAGCTGTACAATCTTACTCACACAGACATTGAAATGGTCTGCCGCGGGATCCTCAAGAATCCAGATGATGCAGAAGATGCGGTACAGGACACATACCTGAGAATTTACCGCAGTTTCTCCCACCAGGGTGTTTCCCCAATCAAAGATTCGGAGAAGTTTCTGCCATGGGCAAAAACTATTGCCCGAAACACTTCCCTGAACCAGTTTAACCGGCAAAAGCGGAAAACTGGTCTGAACGTTCCGCTGGAAACGGAGACCCGTGCGGAAGACCGGTTGGATTACAAAGAGCAGGAAGACTATGACGCTGACTTTTCTCCAGAACAGCAGACAGAAAATGAATTTATCCGCAAGTGTCTGGAGGAATCCCTGTCCGGTCTTCCAGAAATGCGCCGGCTCTGCCTCACTCTGCACCAGCAGGGCATGAAGACCCGGGAAATCAGCGAACAGCTTTCCATTCCCGAGGGCACCGTTAAAAGTCACATCCGCTATGCAAAAAAGGCTCTGGAAAAATCGATAACAGAAATTGAGGAACGGGAGCACGTCCAGCTGCATGGCCTTGTCTGGCTTTCCATTAACGGCACACTTAAACCGTACTTTAATGTGGATCACCCGGGAACCGCAGGATGGATTACCGCCGACGCCCAGATACCAAAACAGACCAACGCAGCCAGAAGTCCGAAAAAGCCCCACGGCTGGCCCACCGTAGTGAAGACCATCCTTGGGGTTGTAATTGCTGCCGGAATTATCGCCGGCGTTGTTATTTGGATTGTGTCATCTCAGAAGGCTGTGGATATTTCCAGCTCGACCAGAGCTGCGACGACTGTAAGTACAGTGGCAGGCTCGTCAGCAAACCGACGCTTGAACCCGAGCAGCAGCAGGAGTAATACCAGTCGTGCAGCGACAAATAACGCGGCTACAGCGGGCAATCGAAATGCTCATCGTCAGAATGAGACGCCGGCACAGCAGCAGGCTGAGCCGACAACCCGTGCTGCACAGGCAGCATCAACCACCAGGCGATTAAACGGTCCGATCATTTTTGAATAGCCTGTTTTACCGCTCCACAATTTAAGCAGAAAGTATAAGTTGGACTGATCTTCCGGAATTTTCCCTCTAAATCTCGGCCATAGAATGCCGGTCTTGTAATCCATGTGTGTTTCTGATTATCCGGATAAACTCCGAATTTTTGATAGTACTCGGTTAAGAGCATTCGATATTCATAGGAAGTACGAGCTTTTCCGTGTGGAATCTGGTCTGACTCACCCAGACAATATACAAGCTGAGAAGAAGGTTCAGTTTTCACTTCTTCCACTGTTCCCTGCTCGTTCTGATGAAGAGTAATAATATAGCCTTTTCGAGTATTGTAAGCCCAGCTAAGATAAGAATAATGTACTTTTTGTCCTGCTGACAAAGTCTGGAGATTCTCCTGAACGGCTTTTTTCAAATACCGCTCAGCTAATTCCCGATATAAGGCATCCGTACGGCTGGCATTCTCTTGAGCTATGTCCAGCCCGGATTTGTCCAAATCTGGAATAGGCAGAAAGAATGATACAGTACCAGGTTCATCAGAGACATCCAATTCGCCGCTCTGTTCTTTCTCGTCCTTAAATCCTAATAAAAAATCCGCATTCGCTTCAGCCCTCGCCATGGAATTATCTGTCATATAAAGGACCTTATGCATAGTACTTTGTGAGACATACTCATTTCCTAACTCAGCAAACAGTAGACTGGTCGCAAAATTTTCAAGAGCGGTTGCATCCTCATTGCGTTTAGTATCAGAACTTTTGCCGTCAGTGCTTTTCGTGCTGGTGCTTTTGCCGTCGCTTTTTTCAGCATCCGGGAGTATAACATACTTGCTATACTTTCCCTTAGTCAGCGTGTCCACCGCATCCTGCGCTCCAATATACTTAAAAAAACCAATAGTAGTCTCTTTCTCATCATCGGTTATTCCATAGCGCTTCAAGCTTTCTGTACCTTGAGCTGCAACGCACTGTACTAAGCAGGAAAGGCAAAGTACTAATGCCAGCACAACAGACCATACTCTTTTTCTCATAATAACTATCCCCTACTGTTCTCTCTTATATTATAAAATATCAAAACCGCGCCCATCCAGCGAACTGCCGGGAAGCGCGGTTCTTTTTTCTTCTGCTGTTATAGTTCTATGTTCAGCCAGTCATTTCTTCTTATGAAAGATTCTATGCAGACTAAGGCCTGCATTGGCGGCACGCCATACAAGGTCAACAATGTCATCCATGTGTTCATTCTTAATCTTGTCACGAAGCTCGGCATTGTCAATATTCAGAATTTCGTCTGCCAGAATATCGCCTTTTTTTTCCTTTTCCAGGCTGTCCAGCATGTCTTTTCCAACATACTTGGAGTAAGTGGCATCAATAAAGTCGGACATTCCCTGTTTATCAAGTCCGAACGTATCTTCCAGAATCCCGCCAACATTGAAGTTTTCCAGTTTTTTTGCTCTGTCGAGAACCATGTTCATAACAGAGTTGGAAGCCGATGTTGTCATTAAGGTTTCCAGAATACCGGCAACACCGGTCTGGATGGTTTTTTCAATATTATCATTAAACTTCAGACTCACTGCAGACCCGTCCAGCAGTTTCATAATTTCTGCCACAATCTCATGGGACAGTTCTTCACTCAGTTCTTTGCGGTCATCCTTCCCGTCCAGAATTCCCTGGACAAAGCGTACAGCCATACGGACCCAGGTATTGTTTCCCGTGGGAATCAGCCCAAGCAGTTTTTGCATGAGCATTTTCCCGCTATACTGTTTCAGCTCTTCATAGAGAAGGTCTACTGTCTTATTGCGAATCATCTGTTCCAGTCCGCTCTTGTCCACCAAGTCACTTCCAATTTTAAAGGCTTCAGGAATTACATCGTTATATATGACTCTTGCAGTCTCCGCAACCGGCTTTTTCAGCACAGTCAGCGGGCTGTGTTTTTCAGGCCCCAAGACGGCCATAACGGCACCCGCTGCGGCAGCGCCAGCTTTTGCAGCAGCGGTAAAGTCATCCCAATTCATCTTCTTAATCCTTTTACTCATATAATCACCGCCTTCATTGTAACAGAAACCGAACCACGCGACAATTACATGGTTTCCATATACACAAAAAGCACGCTGCAGATTGTTCTGCAGCGTGCTTAAATTTCATCTCAATAATCAGTGATTATTTCTGCGGCGGTTGCCTCCGCGGTTATAACCACCGCCACGGCGGTTGTTTCCACGGGCAGCACGGCGCTGACGCTCTTCCTCCTCGAGATCGTTCTCGGGAACAGCGCCCTCAACTTCAATGAGAGCATCACGGCGGGAGAGGTTAACACGGTTCTGATCATCAATCTCAATGACTTTGACAATAATCTCATCGCCGACATTGACAACATCCTCTACGCGGTCAACGTGTTTAACGTCGAGACGGGAGATGTGAACCAGGCCTTCTACGCCCGGAACAATTTCAACGAATGCGCCGAAGCTCATAAGGCGGGTAACAACGCCCTTGTAGATGGCGCCGACCTCCGGGCCATTGGCAATGGTCTCAACAATGAAGATGGCCCTCTTGGCGTTGTCGAGGTCCATAGCGGAGACAAATACGTCACCGTCGTCGTTGACATCAACTTTGCAGTCGCACTCAGCGCAGATCTTCTGGATGATCTTACCCTGTTTGCCGATAACATCGCCAATCTTGTCGGGGTCGATGTGGGTGTGGAGCATCTTCGGAGCATACTTGGAGATCTCCGGACGCGGACCAGGAATGCACTTAGCCATGACTTCGTCAAGGATATAGTCTCTGGCCTTGTGGGTCTTAGCGAAAGCCTCTTTGACAATGTCGAGGGTCAGGCCATGAACCTTGAGGTCCATCTGAATGGCGGTAATACCCTTATGAGTACCAGCTACCTTGAAGTCCATGTCGCCGTAGAAGTCCTCAAGACCCTGAATGTCGACCATGGTCATCCAGTCGCCATAAACACCTTCATCGCCAGTGATGAGTCCGCAGGAAATACCGGCTACAGGAGCTTTGATGGGCACACCGGCTGCCTCAAGAGCAAGGGTGGAACCGCAGATAGAAGCCTGAGAAGTAGAGCCGTTGGAGGACAGAACTTCGGAGACAACGCGGATAGCGTATGGGAATTCTTCTACAGATGGAAGAACTGGAATGAGAGCCTTCTCGGCAAGAGCGCCGTGACCAATCTCACGACGACCCGGGCCGCGGGACGGTCTGGTCTCGCCTACGGAGTAGGACGGGAAGTTGTAGTGGTGAATATATCTCTTTTCGGTCTGTTCCGTCAGGCCGTCAATTTTCTGTGCATCAGACAGCGGAGCCAGAGTTGCGCAGGAGAGAACCTGTGTCTGGCCGCGGGTAAACATACCTGAACCGTGAACACGAGGAAGAAGATCAACTTCGGCATTGAGCGGGCGGATCTCGTCGATGCCACGGCCGTCAACACGTTTGTGCTCATTCTTCAGCCAGTCACGAACAACGTGTTTCTGGATGAGGTACATGATGGAATCGATCTGTGCCGGATCGTCGTCAAACTGCTCATCATATTTTTCATGGAGCATGTTGTAGATAGGCAGAAGTCGGGCGTCACGGACCTTCTTGTCGTCGGTGTCGAGAGCTTTCTCAACGTCCGGACGAACGAGGTTCTCAATTTCAGCGAGAACGGCCGGGTCAGGATCAGAAGACTCATAGGAGAACTTCGGAAGACCGATCTCCTCCTGAATGCCCTTGATAAACTTGACAATCTTCTTGTTCTCTTCGTGAGCTTTGGCGATGCACTCCAGCATGGTGTCATCGTCAACTTCGTTTGCACCGGCCTCAATCATGGCAATTAAGTCTTCGGTGGAAGAAACAGTGAGCTGAAGGTCGGACTTTTCTCTCTGCTCAAGGGTCGGGTTGAGAACAATTTCGCCGTCAACAAGGCCGACATTGACAGAAGAAATCGGGCCGTCCCACGGAATATCGGAAACAGCAAGAGCTGCAGAGCAGCCGATTGCTGCGGCAATTTCCGGAGAGCAGTCAAGATCGACGGACATTACAGTAGCAACAACAGAGCAGTCGTTGCGGAGATCCTTCGGGAACAGCGGACGGATAGGACGGTCAATGCAGCGGGCAGTCAGGGTAGCGTGCTCAGAAGCCTTGCCCTCACGTCTCAGGAAAGATCCAGGGATTTTACCGGCAGCATACATCTTCTCCTCATAGTCAACGCTGAGTGGGAAGAAGTCAACGCCCTCTCTCGGTTTGTCGGATGCGGTAGCGGTGCAGAGCACTGCGGTCTCGCCATAACGGACGAGGAATGCCGCATTGGCAAGCTGTGCCATTTTGCCGGTTTCCAGGGTTAGCTTTCTGCCGGCAAATTCAGTCTCATAAACTTTGTAGTTTTTAAAAAACATGGATTAGCCTTTTCCTCTCTTAAGATTTTTGGTTCCCGGGAGGTCAGGCATAGCAATTAAGAAAAAATCCGGATACCCGGGTTCTTTATTCATTGCTAAATCAGACTCTCCCGAAAGATGCTAAATTAGACGAATGGGCAGGAGGCACGTTGTGCCGCCTGCCTCTCTCCAGTCTTACTTACGAAGACCAAGTTTCTTGATTAATGCACGATATCTCTCGATGTCTACTTTCTGAAGGTAGGACAGAAGGTTTCTTCTGTGGCCGACCATCTTGAGAAGACCTCTGTTGGAATGATAGTCATGCGGGTTGGCTTTGATATGCTCGTTGAGGTTGTTGATTCTCGCGGTGAGAACAGCAATCTGAACCTCAGGCGAACCGGTGTCGCCCTCATGGGTGGCATATTCTTTCATGATAGCCTGTTTTTCTTCTTTAGTCATCTGAATTTCACCTCATTAAAATATTGCAAATTTCCCAGGGAACGGTCGGTGAACGGCTCCGTTCTCCGCGAAATAAGTCTAAGAAAGTATATCATAGCGAAAATTCGAATTCAAGCCTGAATATCATTCCTGGCAATGACCCGAATCTGCGCAATATCTTTCTCAATTTGAGCCTTGAGCTCGTCGAAATTATCGAACTTGTGCTCCGGTCGAATGAACTGCAGAAGTGCAATGTCCACATATTTGCCGTAAAGATCCCCATCATAATCTAACAGGAAAGTCTCACTGGAGACATCCTCTCCCGGCTCAACTGTCGGGCGCACTCCAATATTGGTAGCCCCGTAATAATGTTTCCCATCTACAGTGCACTGTGAGGCATACACACCGTGCTTCGGAACAATCAGGTCTTTGTCGAATTTCTGGTTGATAGTGGGAATGCCCCACGTTCTTCCGCGGTGGTCACCGTCTACAACCTGCTGACGGTATCGGAACGGTCTGCCGAGCATTCTCGCGGCCAGTTCCACATTCCCGCTCTCCAACGCTTTGCGGATTCTGGTAGAGCTGATAACCTCCCCGTCCAGCATAGCCGGCGGCGATGCACAGAATGTAATTCCGCTGGACTGGCAGTACTCCTCCATCGTCTTGGAAGTGCCCCTGCCAAGTGCCCCAAACGTATAATTGAACCCGCAGCAGACCCCTTTCGCATTAAAGCGCTTAATCAGGATCTCTTCAAAGAAATCTTCCGGAGACATGTCTTTCATAGCGGAAAAATCGAGTTTTACCACCTGAATACCTGTGCTGCGGAAAACTTCCTCGCGGACTTCTCCGGTAAAGATCATGGGCGGGGCCTGCCCAGTCAGCACCTTCAGCGGGTGTTCTGAAAAGGTACAGATGACCGGGATGGCGTCAAGTCTCGCCGCAAGATTTTTGGCAGAGTTGATTACGGCCATATGTCCAAGGTGAAGGCCGTCAAAGTTTCCGAGGGCAACGACCGTCCCCTTCTTCATGAAATCGGAGTACAAGGATTCACCTTCTAACAAAAATACGTTTTACTGACAGACTGCCGGTCTCCCGGTCTGTCTCTCCCAGCCCGAGAAATTCGCGGTTATTGGAGTAAACACGGTACACGCTTCCGTCTTCCGGGGGACCTTTTCGAAATGCATAGACCCGTTCCAGGTCCAGTGCTCCACCGTTGGAAAACCGTACCGACTGTTTGGGAGTAATTCCCACAGCAGGGTAACGGGACAGTGCCCGGTCCAGGGGGACAAGATACTTTTCCAGCGAGTCTTCTTCTCTGGCC
Organism: uncultured Eubacteriales bacterium; assembly: GCA_964425185.1. GTDB lineage: Bacteria > Bacillota > Clostridia > Oscillospirales > Acutalibacteraceae > RUG420. Next base: position 13,462 of record CAYRKX010000016.1, read on the forward strand.
TGCTCCAGCTCTTCTAGCGTCACCGCTTCTTCTATAGAAAAACCGCAGGAAGCTGTGCGTCGAAGTGAAGTCATAACGGCTCCACAGCCAAGAGCGGATCCAATATCATCAATTAATGTGCGGATATAAGTGCCTTTGGAACAGGATACCGTCAGGAAATACTCATCCGGATTTTCACCGGTCTGCGGCAGAAGTTCCAGCGAGCGGATAGTCACAGGACGCGCTTCCCGTTCTACCTCCTGCCCTTTTCTCGCCAGTTCATAGAGACGAACCCCGTCTTTTTTTAAGGCGGAGTACATGGGTGGAACCTGTAAAATTTCACCGCGAAACGGTTCCAGTGCCTGTTTTACTTCATCATGGGAACAGGTTACTGGATGTTCTTCGAGTACATCGCCTGTGATGTCGAGGGTATTGGTACGAAGTCCCAGTCGAAATCCGGCGGTGTAGCATTTTCCCTCGTCCGGGAGATAGTCCAGAAATTTAGTGGCGCCGCCCAGCATAATGGGCAGTACGCCGGTTGCCATAGGGTCAAGTGTTCCGCAGTGACCGGCTTTCTTCTCGCCGAAACACCAGCGGACTTTTTTTACCGTGGCAAATGAGGTCATTCCCTCGGGCTTGTCCAGAACAACAATTCCAGTCATATGGCGGTTCCGAGTTTGCTGCTGATAAACTGCAGCATGGTCTGCAGGGACTCCTCTTCGTCATCACCAGCGTCGCATCCTGCAGCGCGGACATGTCCGCCTCCGCCGAGAAGCTTGCAGATTTCCGAGGCATCGAGGCTGTCCCGGGTTCGCAGAGAGAACTTGTAGTGTCCGTTCTTTCTCTGCTTCATGGTAATGCCCACTTCTACGCCCTCAATGGTGCGGGACATGGCACAGATGGCGTCGCACTGGTCTTCAGTAGCACCGGTGCGGTTCAGCATATCCTGCGTCACTTTAAAGACTGCAACTTTGGAGTCACAAAACATCCGCATGTTCTTCAGAGTTTCCTGAACCAGTTTATAGTAGGACAACGGCTTAGTCTCAAACATGAGCTCGTTGATTTTGCCGTTGTCAGCTCCAAGCTCAATAAGTCCTGCAGCTGCGCGGTAGGCCTCAGCGTTGGCATTGGTATAGCGGAAACAGCCGGTATCCGTGGAAAGACCGGTGTACAGATCATTGGCCATCGGCCGGGTAATTTCTACTCCGCATGTTGTAAAAATACGGTACAGCGTAAGAGCTGCAGCGCCGTCATTGGCATTTAAATGCAGGTACTTGGCATACCGCCTGTTGCTGACATGGTGGTCAATGCATAAGTCTACTTTGTCGGCATAAACCGACAGTTTATCGCCGAGAAGATTGGTGTCGGCGACATCTACCGCAATAATATACTGCGGTTCAAAGTCGAGAACCGGGATATCGTCATACAGGAAAAGGTATTTTTCCGGAATGACATCCGAGTTTTCAAACCGGGCCTGTTTGCCCATGGCGAGGAGCGCGCGGGTCAGCGCAGATGCGCAGCCGAGAGTATCCCCGTCCGGGCTCTTATGGGTCAGAATGAGAAATCTGTCATGGGTCCTGAGAAGATCATAGACCTGTTCAATGGATACATCCTCACTCATGGGATTGGTCCTTTCGTTCGAGCTCTTCGAGCTCTTTAAAAATCTTCATGCCGTACTCTACTGAGTCGTCGGCAATAAATTTCAGTTCCGGCGCCTTGCGGAGGTGGAGCTTCTTTCCGAGATCATGCCGGAAGAAACCCTGGGCACCGTTCAGAGCCTTGCAGGCCTCTTTGGCACCCTCAATTCCGTTGAGGTCACTGATATATACTTTGGCATAGGAGCAGTCCGAGGAGACATGGACACGGACGACGGTGAGCATTTTTCCAGCCACACGCGGGTCCTTGATTTCTTTCATCGTCGCGATGATCTCGCGGCGGATGTCCTCGGCTGTCCGTTCCGACTTATGTCCGGGCATGGTTACCTCCTGTAAGGAGCGTTACATCTGGTCAGTGTCTTCGTCCGGCAGATCCGGATGGTAAGCTTCCGAGACATAAGCCTCGAAGATGTCGCCCTCTTTGATGTCGTTGAATTTGGCAAGACCAATTCCGCACTCATAGCCCTGAGCTACTTCGCGGACATTGTCCTTGAACCGGCGAAGAGATGCAATCTCGTCCTCGGCGATGATAATACCGTCGCGGACAACGCGGATCTTTGCGTTGTTGCTGATCTTTCCGCTAAGTACATAAGCACCGGCAATGGTTCCGGCACTGGAAATTTTGAATACACTGCGAACTTCGGCGCGTCCAATATCCACATCGCGGAACTTCGGCGCGAGCATACCGCGGATAGCGTCTTTGACATCGTTGATGCAGTCGTAGATGACACGGTAGGTCCGAATTTCGACTTTATCTCTCTCTGCCAGAGAAGCTGCTTCGCCCTCCGGACGGACGTTAAATCCAATAATAATGGCGTTGGAGGCGTCAGCCAGCAGGACATCAGACTCGGCAATTCCGCCGACCGCTCCATGGATGACATGGACAGCAACCTCGTCATTAGACAGTTTCTCAAGAGACTGCTTAACGGCCTCAACAGAGCCCTGAACATCGGCTTTGACAATGATGTTGAGGTCTTTGCGCTCGCCCTCCTTGAGGGAGGCAAACAGGTTGTCGAGAGTAACTTTGTGCTGGGCGTTGAACTGAGCCTCTTTCTGGGCTTCTTTTCTCTGCTCAACGAGCTGACGGGCCAGTTTCTCATCCTTTACGGCATCGAACTGGTCGCCTGCCTGCGGAACTTCATCCAGTCCGGTAATCTCAACGGGAACAGACGGACCCGCTTTTTTCAGCGATTTACCTTTCTCATTGGTCATGACACGGACACGTCCAACAGCAGTACCGGCAACAACAATGTCGGTATTATGAAGAGTACCATTCTGTACCAGAAGAGTGGCAACAGGACCGCGGCCCTTATCCAGCTTTGCCTCAATGACAACGCCCTTGGCAGCACGGTTCGGGTTGGCTTTCAGCTCCAGCATTTCGGAGACAAGGATGACAGAGTCAATCAACTTGTCGAGACCTTCGCCGGTCTTGGCAGAGCAGGGAACACAGATAGTGTCGCCGCCCCATTCCTCCGGGACAATCTCATGCTCCGTGAGCTGCTGAAGGACCTTGTCCGGAGAAGCGTCCGGGCGGTCCATCTTATTGATGGCTACAACAATCGGAATCTTGGCAGCCTTGGCGTGGTTGATAGCCTCAACAGTCTGCGGCATAATTCCGTCGTCTGCGGCAACAACCAGGATGGCAATATCGGTGGCCATGGCGCCACGAGCACGCATTGCGGTGAATGCGGCATGGCCGGGGGTATCCAGGAAGGTCAGATGATGGCCTTTCCAGTTGATGCGGTACGCACCGATGGCCTGGGTAATTCCACCGGCCTCAGTATCGGTAACATCGGTGTGACGGATGGCGTCGAGGATGGAAGTTTTACCATGGTCAACGTGACCCATGACACAGATAACCGGATCTCTGGGCTCAAGATCTTCATCGCTGTCTTCGGTGTCATCAATAATCTGGTCCTCAATGGAGACGACCTCTTCATGCTCTACTTTGACATGAAGCTCTTCACCGACAATAGCTGCGGTGTCGAAGTCAATGACATCGTTGATGCCCGCCATCTGGCCAAGAGACATCAGCTTCTTGATAACTTCAGAAGCGGTGATATGGCAGATAGATGCGAACTCACCAACCGTGAGCTCATCCGGAATCTTTACAGTAAGATGTTTCTTGGCGCGCTCCGCAGCGATCCGCTTCATGCGGTCTGCCTCAGACTCTCTCTTGCGGGAACGGTACGGTCTGCGCTTGTTGTACTGCTTGGATTTCTGTTTGATCTTCTGCTTGTTATTAATAACCCTGTCGTTGTTCCGGGAACGCGGAGCATTCGGAGCAAGGTTGTCATAATGCTCATTGTACTTGTCGAGGTTAATGTCCTCAGTACGGGTGTCGACAGTACGAGATTTTGCTTTGGTTCTCGCCTGAGGCGTTTTTTCTTTTTTTGCCTTCTCATGCTTCTGGAATGGATGCGGATCGGCATTCTTCTTCGGCTGCTGAGGTTTGGCCTCCTGTTTTGGCTTGGCAGGCTGCTTGGCTTTGGCAGCGGCCTGCTTCGGCTGGGTTTTCTGGGCCTTCTGCTCAGGTTTTGCCGCAGCTTTCTTCAACTCAGAAGTCTTCCGGGAAGTCTCAGTCTTCTTCTCGGCCGGCTTGCTCTGCTTCGCAGCCTTCTTTGGAGCACTCTTCTTTGGCTCCTCGGCCTTCTTCTCTTCCGGCTTATCTCTCATGGCGAAATACTGGTCAAAGCTGCTGACTTCATTATCCTGGGTAATCTTCTCAAAGATAATGTTAAGCTCCTGATCGTTCAGCGCCGTCATGGACTTCTTCGGCTCACTCTCGTACTGAGAAAGAAGATTGGTAATCTCCTTGCTGGACCGTCCAAAGTCGTTGGCAACATCGTGTACTCTATATTTATTATTTACCATTAAGCGTTGTCCTCCTTAAGAAGCTTTAGCAGCTTCGAAGCAAATCCGGCATCGTTTACGGTGACGACTGCGCCGCGCACCCCGATGGCCGCATACAGATCATTCATTGTCATGTCCAAAACCTTGCACGGAATATTTCGTCCGTCGTAGGTGCAGGATCGTTGAAACTCCTGCTTAAGCCGCTCCGAAGCATCCTGAGTCAGGAAACAAGCTTTTGCTTTATTCTTGGAAATGGACCCAAACGAAGCGTCATGGCCGCGGGAAAGCTTTCCGGCTTTCCGGGACAGGCCAAGCATGTTAAGGAATTGCTGATTCATCTTTTTTGAGCTCCGCCTCCATTCCATCGAATATCTCATCCGGGATTGCGCATGAGAACTCCCGCTCCAGGCGCCGGGCTTTCCGCGCCTTTTCGAGGCAGGTCAGACTTCGGCAGAGGTAGGCCCCCCGTCCGGGTTTCTTTCCTGTCAGATCCAGGGATATCTCCCCTTCCTTGTTTCTCACAACACGAATCAGTTCGTTCTTCGGCTTCATTTCCATGCAGCCGCAGCAGCGTCTCATCGGCACCTTTTTCGGCATTCTCACGCCTCCCGTCAGTTCTTATTCTAAAATATCATCGTCGTCCGCAGTCTCCGGTGCTGTGGTCTCTGCGTCGGTATTCTCCGCCTCGTCCGTCTCCGGCTCTTCGGCGTCCTCTTTCGGCTCGTAGAATCCGCTCTCCGGATTGATGTCGATCTTCCAACCGGTCAGTTTAGCGGCAAGACGGGCATTCTGGCCCTTGTTGCCGATGGCGAGAGACAGCTGGCTGTCCGGAACTATGACCTTGCAGGAGTGCTCTTCCTCATCGAGGATATCAACGCGGATAACATCTGCAGGTGCAAGTGCCGCGGCGATGAACTGCTGAGGATCATCGCTGTACGGTACGATATCAATCTTCTCACCGTTAAGCATGTCAACAACATTGTTGACTCGAGAGCCACGCGGTCCAATGCATGCACCAACGGCATCGACATTCTCGTCGTCGCTGGCAACAGCAATCTTGGTACGGGATCCGGCCTCTCTGGCCACAGCCTTGATTTCTACAGTGCCATCCTGGATTTCCGGAACTTCCGTCTCGAACAGACGGCGGACCAGACCGGGATGAGTGCGGGAGATCATGGCTTTGGCGCCGCGGTCGCTCTCGCGGATCTCAACGACATAAACTTTAATAATATCGCCATCGTGGAGCTCCTCGCCCGGAATCTGCTCACCGTGCGGAAGAAGTACCGCGGAATGGTTGATTTCAATGGTTGCGTTGCCCGTTCTCGGGTCAACATTCTGGACTTTGGCCGTCATGATTTCCTGGTTGTGGGCCTGGAACTCCTTGAGAGTCTTATTCCGCTCTGCATCGCGGATGCCCTGGCGGATCACATGTTTGGCGGTCTGAGCGTCAATTCGGCCGAAGTCGTGAGTATCCAGAGGAACGTCTACGTAGTCACCGACCTGGGCGGTCTTGTCATAGGCCTGTGCAGCCTCAACCGTAAGCTCTGTGTCCGGGTTTTCAATAGTGTCGACGACATGCTTGTGGAGATACATGCGGATGTCCCGCTTTGCCGGATCAATGTCGCAGAAGACGAAGTCATTGATTCCGCCGTATTTTCTCTTTTCTGCCACAACAAGCGCATTGGCAATATCCTCGTAGAGAATCTCTTCCGGGATATCCTTTTCCGCCGCCATCAGCTGGACAGCATTGAAAAAATCCTCGTTTTTCATAGGTCTTGTTCTCCTTTACTTCGTGAAGTCGTCGAAGTCATCCAGTTTCACGTAGGACGCTTCTTTCTTATTAAATACAAAAGGTTCTTCTGCCCCGTCAGCAGTAAATGTAATGGTTCCATTCTCGTAGCCGTTCAGGACACCCTTATACTCGCGTTTGCCGTCTTTCGGACGGATGAATTTTACCATAACCCTGCTTCCAATATATTTCAGGAAGTGTTCATCGCGTTTCAGAGCTCTTTCCGCGCCAGGAGAAGAGACTTCCAGAATGTACGGCACGGAAATCGGATCCGCGTCGTCCAGCGGTTTGTCCAGGGCATGGGTCAGATTGACACAGTCATCAATGGAAATGCCTTCCGGCCGGTCAATAAAGATGCGCAGGTAGTGTTCTGCACCCTCTTTGACAAACTGGACATCCCAGATTTCCAGGCCGAGGTCTTTCGCGTAGGGCTCCGCAATGTCTCTTACAGTACGGGTTACGTTAGCCATTTCTACTCTCCTAAAAGTTTACATAAACAATGAAGAGCGGCTCACGCCACTCTTCATCCTACACTCTAAACTTACTGTGATATTTTAGCACGGCGCATGTAGGAATTCAAGAATCAAATTTCTTAATACGCCTTGGCCCAGAGCACCATTTTCTTGGCCGGTCTGCCGCAGTATACACAGGTGTCTGAAATCTGCTCCTGGTCAAACGGAATGCAGCGGGAGCCGACACCGGTCTCCTCTTTGATCTTGGCCTCACACTCCGGATCTCCACACCACATGGCATGAACAAATCCGTCTCCGTTCTGTTCAAGGGCATCCTTGATTCCCTGAATGGAAGTGCAGCGGTAGGTCTTCTTTTCCCGGTTCTCCAGAGCCCGTTTATAGAGTTCATCGTGAACTTCCTGCAACTTCTTCTGCAGCTCGTCGGTAATGCTGTCAAGAGAAGTAAAGTCTTTCTCACGGGTTACCCGGGATACCAGTACGCACTGGTTCTTCTCAATATCTTTTGGTCCGAGTTCAATGCGGACCGGAACGCCCTTCATTTCGCACTGAGCGAACTTCCAACCGGCGGAGTTGTCAGAATCGTCAACCTTGACGCGGTAACCTGCCTCCTTGAGCTGGTCTCTGAGAGCATAGGCTCTGTCCAGAACGCCGGGCTTATGAGCAGCAATGGGAACAATGACTGCCTGAAACGGAGCGACAGCAGGCGGAAGTGCCAGACCGTTGTCGTCGCCATGGGTCATAATAATGGCACCGATAGTCCGGGTGGTCAGACCCCAGGATGTCTCATATGGTGTAGCGAGTTTGTTCTCTTTATTCTGGAACTGAATACCAAATGCCTTGGCAAAGCCGTCTCCAAAATTATGGGAGGTTGCAGCCTGAAGAGCTTTGCCGTCATGCATCATGGCCTCAATAGCATAGGTAGCTTCTGCACCGGCAAACTTGTCGCTCTCCGTTTTCTGACCGCGGACAACAGGAATGGCGAGCTCCTTCTCGTAGAAATCCGCATAGATGTTCAGCATTCTCTCGGTCTCTTCCCTGGCCTCCTCGGCGGTAGCATGGAGTGTATGACCCTCCTGCCACAGGAACTCACGGGTCCGGAGGAACGGACGGGTAGTCTTTTCCCAGCGGACAACGGATACCCACTGATTGTACAGTTTTGGTAAGTCTCGCCAGGAGTGGACGACATTGGCCCAGTGGTCACAGAACAAAGTCTCGGAAGTAGGACGGACGCAGAGTCTCTCGTCGAGCTTCTCATTTCCGCCCTCGGTAACCCAGGCGACTTCCGGAGCAAACCCCTCAACATGGTCCTTTTCCTTCTGAAGCAGGCTCTCCGGAATGAACATCGGCATATTAACATTCACATGTCCGGTCTCCTTAAACTTCCTGTCCAGAATGGACTGGATATTTTCCCAGATGGCATAGCCGTACGGCCGGATAACCATGCAGCCTTTTACGCTGGTATAACTGACAAGCTCTGCCTTCATGCAGATGTCGGTATACCACTTTGCGAAGTCCTCCTCCATAGAGGTGATATCTTCGACCATCTTCTTCTGTTTCGCCATAGTTTGGAGTTCCTCCCCTGCGGCGGAAAGCCGCTAAAAGTGTAATTTCTGTGACATTATATAGCAGATCGGAAGGGACGTCAAACCTGGCCGTCCCGTTCCCGGAGCTCCCGAATTTTCCGTTCCAGATACCGGACGGTCTCTGCTGTAGAAAATCCTTCCTGGTGATAGAGGTTGTCAATAAAGTCATAAAATGCATGGACAATAGTGGGTTCGCTCATGGCGAGCATAACAATGTCTCCATTGTTATCTGGCAATGCTATATATAAGGTAGAAAGCGTAATGGCGGAAAAGAACTGATCCGGGAACCGCTCTTCGTCTGCCGTTGCAATTCCCAGCCGTTTCTTTTTAGCCAGGACCGCAAGCTCCTCCAGTCGTTCAGCCCGTTCTTCCAGAGTTCCATTGGCCTCATCTGATGCAAAGTTTTCAATTTGAAACCTGGGCATTACAGTAGTTGGAATCTTCTCCGACAGTTTCAAAATAAAGTTTTCTACGCTGTCAGGGTCCGAAGAAGCCTTGTACGGATGGGTCAGATAGCCCGAATCATACATATACCCGGATTTTCCAATAACCGGATAGTGGAACAGATGGTAGAGCTCACTCTCTGCTTCCGGACTGTCCTCTCCGAAGCGGTAGATGAGGCGGCTTACTGTCCCCATATCTTCGGACGAAATTTTGCCAAACAGGTCAGAAATGCTCCGGTTCCGCTCGACAACACAGTACCGATGGTCCGGAGAATACTGGATGGCATACTCACCCGCAAGAATCAGGCAGCTTAAATGGGACATTTGCGTCCGTTCTGTCTCCACATCAGTATATCGATAGCAGACCTTATAGTTTGCATGTCTTGCCGCAAATGAGAGCACCCGCCCCAGGACACGTACGTTGTAATACATACCCTGGTTCTCTACGTTTTCACTGTTAATCTCATCAATTCGAAGTGTGTGAACAAACTGGGTCTGAGGAAATACCCGGGTAACATTAGCAACGACCGACAGCATGAAGTTGTCCTCAAAGAATTCCGTAATATTGACGGTTACTCCCGGATTATCCTTGGCCGCCTTGTAAACAAAATACTCGAGGGCAATGTCGACGTTCTGCTTACCCTTCAGGACCATGTTTTCCCCCGCCTCCAGCGGGATCGTCTTAAACGGAAGGAAGGGAATAGAATCCTCCACCGGTCGGCGATTGATGTTGTTATAGAATTCCCGGACTTCTCTTCGTCCGTAGTACCCTATAGGTCCGAGCCGTGTCAGATAGTAACTTTCAATCAGGTCTTCCCGTTCCTCACTGTTCAAGCAGAGACTTTCGGCGATCCTTTCCACGACCTCCAGTTTTGCAGGCACCCGGGAACCGTCCAGCATTTTGTAGAGAGTGGTGAGGTTCAGTCCGGAAAAGCGCTGGACATCGGCTATTTTAAGCCCTTTCAGGTCGAGATAATATTGGAACTTGTCTGAAAACGAATCCATGGTGTTCTCCTTAATTCTGGGTTTTTACACTGTAAACCCTAGCATTCCCGACGCCGGGGAACAAGTATGTGACAAAAAAGTTCCGCATAAATTGAATTCAGGAAAAAAGTTTGTACAAAAAGTTGTACAAAAAATCAGCCCCGCCGGAATTGGCGGGGCTGAAAAGCGTCTTTTTTATTTCTGATGAGCCTCGATGTACTTAACGGCATCGCCGACCGTCTTCATTGTCTCAATGGCATCATCCGGAACTTCTACGCCGAACTCGTCTTCCAGAGACATAACGAGATCAACAAGATCCAGGCTGTCCGCACCGAGATCTTCAGTAAAGCTGGACTCCATGGTAACCTGGTCAGGGTCGAGATCGAGCTGGTCGACAAGAATTTCCTTTACTTTATCAAAAACCATAATAAACACCTCATCAATGGAATTATCGTTTCTATGGTATATGGTTTTTTACGGTTTTGTCAACTGTCCTCAGTCGAGCTTGCCAAGTTTGCGCATGATTTTAGCACCGGCATTCAGGAAGATCTTGTAGCCCTTGTCCATGATTTTTCCCGGAATGGGATCGATGACAGCAAGGTAGAGGTCGGTACCGGTACGGTAATTAATTTTCGGATGTTTGGAATAGATAGCACGCATGGTCGTATCGACTACCTTGCTCATAGGATGCGGATGAGACATGGCAATCGTCATGAGAGGTTTCATAACGGCAAGAACATCTTTGTAATGAGTCGTCGACTTGGCCAGTTTAGTGTAACCGTCTGTTGCCTCACCGTGCATTCCGCTGGCAAAGGAACCAGGCTGAATTTTAATGACCGGAATATCCAGGAACGCGAGTTCTCTGCGAAGGCCGATGGTATACGCCTCAACTGCAAACTTGGAAATAGCATAGGGGCTGTTGAACGGCTGCGGCTGCATCCAGCCACACTCGGAAGAGCAGTTGATAATCCGGGAACGACCGCCTTTGAGAAGCGGGAACATAGACTTGGTGACTCTGGCCATGCCCAGGCAGTTAGTATTGATAATCCACTCGAGTGTCGGGACCGGATCCCCCTCTACGAGAGATGCCATGGTATGAACGCCGGCAAAATTGGCAAGAACATCCAAAGTATCGGTATATTTGCGAACTTCTTCTGCTGCACGGTCGCAGCTGTCCTGATCCGTAATATCGATCTGAATGGGGATTACCCGATCGGAGACCTCTTCCATCAGGTCGGTCAGGGGATGGCTGTGGTACGTGGCAAATATAGTCCACTCTCCTCTGCGGTCGAGTTCGCGGATAATAGCTCCGGCAATACCGCCGGCGCCTCCGGATACGAATGCGTACTTCATAAATTTCTCCTTGTCTAAATCCACTTGTCAAAATAATGACAATATTCTACAAGAACTATTGTACAGGTCTTTGAGACAGGCGTCAAATATGTCCTGATTTCCAAGATGATTCCTGTTTATTTTATCACGTTTATTGTCTCCAGTATCATAGCCATCCTCACCAAATGGGCCGCAGACGGAATGCCGCACAGCTCTGATGGGCTGGCTAAAGTACTGGCTGAGGTATTTAACGACACCAAGTACAAAATAGTTCAGTTCTTTCAGGACAAAAAAAATCCCGCTCATTGCTGAGCGGGATTTTTTATTTGTATCGTCTGGAAAAACAGCTTATTCAGCTACATTCTTCTTCAGAGTGTCAAGCTCATCATAGAGCTCTTTCGGAACAGTGTCGCCGAGGAACTTGTAGAACTCTTCAATTCCATCAGCTTCCTGTCTCCAGAGGTCCTTATCAACGCTGAGAAGATCCTCAACATCGGACTCAGTAATATCAAGGCCTTCGATGTCGATGTCCTTAGCATACGGCTCATAACCGATTTCGGTCTCTCTGGCGTCAACCTTGCCTGCGCAACGATCAAGAATCCAGAGAACAACACGCATGTTGTCGCCGAATCCAGGCCACATAAAGTGTCCTTCGTCGTCCTTGCGGAACCAGTTAACATTGAAGATCTTCGGAGCCTTGTCAGGATCCAGAGTCTTACCGATGTCAATCCAGTGCTGGAAGTAAGTGCCGCAATCATAACCGATGAACGGACGCATAGCCATAGGATCGTGACGAACTACGCCGACTTTACCAGCGGCAGCAGCAGTGGTCTCAGAACCGACAGCAGAGCCGATGAATACGCCGTGGTTCCAGTCACGTGCCTGATATACCAGCGGAGCAAGTTTAGCGCGGCGGCCGCCGAAGATCATAGCGGAGATCGGAACACCGTTCGGGTTGTCAAATTCCTTGGAGAGGCAGGGGCAGTTGCGTGCCGGAGCGGTGAAACGGGAGTTCGGATAAGCACCGACCTTGTCAGAGGTCTTGCCGTTCCAGGGCTCGCCCTTCCAGTCAAGTCCGTTCTCAGGAGCATCCGGAAGACCCTCCCACCAAACGGTGTTATCGTCAAGGTTCAGAGCAACGTTGGTGAATACAGTGCCCTGTCTGGTAGCTGCAAGCGCATTCGGGTTGGACTGCTCATTGGTTCCCGGTGCAACACCGAAGAAGCCGTTCTCCGGGTTAACAGCGTAAAGTCGTCCATCCGGTCCCTTGCGGATCCAGGAAATATCGTCGCCGACTGTCCAGGCCTTATATCCGAGGTCACGATAGTGTTTCGGAGGAATGAGCATGGCGAGGTTGGTCTTACCGCAGGCGCTCGGGAAAGCAGCGGTAACATATTTAACGTCTCCATCCGGATACTCAATGCCAAGGATGAGCATATGCTCAGCCTGCCAGCCTTCCTGACGGCCAAGGTTAGAAGCGATACGGAGAGCGAAGCACTTCTTGCCCTGAAGAACGTTTCCGCCGTAGCAGGAGTTTACAGAATAGATGGTGTTGTCCTGCGGCCAGTGGCAGATGTATCTCTTCTCAGGATCGCAGTCACAGGAAGCGTGAGTTCCATGGATCCAGTCTGTGGAGGTATCGCCGATAGCGTCGAGAACTTCCTGGCCCATTCTGGTGATGATGCCCATGTTGACAACAACATAGATGGAGTCAGTAACCTCAAGGCCGTATTTAGCGAACGGAGAGCCTACCGGGCACATGGAGTAAGGGATGACATACATGGTCTTGCCCTTGTAGCTGCCGCGGATAATATCATCAAGAAGTTTATAAGTCTCGTCCGGGTCCATCCAGTTGTTGAGCGGACCAGCTTCTTTTTCGGTCGGGGTGCAGATGAAGGTACGGTCCTCTACACGTGCAACGTCAGAAGGATCTGTACGATGCAGGTAGCAGTCCGGAAGTTTTTCCTCGTTGAGCTTAATGAATTCGCCGGTAGAAACGGCCTCTGCCTTGAGGGCATCCAGCTGCTCTTTCGAACCGTCAATCCATACTACCTTATCCGGCTGGAGAAGATCAATTCTGGTCTGCAGCCAGTCAAGGATGCTCTTATTTTTGGTTGGATTTTCCATGAAACAAGCTCCTTTACAAATACATTATGTACTTACAATTGACATCTAATAAAAGATACCTTTGTTATTCTAGCATATTTATTCCAAAAAGTATCGCACAAAAATGAACTTTGGCATTTTTTCGACATTATGGACAAAATGTGCGTAAGAACGTTCAAAGAAGCTCCCTATTTTGAAAGATTGTAAATTGTAAATTGCAAATATAGTATAGTATTCCACTTCAAAAGTCAATCGCCAGGAGAATTATGAAAATTTGCCGCCCTTTATTTTCCAACTCTTCCTATCTATAATAGAGAGAAGCATGAATTACAGAACAGAATGGTGGAAAAAGTCTATGAAACTCTCACTCATTGTCCCCTGTTATAACGAAGAGGGCAATATTTTACCTTTATATAGAACAGTACAGGAGACTTTCGCAGGCCGGCTCGACAGCTATGAATTCATTTTCATCAACGATGGGAGCTATGACCAGACGGGAGACGTTCTGGCAGATCTGGTGCAGCGTGCGGACACGCCGGTCAAGGTAGTCAACTTCTCCCGGAATTTCGGTAAAGAGTCCGGCATTTACGCAGGGCTTCACTATGCTGACGGCGAGTATATCTGTATTATGGACGGAGACCTGCAGCAGAACCCGAGCTTTCTGCTAGAAATGACCAGCTACCTCGACGAGCACCCGGACTGTGACTGTGTAGCAGCCTATCAGGAAAACCGCAGTGAGAACCCTGGTCTGGTCTTTTTGAAGGATAACTTCTATAAGATTATTAACAGGATCTCCGACACGGAGTTTGTGGTCGGTGCCTCCGACTTCCGTACCTTCCGCCGAAATGTGGCGGAGACCATTCTGAATATGCCGGAGTACCATCGCTTTTCCAAGGGAATCTTCTCCTGGGTGGGCTTTAATACCCATTACATCCCCTACCAGGCTGACGAGCGATTAACCGGTTCTTCCAAGTGGTCCTTCCTCAAGCTGTGGAAATATGCCTTTGAGGGAATTATTGCGTTTTCTACCAAGCCGCTGGAACTTCCCTTCTGGGGCGGTCTCGCCTTGAGCGGTGTATCTCTGGTCTCCCTGCTCGCTGCAAAAAAAGAGTCCGCAAAAACCAACGCACTGGTTGGGCTTATTGGCGGACTGAATATGACTTCCATTGGCATTGGCTGTATTTACCTGTCCAAAACTTACGTTCAGGTTAAGAACCGGCCGGTCTATATCGTCAAATCTGTCCTGAGCAATGAGGATAAAAAGCAGGACTGACTTGTCAGCCGGTTAACAAGTCGTAAAAAAATTCACAAGGAAATGGCAAAAAAAGGGCCGCGCTCATTCGAGCGCGGTCTTTTCCGTATCGTTAAAAATTTTTCGAATTTCCTCAGCCCGTTTGGCGTCCCGGGTCTGTCGGTCCATGGGCTGGCCCACTTCGGTGTTCAAAGTGGCCGGCTGCATGGTAAAGATCATCCGGTTTGCCTCGGTCATGGGAACGCTGATCTGGTCGGAGGCTATGCCAATACGTACAACCGACAGAGCTTCCATGAATTCGTCATAACTCATAACCCGCGCGTTCTTCAGAGTGCCGTAGGAACGCCACAGCATATCCTGGAAACGCAGATTACTCATCAGTTCCTCACGGGCCTCCCGCTCCTGCTGAATGATTGACAGGGAGAAGGACTTCAGGTTGGCCAGAGCCGCCTCTTCGGAAATGCCAAGTGTTACCTGGTTAGACAGGCTGTAGAGACTTCCTACCGGGTTGGCCCCTTCGCCAAAAGCACCGGTCAGACGAAGGCCGAGCTTAGATACAGTCCGTGCCATCTGAGAAATATTTCCGCGGATATGCAGCGCAGGCAACTGAAGCATGACGCTTGCCCTCATGGCCGTACCGATGTTGGTTGGGCACTGTGTCAGATAACCGAGTTTCTTGTCAAACGAGAAGCCCAGAGACTCATCAAGAATGGTGTCGAGCTGATCGGCCAGTGCATAGGATTTGTCCAGTTCCAGTCCAGGTAAAAGGGACTGAATTTTCACATGGTCCTCTTCGCAGATCATCATGCTCAGAGACTCATCCGGAGTACTGATGAACGTCCGACCCTCGGACGAGCTGACAAATTCCGGACTAACCAGCTCCCGTTCCGCCAGAGAAATGGCCGCATACTGGGATAGTTCTGACATTTTTGTCGCATAAAACTTTCCAGGAAGCTTCTCGTCTAAGACATTCTGCACTTCCTGGGCGATTTGCTCTTTTTCCGCGGTATCCAGACGGATCGTAAAATTGTGACCCGAGAGGTTCCGTGCCAGTGAGATTTTTGTGCAGACGGCAACGTCGTTCTCACTGCCTGAGAGCTGATACCATTTGGTCATGACTGCAGCTCCCCTTTCAGTTCCTTGATTTCGTCGCGGATCTCCGCGGCGCGCTCAAAATTCTGAGTATCTACGGCCTCGCGCATCTGCTCGTTGAGCTCCCGAATCCGGTCTTTTCTGGCTGAGACAGCATCGTAAGATGAGGACATTTTACCGACGTGGCTGGCGCGGCCGTGAATTCGGTAGAGCGAAGGCTTGAGTTTATCGTAAAACGTATCATAGCAGTCGGCACAGCCCATCATTCCTGTACGGACAATATCCTGAAAAGTACTGCCGCAGGTTGGGCACCTTTCCTCGTCCTCCTGAACTTCACTGGTGGGAAGACCGGCAAATTCCGGGAAGAAGTTTCGGAGCAGACTGCCGAGATTAAATCCGATTCCGGAGAAGACATCCGCATATCCGAGATGCTCGGCGCACGCAGTGCACAGATGCAGTTCTGTGGGCTCACCGTTGACAATTCGTTTGATATGGGTTGTGGCCTCTTTTTTTCCGCAATTCTGACAGAGCATATTATCCCTCCTCGTCCAGATTGCTGACCCTATTATCCTACAAATTAGCACTTAAGTCAATCGTGTGCTAAAAGTTTGGCCTTGAAGTTGAATCGCTTTTGCAGTGCAGTTAGCCATCACTAATTTTTTGTGCACTCCTACAAAAAGGAGTGGTCAAAAACCATCACATTTGATAAATAATAGACAAAGAAATTGCCGTTTTCGGCCCCAAAAGCAATTGAAAATAGAGTACAATTTTAATATAATATGACGGCGAAAGAATTAGGATGATTTTCACATATTATATTTAGTATAATATACAGATATCTAGCTGTATTTACACAGTTCAAAGAGAGGAACCTGTAAAGCGAATGGAAAAAACAAAGTTTTTCCGTTGGGCAGATCTCATCCTGATCCTGGTCGTTGCGGCCATCGCTCTCGCCATATTTCTGCCCAAGCACTTTCAAAAGGCCGACGGCAACGTCACGGCCATCATCACCAGGAATGGAACGGTTATTCAGAAAATCGACCTGAGCAAAGTCAAAAAGCCGTACACCATCTCTCTGGAATCTCATCCGAGAACCTGGGTCACAGTAACCCCAGGAAGTATCTATTACTCCAAGGCGGAATGCAAAGACAAAATCTGTGTCCGCACCGGAAAGCTGACCAAGCCCGGTGACACAGCAGCCTGTCTTCCGTCCAAGACGCTTATCCGTCTGGTGTCCAATGGAAAGAATGTTTCCAGCAGCGGACCGGATATCATCTCGTATTAATTTCGCATAAGGAGTAATTCATGAGCAGAAACCAGAAAAACCGGATCAGCCCGCGCACGCAGAAGATTGCCCTTCTCGGAATTCTTGCCGCTGAGGCGCTGGCTCTGTCCTTTTTAGAAAGCCTCATTCCTGCTGTCCCCGGACTTCCGCCCGGAGCCAAGCCAGGTCTTGCAAATATAGTGACCATGTTTACTGCCTCCATTATGGGCTTCTGGAGTGCCATGGCCATTACTGTTATCAAATCTCTGTTCGCTCTTCTCACCCGCGGGTTTACCGCATTCTGCATGAGCTTTGCCGGTGGTGTGCTGAGCACTATCGCCATGGTTCTTCTGCTGAAGTGGAAAAAGAACCCGTTCGGCATCATTGGTGTCTCCATTGTATCCGCCATCATGTTTAATGCCGGGCAGCTCGCTGTTGCCTGTGTCATGGTAGCGGGGACCAAAGGGCTGGCAGTCACCTATGGACCGCTGCTTCTGCTCTTCGGAGTTGTGGCAGGCGCCATCACCGGCACTATTCTGAAAGTAGTCATGCCCGCACTTCGGCGGGAGAGCAGGCACTTCGGCGTCGGCGTGTTAAAACTGCCGGAAGAGGAAAAAGAGAACGAGAAAGAACCCAAGCCAATCTCTGTTGATACGCGCGAAAACGCTGATCATAAATCTTGAATCTATTGGATTTTTTCGAAAAGAAAAGGTCTGTTGAAGGAGTTGAATGAATGGCAAGCGCAAAAATTGCAGGCACTCTGAAGCCTGTAGCGAAAGGTCACGGCGGTGTTCATGTGGCACATCACAAGAACCTCGCCGGAAGTCCTGTCGTTACACTTCCGACTCCCGCTTCGGTAGTCCTTCCCATGTCTATGCATATTGGCGCACCCTGTGACCCTGTGGTCAAGAAGGGAGATCTCGTCAAAGTCGGCCAGTTAATCGGCGACTCAGACAAGTTCGTATCTGCGCCCATTTATGCCAGTGTTTCGGGAAAGGTCACCAAAGTTGGACCGGTCAGAGTTGCCCAGGGAAGAACAGTAAACGCTGTCACCATTGAGTCCGACGGATTAATGGAAGACGCGGACTTCACGGTTCCCGAAATCAATTCTAAAGAGGACTTCTTAAAAGCAGTCCGCGCATCCGGCCTGGTAGGTCTCGGTGGTGCCGGTTTCCCGACCCACGTCAAGTTGAACCTGAAACCGGACGCCAAAGTTGACAGTCTGATTGTCAACGTAGCAGAGTGCGAACCGTACATTACGGTCAACCACCGTGAGTGCCTGGAGCACCCTGAGGATATTTTCGACGGTCTGGAAAATATCCGGAAATGGATTCCGTTCGAACATATCTACATCGCCATTGAGGACAATAAGGCGGATGCCGTCAAGGTTCTCCTCAAGACCATGGATTCGAAACCCGAATGGAAAGACCTCGCTCAGATCGTTATTCTCAAGTCCTCCTATCCGCAGGGCGCTGAGAAGGTTATGATCCAGGCGGTCACCGGCAGACAGGTTCCTCCGGGAAAACTTCCCGCGGATGTCGGCTGTGTCGTCATGAACGTTGAGTCCGTCACCACACTGTCCCGCTTCATTAACACGGGCAGACCGCTGGTTACCCGGAATCTCACCGTTGACGGTTCTGCTATCGCCGAGCCGAAGAACGTCAAAGTTCCTATCGGCGTTAAAGTTCAGGATGTCATTGACTTCTGCGGTGGTTTCAAGGCAGATCCTTACAAGGTCTTCATGGGCGGCCCCATGATGGGTATCGCTCTCGACAGCCTGGATGTTCCGGTTGTCAAAAACAACAACGCCATCATCGCTTTTGCGCAGGGCGCTATGAAAATCAAGCCAACCCGCGCATGTATCCGCTGCGGCCGCTGTGTTCAGGTATGTCCTATGAACCTCGAGGCCACCAAGATTGAGCGGATGGCCCACCTCGGCAACGCGGAGGCGCTCCAGAAAGCTGGAGCCATGGTATGTATGGAGTGCGGCAGCTGTGCTTACGCATGTCCATCCGGCAGACCGCTTGTACAGTACATGCGGCTTGCCAAACAAATTGTCAGGGAAGCAGGTGCGAAAAAATAATGGCTGAAGAGAAAAAGGTTCTCAAACTTACTGTCAGCAGTTCGCCGCACGTGCGTTCTTCTGAAACTACCACAGGAATCATGCGGGATGTCATCATTGCTCTATGTCCCGCCGCAATCGCCGCCATCGTCGTGTTCGGTCTCCGGGCCCTCGCGGTCATGCTGGTTTCGGTTGCCTCCTGTGTACTGTCTGAGTATTTATCCCGCAAAGCAATGCACAAAGAGAATACCATCGGTGACCTCAGTGCCATCGTAACCGGTCTTCTCCTCGCATTTAACTTACCGTCCAACATCCCGTTCTGGATTGTCGTTCTCGGCGGCGTCGTTGCCATCGTTGTTGTAAAACAGATGTTCGGCGGCATTGGCCAGAACTTCCTGAACCCGGCCCTTGCAGCCCGTGTTATTCTCATGACTTCCTTCCCTGGAAGAATGGCTGCAGCATCTTTTGTTGGTCTCAACAGAGTAGGCTGGAACGTTGACGGTGTAACATCCGCAACACCTCTGGGACTGGTTAACATTTCCCATGCATCCGCTACTATCCAGGCCACAGCACCGACCCTTCGTCAGCTGTTCCTCGGCACTACTTCCGGATGTCTCGGTGAGGTTTCTGCGCTCGCCCTCTTAATCGGCGGCCTGTACCTCATTATCCGCAGAGTTATCTCTCCCATCATCCCATGTGTATTCATCGGAACCGTTGCCGTCTTCATGATGTTCGCAACCGGTTTCAACTGGTATGCCGTTGCCTATGAGCTTCTCTCCGGTGGTCTGTTCCTCGGAGCAATCTTCATGGCTACCGACTATACCACTTCCCCCATCACCAACTGGGGCAAAGTTATCTTTGCTCTTGGATGCGGCATTATCACCTGCATCATCCGGATTTGGGGCAGCCTTCCTGAAGGCGTATCCTTCTCCATCATCATCATGAACGTCTTTGTTCCTTACATTGAGGATCAGACCAGACCGAAACCTTTCGGTACTCTCAAGGAGAAGAAAAAAGCTAAGAAGGAGGTCGCTGAGTAATGAGTGAAGCTAAAAAAGCGAAAAAGGGCAGCGCAAAGGAAATTCTCGTCCCCACCATTGTTCTTTTTCTGATCGCTCTGATTTCCACTTTGCTTTTAGGTCTCGTCAATAATGTGACCAAAGACCGAATCGCCGCTGAGCAGGCCGCGTCTGACGCGGAAGCAAGAGAGTCTGTCTTTACTCAGGCTGCCAACTTCCAGCAGAAGACCGTAGACGGACAGCCGTACTTTGTCGCACTGGACAAGAGCGGTAATGTCATCGGTTATGTATTCAATACATCTAATAAAGGCTACGGCGGCCAGGTTGCTGCAACCGTTGGTATTGATATCAACGGCAAAGTTACCGGCGTTGTCCCGGGAGACCTCTCCAATGAGACTCCGGGTCTCGGCCAGACCGCAACCAAACCGTCCTTCTTAAAACAGTTCGTCGGGAAGACCGGCACGCTGTCTGTAGTTAAGAACAACCCGAACGACAGTCAAATTCAGGCGCTGACCAGTGCCACCATTACTTCCACCGCAGTTACCAACGACGTTAACAACGCACAGCAGCTGTTTGCGAAAGTATCGAACGCAGGAGGTGGAAAATAATGGCTGAAAAGAAAGTATCACTTGGCAAGGAGTTTACTAAGGGTATCATTGAGCAGAACCCGGTTCTGGTCATTATGCTCGGCACCTGCCCGACACTCGCCATTTCCACCAACGTGGAAAACGCCATCGGCATGGGCATTGCGGCTACTATCGTTCTGTTCCTTTCCAACATGGTTATTTCCCTGCTTCGGAAAGTTATCCCGGACACAGTCCGTATTCCTTGTTATATCGTAGTTATCGCGGCATTCGTATCCATGATTCAGATGTTCGTCAAGGCGTTCTCGCCTTCCCTGGACGCGGCACTGGGTATTTATCTACCGCTGATAGTTGTAAACTGTATTATCCTCGGTCGTGCTGAGGCATTTGCAAGCAAAAATAACGTTCTCCGTTCCGGACTTGACGGTCTGGGCATGGGCGTCGGCTTCACCTTGACACTGACCCTTATGGCAATCATCCGTGAGTTCTTCGGTTCCGGCAACCTGACCCTTAAGGTTCTCGGCCACGGCACCACTCTTACAGATCTCTGCCATCTCGGCGAGAGCAACGTGCTCACCGCCATCCACGCAGAGCCAATCCTGTTCTTCGTTCTGGCTCCCGGCGGATTCTTCGTATTCGGTCTTCTTATGGCCATTTCCAACAAGATTTCCAGCAAACATGGAAAAGGAACTGCTGATATCAACGCATGCTATGTCTGCGAGAACGCAGAAGGGTGCATGGTAGTTGCAGACGGTCAGAATGCCGGAGACATTGTTATTCCAAAACCGGAAGTTGACACAGAACCTCAGGTAAAACCTGTTGCGAAAAAAGCAGCAGCTGAATCGCCCGCAGGAAAGGAGGAAAAATAATAAATGACATACATTGCCATTATTCTTTCTGCCATCTTCACGCAGAACTTCGTCCTCCAGAAATTCCTCGGTATCTGCCCGTTCCTCGGCGTATCGAAGAAGAAAGATACCGCAGTCGGCATGTCCGCCGCCGTAATCTTTGTTATGGTTCTGGCCTCCGCCGTATGTTACCCCATCAACAAATATCTGCTCGTTGCCAACGGCTTCGAGTATCTGCAGACTCTGGTCTTCATCCTGGTTATCGCCGCACTGGTACAGTTCGTTGAGATTGCCATGAAGAAATACATGAAGCCTCTTTACAATGCTCTTGGTATTTATCTTCCACTCATCACTACAAACTGCGCCGTTCTCGGTGTCGTAACCCTGAACGTCCAGAACAATTACAACTTTGCCATGTCCGTAGTCAACGCTCTTGGTTCCGGACTCGGCTATATGCTCGCCATGATTATGTTCGCCGGTATCCGTGAGAGAATGGAAGGAAACGATATTCCGAAGTTCTGGAACGGCATTCCGATTGTCCTCGTTGCTGCATCTCTTCTGACCTGCACCTTCCTGGGCTTCACCGGAGTTATCGACAACATGTTCCCTGGCGCAATGGGTTAATGGAGGTGGAATGACATGCATGCTGTACTTATTGCTGTAATAATCGTTGCCATCACCGGACTCATTCTCGGAATTATCCTTTCCGTTGCATCTGTCGTCATGGCAGTCCCGGTCGATGAGACCGCGGAAGAAATTGAAGGCGTGCTCGCCGGTGCTAACTGCGGTGCCTGCGGATACTCCGGATGTTCCGGATATGCCTCTGCCCTCTCCAAAGGCGAGTGCACCAACACCACACTCTGTGCCCCAGGCGGCGCAGATACTGCTGAGGCTGTTGCCTCTATTCTCGGCGTTGCTGCCGGTCCTCTGAAACCGCAGACCGCTATGGTAATGTGCAAAGGCGGTAAAGAAGAGTGTGGAACCACCATGGAATATCATGGTGACATGAGCTGTAAGACTGCCGCTCAGCTCTACGCTGGCGGTAAAGCCTGCACCTTTGGATGTCTCGGCCTGGGTGACTGTGAAAAAGCCTGCCCGTATGACTCTATCCATGTCAATGAGAACGGCGTTGCCGAAGTTAATCCGGAAACCTGCCGTGCCTGCAAGATCTGCATTGAGACCTGTCCGAAAGGCATCATTGACCTCGTTCCGCTGTACCATCAGGAAGCTGTTGTATTCTGCAGCAACCATGACAAGGGCGGCGTAACCCGCAAGGCCTGCAAGGTCGGCTGCATTGGCTGTATGAAATGCCAGAAAGCCTGCCAGCACGACGCCGTACACGTCAAGAACTTCCTTGCCTCTGTTGACCAGGACAAGTGCGTTGGCTGCGGCGACTGCATTAAGGGCTGCCCGACCAAATGCATTCAGCTTGACACTTACGGTAAGATCATTGTCCGCGACGGCATGGCAGATGCCAAAGTCCAGGCGGCTTCATAAGGTCGGCTGAGAGCCCTTCGAGTGGCTCAGCTCTTTGAGTGGCTCAGCTATAGTTAATTAGTATGAAAATCCGTACTTCCTCGGAAGTGCGGATTTTCTTTTGCTTATTCAGGGCATCGAACATGTTTCGCCGGCTAGTATGGATAATCGAGAGTGTATGGGAACCTCCTCTAATGAACTCCCTCAAGTGAGTCTTTTCAAGTGAATCTCCTTTTAGAAGGCTGAACTAGATATTCTGGCTGCTTTTTTGCAATAATTTTGCCAACTCCTGAGCGCTAAGCAGAGCTGGTCAAGACATTCTCACCGGCCTGTAGAAACAGGAGTATTTCAAGGCCGAATGAGCAGCTGCTCATGGTGGGTTTGTGGGCCAAAATGAGATTTTGGGTACAAAAAGGCCGACAAAGTAAGAACTTCTTTGACCATTTGGGCCTTAATTTCATGGTTTGGCAAAACTGCGCCCAAGGTTCGTGCCTTCTGCGCCCAAGGCCCACACCTTCTGCGCCCAGGGCCAAGCCCTTCGACCTACCGACCCGAAAGCCCGTATTCTGGGTACCCCCCGGCATCCGGGTCATCTAACTTCGAACCAAGCACCCCCTTACACTGCCAGCAGCTTCTCCTCAATAATCCGATTCACCTCATCAATACTCAGCGGATGCCGCCGGTCCTCAAACGTCGTAATCAGATTCGTCGTTTGGGAATACCCGTTCACCAGATAGTTGCGCAGCTTGTCGCCGGTTTTTGCGGCATATTTTCGGTCATCCATCATGCCATGGTGCTCCCAGATAATCAGTTCGCCTGTCCGCGGGTGCCGAATCGTAAAATCCGGATAGACCTTCCAATATCCCACCTTTGTCTCCTCTTCATAATGGTATTCAATTCCGTGGGCCCGCAGTGCCCGGGCAATCAGTTCTTCTGACTTGGACCGCACCCGTTCATCGCCCTTTCCTGTGCGAAACACAAGTTGTTCCGGATGAAAATCCGTGTGTCCACGGTACGGTGCCCCGCCCCACTCTCGAAAATCCAGCCGGTCCGGCTCGTACAGCTGATCCAGGAGTTCCAACATTCCGGGGGAATCCCGCATTTCCCTTTCCCGATAGTTTTCGAAAACTTTCACATAAGCGCGCGCAGCCGTCAGTTTTTTGCAGACCTGCCTCAATTTTTTCCTGTTTTCACGCTTCTGCACAAGATCAAAAAGCAGATCATCGTCTTCCTCCGTCAGCCTGGTCCGCTTCCACTTTCCTCCCACTTTGTACTTTCTGTAGTAATAGTATTTATCTCGATATTTCTGGCAGACCACAAAACCGTCGTATGCCATATCAATTTTCTCCTGTAAACACCTCTCCTGTTCCTCAAGAAGCTCAATTTCCAACACCAGGGCAGCATAATAGTCCATTTCCTCTCTCCTTCTTTTGCCAAGCCTCATGCGGAACCTCCATTTGGTCAAAAGTTTCCTGACCTGCTCGAGCCAGCCGGCTCAAAATTGGAAAAAATCCCGCTCTTTTCCTGTTATTTTCCCAGCGATCCACGTTTTTTTAACACTCGCGCCACGCTGTCATGACCACGTGTCAAATCTCAAATGGGTGTGGCACAGGGGTTCGCGTATCATTAATAAACACCTGTAGAAAT
>CAYRKX010000017.1:0-37431 GCA_964425185.1 uncultured Eubacteriales bacterium
CTATGCAGGTGAAGGTGGGTAAATGCCACGCAGGCTCCTCCTTTTAGTCTTCTTCCTTCAGGTCCTCATACATCTGCAGAATTTTCTTCATGCGATGGTTGACACCGGACTTGGAAATTGTCGTAGACAGATTCTCGGCCAGTTCCTTCAGGGAGTAGTCCGGGTTTTCAAGCCGCAGTTTAGCCAGTTCCCGAAGGTCCGGTGGGAAATACTCCCATCCCCGTTTGTCGTGGATGTAGCGGATGGCTTCCATCTGACGGTAAGCCGCGTCGAACGCCCGGGAGGAGTTGGCGTTTTCAAAGTTCATCCGGCGATTTACTTTGTTGCGCATATCCTTGTAGACTTTTGTACCCATAAGTTCCAAGGTACAGTCCGTAGCGCCCATAGTGGTAAGAAGGTCTTCTATACTCTCACTGTCTTTGAAATAGACGACATGGGCCCCGTTCCGCTGAACATACTTCGGTTCAAAGTCCATCTCCTTCAGCAGAGTCATCAGGTCGTCACAGAGGACTTTGTGGGCAATAACAAATTCCACGTGGTAGTCTTTTTCCGGGTCGGTAATCGTTCCACAGGACAGGAAAGCGCCACGCAGGAAAGCGCCATTGTCACAGTCAAATTCCAGGTTAGCCCGGTTCAGACGACGGGTAATTTCATGTCCGCTGTAGCCAAATGCCTCCATTATTTTCCGGCGGCTGTCCGCATCGTCTACGGTAACTCTCCAGTTTCCGGCAGCAGACTGTTCCGCCCGGGGCATTTTCCCGGTCAGATCTTTGACCGCCTCCGTATACTTCATGGCAAGGCTCTTCATCTCTGTCTTAATGCTGATATTCTGCAGGCTGAAATTCCGGTTGAATAAAAACAGACCATACAGTTCCGCATGATGACAGCATGGCCGCTCAATGCCCTCTTCGGCGGCCTCACTGGTATGGTCGATGAGTTCATTTTTTACTTTCTGTGCGAATGACAACGCTATTCTCCTCTGGATTTCACTTCGTTACTGTTCTTTACTGCATCTCGGTGCATAACGGTAGTCCGAATGCCCTTCTGTTTCAAGTGTCGGTACATGGCCTCCGCAAAAGTAACCGAGCGGTGCTGTCCGCCCGTACAGCCGAAAGCTATGACAATTTCACTTTTGCCCTCTTTGAGATAGAGCGGCAGAGTGTAGTCCACAAGACTGGTAAGCCGTTTCAGAACCTCCTGTGATTCCGGAAAACTCATAACATAGTCATAGACTTCCGCATCCATTCCCGTCTTGGTTTTCAGTTCAGGGACATAAAACGGGTTGGGAAGGCAGCGCATGTCGTAGACAATATCAGCATCGCCGGGGATGCCGTATTTAAAGCCAAACGACAGGCACTGAACCTGCAGCGTATTTTCCAGGCTTCCGGCAAACAGGCCGGCAATCCGCTCTTTGAGCTGCCGTGAGGCCATCTGTGAAGTGTCTATGACATAGTCTGCCTCCTGCTTCAGTGGTTCCACAATTTTCCGCTCCGCGGCGATGGCGTCTTTGAGGGAATTGTTGTATTTTCGGGCCAGGGGATGCCGGCGTCTAGTCTCACTGTACCGTTTCAGCAGGACATTGTCGTCACAGTCTATGAAGAGGAGGCGGAATCCCACCCCAAGCGCTTTCAGTTCCTGAAGAGACTTGGCAAAAGTGGCGTAAGATGCACCGGACCGGGCATCTACTACAACAGCCGTTTTGGCGTTGGTCTCGCTCCTGGCCACAATCTGACCCAGAGACGGAAGGAGTTTTGGCGGCAGATTGTCTATGCAGACATAGCCGATATCTTCCAGCATTTCCATGGCTTTGGACTTTCCCGAGCCGGACATACCGGTCACAATCAAGAATTCCACAACAGCGCCTCTTTTCCCTGTAATAATTGCTATCTATTATACCATAGAGACAAAATGAGCTGTACCAAATTGGAAGAGAAACCAGTCTGGCACAGCCCATTTTATTTTCTTTTTCTGACCTTACAGAATCCGGACTTCCGGTTCCAGCGTCACATGGAATTTTTCCTGAACTGTTTTCTGCACATAGGCGATGAGGTCTTTGACATCTTTAGCTGTAGCTCCGCCCTTATTGATGACAAAGCCGGCATGCTTGGTGCTGACCTGCGCCCCGCCGATCTGCTTGCCCATGAGGTCGCTGTCCTGAATGAGCTTTCCGGCAAAATAGCCTTCCGGTCGTTTAAACGTACTTCCTGCACTTGGATAGTCGAGAGGCTGCTTGTCTCTGCGGCGCTGCATGAGTCCGTCCATCTTTGACTTGATGACATCCGGGTTTCGGTGTTCCAGTTTGAAGACAACCGAAGTAATAATGAGATCAGAGTCCATGAAATTACTGTGCCGGTAGGAAAATCCGAGCTGATCTCCCTGCCAGGAGCCGCGGTTGCCGTCATAATCCAGATAGTCTACAAAGAGAACGACATCTTTCATCTCTCCGCCGTAGGCGCCAGCGTTCATGTACACTCCACCGCCGACCGATCCGGGAATGCCATAGGCAAATTCCAGACCGCCGAGAGAGTAGTCCAGTGCAAACTTACAGAGCCGGATAAGCGGAGCGCCCGCCTGGGCCTTAACCATCTCACTGCCGCAGTACTCAATTTTGGAGAACTGCTCCCCCATGACGATGACGACGTTTTGAATTCCCTCATCCGGAGCGAGGACATTACTGCCGCGTCCCAGAATCTGAGGCTTTACGCCCTCGGCCCTGCAGGCTTTTAACACTGCTGCCAGACCGTCAACACTTCCAGGTTCTATCAGCAGCGCCGCCGGCCCGCCGATCTTAAACGTGGTATACCGGCTGAGATCTGCATTGCGTGTTACTTTACAGCCATTTCGTTCCGCAGTGCCCTGAATTTCCTCAAACATGGTGTTCCATTCCTCCACTCGTAATCTGTCGGATATTATATCCTCTGCTGTGCAAAACAGCAAGCGGTCGACCCGTTATTCTGAGAGCAGTGCGGCGCCGATAATGCCGGCATCGTTACCGAGAGTTGCAGCGCAGACTTTGGTCTGTTTCTTCGTACTCTTGGTGAATTTCTCCTGGTCAATAACTTTGATAAGTGGTTTAATGAGGGAGTCGCCCTGTTTGCTTATACCTCCGCCGATGCAGAGAATATCCGGCTGGAAAATATTGATGAGGTTGGCACAGCCGACACCAAGATAGTAAATATAGTTGTCAACGACTCCCTGGGCGATCTTGTCACCCTTTTCGGCAGCGTCGAACGGAGTCTTCCCGTTAACGTTGTCAAGAGACCCGTCTATGAGCTTCCAGATAAGAGATTCTTTCTTCCGGTCACGGATGAGAGCATCCTTCGTCTCCCGGATGAGCGCGGTAGCTGAAGCGTAAGCTTCAAAGCAGCCTTCGCGGCCGCAGGTACAGGCCTCACCTTTCAGGTCGATCACAACGTGGCCGATTTCGCCTGCCGCACCATTAATACCAGTCAGCAGCTGGTTGTTGACAATAATTCCGCCGCCTACACCGGTTCCGAGAGTAACCGCGACAAAGTTCGGTACACCATGTCCGCATCCAGCACTCTGCTCGCCAAGAGCCGCACAGTTTGCGTCATTTCCGACAAAAGTCGGCTTCTGAATGCGGTCAGATACGAGCTGGCCGAGAGGAGTGTTCATAAATCCGAGGTTGCCCGCGAATTCCACAACACCGCCTTTGGTAACCGAGCCAGGGGTGCCTATTCCTACAGAGACTACGTCGTCCATCAAAACGCTTGCTTCTACCAGGGCCATGAGAACAGCCTGCTTAATGGAATCTGCAATTTCCTCCGCAGGACGGGGCAGAGCTGTGGGAACGGAAGTTTTTCCGACAATTTTATAGGTATCAAGGTCTACCACACCGGCAGCAATATTGGTACCGCCGAGATCAATTCCTACACTATACAAATCTATACAGTCCTTTCCTTGGCCTGGATTCACTGGGTGTGCCAGATATCGTCCGCGCCATTACTATCTTCAATTTCTTCAGCATCATCGTACATGCCGAGTTTTTTCAGCAGTTCTTTGGCTGAGTTATGGCCCATCTTCTTCAGGCGGTTATTCAGAGCCGCCGTTTCAATGATAATAGCCAGATTTCGGCCCGGGCTGACCGGGACCGTATAAAGGGGAACATTAATGCCGAGAATGTCCATAGTCTCATCATTAATTCCCATTCTCTCGTAGGCCTTGGTCTCGTCCCAGGCCTCCAGAGAAATAACGAGGTCAATCTTAGATGTCATCTTAACCGCGCCCATGCCGAACAGCCGGCGGGCATCAATAATGCCAATGCCTCGCAGCTCAATAAAGTGACGGATGTTGTCCGGAGCAGAGCCGACCAGTGTCTTCTGGGACACGCGGCGGATTTCTACCGCGTCATCCGCAACCAGTCGGTTGCCGCGCTTGATGAGCTCGACCACGCTCTCACTTTTTCCAACACCGCTCTCACCGACAATCAGGACGCCCTCACCGGCCACTTCAACAAGAACTCCGTGACGGGTTTCCCGGTCGGCCAGTTCTACGTTAAGATAGGATACCAGAGACGATGTTGCAAAAGAGGTCTCCTGGTGGGCTTTCATCAGCGGAATCGCATATTTTTTGGCCAGCGGGACAACGTCCTCCTCAATAAAGTCATCGGCCACCCGGATAGAAAATGCCAGGGCAGCCGGATGAGCGGCCATAAGCCGTTCCAGGGCCTCATGCCTTTCCTGGACATCCAGTCCCTTTAAGAATATATACTCGGAGTTTCCCAGAAACTCGATCCGCTCTGGTGCGAAATTGGTATCGTACTTTGCGAGAATGAGACCCGGGCGATTGACTTCCATTGAGCTGATCATAATATTATCCGGGGAGTCCGGCATATAGACCGGCGTGTACCCCTCGGACTTGATAATTTTGCTGAGAGCAACGGAATACTTACCCTTCGTATCTCCCACTCCCTTCTTTTATCAGATTCAAACAAAATCATTTTAACATATCCGCGACTTTCTTTACAACCTAAACAAAACCACGTAGAATGAACTTGGTGATGCAGTTTATGACAATTCAAGACATCTTATCCCATGTGGATCACACGCTGTTAAAGCCCTCTGCCACATGGAAAGAAATACAGCAAATATGCGATGACGGCATGCGGTTTCACACGGCTTCCGTCTGCATACCACCCGCTTACGTCAGGGCAGTCAAAGGCTATGTTGGTGACCACATTCCGGTCTGCACAGTCATCGGCTTCCCCAACGGTTACAACACTACATCTGTCAAAGCTTTCGAAGCCGCTGACGCGGTAAAGAACGGTGCGGATGAGATTGACATGGTGATTAACATCGGCTGGGTCAAAGATCAGAAATGGGACGCTCTTCGGGAAGAAATTGACGCCGTGAAAGAGTCCTGCAACGGAAGACTCCTCAAGGTCATTGTGGAGACCTGTGAACTGACCCAGGATGAGAAGATAAAAATGGCCGAAATTGTTGACCAGTCCAGTGCGGACTACATCAAAACGTCTACCGGTTTTTCCACAGGTGGTGCGACATTCGACGATGTGAAGACCTTTGCCTCGGTTATTCAGAACGGCACCAAGATCAAGGCCGCCGGAGGCATCCACTCCATCGCCGATGCGGAAAAATTTTTAACCCTCGGAGCCAGCCGGCTCGGAACCAGCCGCATAGTCTCCCTGGTCAAGGAAGGAGAGACGAAATGAGCTATACTCCTACTCCCCACAACGAAGCCGCTCCCGAAGATTTTGCCAGGACTGTTCTTATGCCTGGCGACCCCCTCCGGGCGCAGTTTATTGCCAAGAACTTTCTGACCGATGCCAGACTGGTAAACAATGTCCGCGGCATTCAAGGGTACACTGGGACCTATCAGGGAACCCGTGTCTCTGTCATGGCCAGCGGAATGGGTATGCCTTCCATCGGCATTTACTCCTATGAACTTTTTCATTATTACAATGTAGATAACATCATCCGCATCGGCTCTGCCGGGGCCATCGCAGATGACTTAGACCTCCGGGACATTGTGGCGGCCATGTCTGCCTGCACCGATTCCAACTATGGAAAGCAGTTTGACCTGCCAGGATACTATGCACCGACTGCAAGCTACAAACTGCTGAAGACGGCGGATCAGACGGCTGAAAAGCTCGGTTATTCCCTGAAAGTCGGCTCCTTCCTGTCTGAGGACTCTTTCTATAACGACTCCCACAGCCTGGCGGAGTGGCAGAAAATGCACAACGTCCTCTGCGCGGAGATGGAATCCGCCGCCCTATATATGAACGCCGCCCGTGCCGGCAAAAATGCGCTTGCCATCTGCACTATTTCAGACTGCCCGCTCCGGGGTCTCAGCCTGTCCTCCAAAGACCGTGAGACTACCTTTACGCAGATGATAGAAATTGCGCTCGGCACAGCAACCGCTCTCGACAAGGAGATAACGCATGACCAATAAAGAACTCATAGCCTGCGCAGAAGAGGCCAAGGAACACGCCTACGTCCCCTACTCCCACTTTCGTGTCGGTGCTGCGCTGCTCTGCAAAGACGGCACAGTATACGAGGGATGCAACATAGAAAATGCCTCTTTCGGCGCCACCAACTGCGCAGAGCGCACTGCTTTTTTCAAGGCGGTCTTCGACGGTCACCGGGACTTTGAGGCTATTGCCATTGTGGGGAATCACACCGGAAGCCCTGAGGAATTCTGCTGGCCCTGCGGCATCTGCCGCCAGGTCATGCTGGAATTCTGTGGTTACGACTTCCGCCTGGTGTTCCACAATGAGAACGGGGCCATCCGGGAATACACTTTAAAGGAGCTCTTTCCTCTGGGCTTCAGTCAGGAGAATTTAGAATGAGAATGTACGACATCATCGAGAAGAAACGGGTTGGCAGCGAGCTGTCCACGGAAGAAATCCGCTTCTTTGTCAATGAATACAGCATGGGAAAAGTCCCGGATGCCCAGGCGGCCGCACTCCTCATGGCCATCTGCTGCAACGGCATGAACATGCGGGAGACCACAGATCTGACTCTTGCCATGGAGCACTCCGGCGATGTACTGGATCTGTCCCGCATTAACGGACCGACTGCCGACAAGCACAGTACCGGAGGCGTCGGGGACAAAACCACCCTCATTGTTGCGCCGACTGCTGCGGCACTCGGCTGCAAAGTGGCCAAAATGTCCGGCCGAGGTCTTGGCCACACTGGTGGAACATTAGACAAGCTTGAGAGTATTCCGGGACTCGTCTGTGAACTTCCGGAAGATCTGTTTATTCAACAGGTCAACTCCATAGGTCTCTCCATCATTGGACAGACCGGTCATCTGACCCCTGCGGACGGAAAACTGTACGCTCTGCGGGATGAGACTGCTACAGTTATGAGCAAGCCGTTGATCGCCTCGTCTATAATGAGTAAAAAACTTGCCGCCGGGTGCCAGAACATCGTCCTGGATGTCAAATACGGCAGCGGCGCCTTCATGAAGACCAAAAAGGACGCGGAGGAGCTTGCCCGAATGATGGTAGACCTCGGGACCGGGGCCGGACGGAAGATGACTGCAGTCATCAGTAACATGGAAGAACCGCTCGGCTATAACGTCGGCAACAGTCTGGAAGTCATCGAGGCCATCAAAGTGCTAGACGGCGAAGGACCGGACGACCTGTACCAGCTGAGCACCGTTCTTGCCGGGCTCATGTACTCATCCTGCTTTGGAGTTCCATTCGAGGAGTCCCGCAAGCTGGCGGAAGAAGCCATAAAGAGCGGCAAGGCCAAAGCTAAGCTCCGCGAGCTCGTCAAGGCCCAGCGCGGTGATGCCAGGCTCATTGACCATCCGGAGTGCTTTGAGACCAGCCGGTACACGCAGACCATCCGTGCATCCCAGTCCGGGTACATCTCCAAGATGGATACCGAGGCTATCGGCCTCACGAGCAGTATGCTCGGTGCCGGCCGGGAGACCAAAGAGGACAGCGTCGAGTACACCGCAGGTATCCAGATTTTGAAGAAGACTGGAGACTGGGTCAATGTCGGTGACACCCTAGCCGTTCTCCGCACCCGAAGAGAGCGTTCCCTGCACAACGCAGAGGAAAAATATCTGTCTGCGCTGACATTCTCCAAGGAAAAGCCGGAACAGGAGCCGCTCATTTACAAGATTATCCAGTGACGTCCGAACATCGAAACAACATAAAAAGCCGAAAAGGAATCTGTCTGAAGACAGAACCTTTTCGGCTTTATTTTTCTTTTGTTCAGTCAACCATGAGAGCGGCCAAAATGGAAGAGTAGATGCGGACCGGATCTTCCACGAAATTGTGTTTCAGAGTCTCGGCCTGATCCCGGTCGGCGACATAAATTTTCAGTTCCATCATAGGGAAATCGTGGTCCTTCAGAGTAAAGGCGACGTCGTATCCGCCGTCGTCCCTCGGGGTAATCTGGACCTCGTTTTCCCGAGCATTGCGTTCCAGAGTCATAAAATGCACCAGTGATTTCACGGCGGTCTCCCGCACAGTCTTGGGAATATCCGTGGCAAGGACTTCCACTGCGC
Organism: uncultured Eubacteriales bacterium; assembly: GCA_964425185.1. Lineage (GTDB taxonomy): Bacteria > Bacillota > Clostridia > Oscillospirales > Acutalibacteraceae > RUG420. Next base: position 8,503 of record CAYRKX010000017.1, read on the forward strand.
TGCGGCCGCGCTCAGTCAAAGTGAGAATTTCTTCATCGCCCTCGACAGTTTCTTCCAGATTGCCAATTTCTATGAGCTCGCTGATTGCGTTCATGACCTCAAAGTAATTGGCCAGTTCCTGATCCTGCATGACGTCACCAATCATACGTTTGGAGACCGGGCTGCCGACAACGTCAAGCATATAACAGATAAGCATCTTGATGTCGTCCTTGTTGACGAGGCCGCCCGGAGCTACTCCGGCATTCATGGCGTCAAACACGGGTTCCCCATACCGGCGGTCAAAAGGGCTCTCCTCTTTTGGCTGCTCGTCCTCATCGTGGAGTTCCGGGACCGAAAATTGAAAATCCATTACAGGTCTCCCTCTTCTTCGTTCGTCACACCGCTGATGTCGTCGCGGGACATAAACAGATAGCCGTCGCTCTCAAAGCTGTCAATATCTCCCAGGACTTCTCCAATTCCGTTAGCGACACAGTTGACCGGGTCATCCGCCACACGGGTTTTAATTCCCGTAGAATTATGAATGGCGTCTTCCATGCCGTACATGAGCGAAGTCCCGCCGGTCAGGATAATTCCCTCCGTCATAATATCGGAGGCGAGCTCCGGTGGAGTCCGCTCCAGGACATCGTGGACGGCATCCAGAATGGCACGGATATTTTCCCGGATGGCATAGTAAACTTCATCTGAGTCAATTTCGAACTCTACAGGCATGCCGGAAATATAGTCCTTGCCCTTGGCAATCATGGCAATCTGATTTTTGCGGCGGATGGCTCCGCCGATCTTCTTTTTTATATCTTCAGCGGTCTGCTCGCCAATGAGCACCCCGCGCTCCCGTTTACAGTATTTATAAATGGAGTCATTCAGCGCGTTGCCGGCAACTTTTACGGAAGAGGCCACCGCCATAGAACCCATGGTGACAACGGCAACGTCGGTTGTACCACCGCCGAGGTCCACAATCATAACCCCGCTCGGCTGTAGGATATCAACTCCGGCGCCTATAGCCGCAGCAAGAGGCTCCTCAATGAGGCAGGCCTTTCCCGCTCCGCTCGCCGTAATGACGTCCATAATAGTCCGGCGCTCCAGGTTCGTCACAGTGCCGGGCATACTGACCACAATATTCGGTTTGAAGACTTCATTTCCACAGACCTGCCTGATAACGTAGCGCAGCATCTGTTCTGTTACGGAGAAATTGGAGACCACGCCGTCCCGCATGGGCCGGATGACCGCGACGGAGCGGCTCTCTCTTCCGAGCATCTTATAGGCCTTGCGGCCAACCGCCATCATTTTTCCCGTCGTTTTCCGGTATGCGACAACTGAGGGTTCCGACCAGATAATGCCTTTACCCTCCTGATATGCGATAACTGTTGTGGTTCCAAGATCGATTCCAATATTGAGACCCAGCAAATCCGTACACCTTCCCGAACCTGATATGTAAGAATAATAAATCTTTTCTTGTGTTCTGTAAAGCCGAACACCCGCCTAAGTTCGCTTTTTACGCGTCACAGCAGCACAGCCGATATAGACTTCTGCCGCCCCCTCCAGCTTTAACACAGCGGCACACTCCTGTGCTGTAGCTCCAGTTGTGACAATATCGTCAATCAGCAGGATTGTTTTCCCCGTAACACTGCGCCCGGAACGAAGGCAGAATGCATTTTGAATGTTGGCCCGACGTCCGGAAGCTCCCAGGAAGTGCTGCATCTGACCGGTCGGCAGTTTTTTCAGTGCCGTAAAATCTCGTTCTGTGCCAGTTAGAAAACCGCTGTCTGGGTCTTCCCGCAGCTGACAAGCCAGAGATTCCGCCTGATTATACCCCCGTCTGGCAATTCGCTCCGCCGACGTCGGCACACAGGTCAGAAGATCAAACCGGATGCCGAAATATCGGGTGCGCAGCACCTGAGCCATTTCCTCGGCAAGGTAAACAGCACTATCTTCTTTGCCGCCATACTTCAGCTGCAGCAGGATATCCCGTACCCCGGCCTCATAATAAAACGGAGCAGCAACCTCTGTATACGCATGCGCACGTCTGGCACAGGCACAGTCCCGCTCCGACGTTCCACAGTGCACACAGTACGGTGCCTGAATTCTGTGCATTCTCCCCTCACACGCGATACAGATTTTCTGTTCCCGCTGTACCGGCGTTCCACAGCACAGACAGCGCGGAGGAAACAGCACGGACAGAATGGTCTCCCTTACCTGTTTCAACTTACTCCTCCATAAGGAAATCTTTCAAAGCAGAGTATCTACGGACCTTACGGTCGTTTGCGACCATAGCCTCAATGACCTGACGTCTGCCGATTGTAATCATCTTCGACTTGGCCCGGGTGATGGCCGTGTAGAAGAGATTTCGGTAACAGAGCTGGGGCGGGACATCAATAATGGGCATAATAACCGCCTCAAACTCACTGCCCTGACTTTTGTGAACCGTTACCGCGTAAGCAAGATCCAGTTCGTTTAGATTTTCCGCGGGATAGGTCACAATACGACCCTCAAAATTGATTTTGATCGTTCCGGCACCACGGTCGATGGCGGTAATAATGCCTACATCGCCATTAAAAATGCCGCTGCCCTCCTCGCCTTCCCTCGTCCACTGGATGTTGTAGTCGTTCTTGACCTGCATGACCTTGTCGCCCTCTCGGAAGATCCGGGTCTGAAATTTCAGCTCAGACTTGCCACGAAGCGGAGGATTGACCGCCTCCTGAAGGACACGATTTAAGTTGACGGTTCCGCAGTCTCCTTTTTTAGACGGGCACAGGATTTCAATGTCCTCGACCGGATTAAATCCATAAGCAGCCGGCAGCCGTTTGGCATACAGACCGACGATGTCCGCGACCGTTTTCTGGGCATTGTTCCGCTCCATGTGGAAGAAGTCATTGTCCCGTCGGTCCAGGATGGGCATTTCGCCGTCAACAACCCGGTGTGCGTTGGTGACAATGAGACTCATCTGAGCCTGGCGGAAGACTTCGTTGAGTTCCACGACGGGAAGAAGCCCGGACTGAATCATGTCAGAGAGGACATTTCCGGCACCGACCGGCGGAAGCTGGTCAGAGTCTCCTACCATAACCAGGCGGCAGCCGATAGGCAGAGCTTCCAGAAGAGCGGCAAACAGGACGGTATCTACCATGGAGAGCTCGTCGACAATCACGGCATCTGCTTCAAGTGGATTGCGGGCATTCCGGGAAAACGTCATTCGCTCCCGACCGCTCCGCTCTGCCTCCAGAAGACGGTGAATTGTTTTAGCCTCCTGCCCGCTGATTTCCGACATCCGCTGGGCAGCACGGCCGGTCGGGGCAGTAAGCACTACATTGAGGCCCTTGGACTCAAACAGTTCCAGAATTCCGTTTACCGTTGTCGTTTTACCGGTACCCGGACCTCCGGTCAAAATCAGGATTCCCCTTTCCAGAGCGGTGACAATGGCTTCCGTCTGCTTTTTCTCGTAGTGCAGACCGTTTCGACGTTCAACCCGGAGGATATCGTCATCCGTCACTGAAGAGCCGGCTGGTGGAAACTTTACCATCATTTTTATGCGCTCTGCAGACTTGTGCTCTGCGTCATAAATGTAGGGCAGAAATACAAATTCCCGTCCCCGCAGTTTGGCGACCTTCAGCTGAAACGTATCCGTCAGCTGGTCAATGGCAATGTCAATGGTGTCATCGTTCGTGCCAAGGAGATTCGCACAGGGCCTGAGAAGCTTGTCCCGCGGCACACAGGTGTGTCCATGACGGTTCAAATTGTAGTTGAGAACGTGGAGAATTCCTGCACGGATTCGATAGTCCGGGTCAGGTGGAGTGGGAAGAGATCCGGCAATGGAGTCCGCACTCTCAAACGGCATGCCGATTTCAGGGGTACAGAGAAGATACGGATTTTCCTGAACCCTCACTACAGCGGAGTCTCCGAGGACCTGGTAAGCGTGAATGGCATAAGTTGGAGACAGTCCCATCCCTTCCAGTTCCATCATAATTTCCCGTACAGCATACTGTTCCTTGAATTCTTTACTGATAGTTTTCGCTTTCTTCGGAGAAATGCCGCGAATTGATGCCAGACGGTCCGGATCATTGGCGAGCACAGAGAAGGTATCCTCTCCAAACGCTTCCACAATTTTATTGGCTGTGGAGGGACCGATGCCCTTTACAGCACCGCTGGAAAGGTACTTCAGGACCTGAGCCACAGTGTCCGGCATACTGCGTTCACAGAGTTCTGCCCGGAACTGGCGGCCGAACGTAGCATGGTTGTCCCAGTACCCCGTCAGCTTCAAGGTCTCACCAGGCGATATTTCCGGGAGTATTCCAACTACAGTGATGAGTTCCCCGTCTTCGGTGGAAATATCCATAACAGTGAAACCAGTCTCCTCTTTTCGAAAGATGATCTCCTCCGCCATGCCTGTCAGTTGTTCATACTCCCGCTCCAATTGGGAACCTTCTTTCTCCGATGTAAATTGCTCTAGATGTAAATTGCTCTAATTATTATATACTATCTATAGCTGATATTTAGACGAAAAACAAAAAATCAGGGAACACCGGAACGGTGCTCCCTGTCTCTGTTCAGGACGTGACCGGGGGAATAAGCCGAGTTCTGTCGTTGAAAGCAGCTATCTATCTAGACGACCCATTGCTGAGCCGTTCAAGCCACCCTTCTGAAGTATAGGCCGAGCAGACCACTTCAATTCGGTGTTGCTCCGGATAGGGTTTACATAGCCATGATGTCTCCACCACGCTGGTGAGCTCTTGCCTCGCCTTTCCACCCTTACCGCAAAAACTGCGGCGGTATCTCTCTGTTGCACTTTCCCTGAGGTCACCCTCGGCGGCCGTTAGCCGTTATCCTGCTCTGCGGGGCTCGGACTTTCCTCTCGTACGGAAACCGTACCAGCAGCTGCCCTCCCCGGTCACGGAGTAAAATTTTACACTCGGTCCTGTGAAAAGTCAAACAGACCGCCGTTTGCCTTGTAAAATCTCCTGCTGTGGCGTAAAATTACGGTATCTTAAATCCTTTTATTTTTTGTCGAAAGGACACAGGTATGCCCGACATCTACTTCAACAAAAATAAAAATCAGAACTCTGGAAACAACCGGGAACAGGCACCGCGGCGCCGGACCAGCCGGCCGCCGCAGCAACCGCCCCAGCAGCAGAGATCTCAGCAGAGAAGGACTCAGCAGCAGTATCAACAGCCACGCTATCAGCAGCCGTCTTACCAGCAGCAGTCCAAATATTACAACGCTCCTTCTTATAAAGTACAGCCAAATCGCCCGGTGGAACCGGTATCGGTGCGCGAGCCAAAGCAGAGACACCCGTTTCGGGTTATTCTCATTATTATCCTGGTGCTCATCATTCTGTACCTTATTGTGGCGCATGCCCTGTTCGGCGGAATTGACTACAACAGCAAAGTCCACAAGGACAATCAATATGTGTCGGAACTGGCCCTGAAACGCAGCGGCAGTGTCAAGAACATCATGCTTCTCGGTGTAGATGCCAGACCCGGAGAGACCATTTCCCGTGCAGACACCATGATGATGGTCAGCATTGACAAGTCCCACAAGGAAATCAAGCTGACATCGTTTCTTCGGGACAGTTACGTGGAAATTCCAGGTCATGGCATGAACAAGCTCAACGCGGCCTGTTCCGAAGGCGGGGTTCAACTGGTCCTCGACACCATAGAGTACAACTACAACGTAAACATTAATAATTATGCAGCGGTCAACTTCACAGCATTTCAGAAGCTTATTGATGCGCTCGGCGGTGTTGACGTTGCTGTCACTCCGCGAGAGGCGAGCTATCTCAACCGCACCTGGTATAAATGGTCCCTGACCGGCAAACGCATCCAGTTCTCTTCCGGTCAGAATGTCCATATGGATGGCGAACATGCCCTGATGTTCTGCCGAATTCGGAAACTGGACTCTGACGTTCAGAGAACCCGTCGGCAGAGACTGGTTATTTCCGCAGTGAAGGACAAGCTGTCGAATGCCTCCTTTGGAGATATTCTTGGAGCTGTTCGAAGCTGCCTTCCCTATGTTCAAACTGACCTCAGTTCAGAAAGCCTGCTCTGGCTTGCTATCCGAAGCATTTCGTACAAGAACTACGAAATCATGCAGAAGACCATTCCGGCAGTCGGAACGTATCAAGATGAGTACACTAACGCCGGAGATTCTCTGGTCTTTGATATCAATGAGAATGCCTCCATTCTCCAGGACTTCATTTACCGGGACGGCACAGAACGATCCGACTCCATTTTTTAACGTTACACAGAGGTGATTTCCCATGGGCACTCCATCCAATGACAAAACTCTGCCATCGTGGTTCTTTCCTGTGACTGCGGCAGTGAATCTGTTTGCGGATGCAGTTATCCTGTTTGCGGTCATCATCCATTTAGATTTTGTCCACGCTTCCGACGCCCTGTTCCGGTTTGTCGCTTTCGGGTTTTCCATTGTGGAATTTGTGGCAGCTGTTCTGCTCCTCGGAGTTACCGTGTTTACCGGTATTATCCGGAGCAAATTCCGAGTTCCCTCAGGAATTACATTTGGCACCTTCATCTACCACTCAGTGGTCATGGTGGCCACCGTATTTATCCAGTATTTCTACGACATGTCTTATCTGGCTTTTCCATATCAGATACTCGCCGTCATTCCTGTCATTACCACCGTCCTGTCCCTCCTGTTTCTCTTTCTGGACTGGCACAGCGGGAAACCGGAGCTTACCAAGCACTCGTCTGAATCCGGGTCCGGGAAACCCAAAGCCACGTTTTCCGCAGTTACAGAGTCCACTTATTCTGACTACATTGACGACCTGTCCCCGGCACCCAGGCCCTCAGCCAGGTCCAAGGTTCAGGACGCCTACCGGAAAGTTCGGAAGAAGAAACCGGCTTTCCGAGCCCGGAGTCTCAAGTTGAATTCATCAGCCAAAGCTGAAACGAAACCGCCGGTTGACAAGTCCCGGGACTACTCCAATGATGTTCAGGACCTGTTCAGTGAGACTGACCCGGCATTCCGACAGGGCGGAACTATTCTCGACTCCATCCTGGGCGATCCCCCGGAAGAAGAAAAGAAGAAAGCTCCAAAGCAGGATAAGAAGTCCAAATCCTACATGGAAGAGTTCCCGGATATTCCGGACGAAGACAAGAAAGGCTCTGTTTTTGAGAAGCACTCTCAATCAGGAAAACTCTCCTCTCAGGACGCTTCCACTGCTCTGAGAAATCATAAAATGTAAAATAGATATTGCAACTGTACGGCGTATAAGATTATACTTATACGTCGTACTCTTTTTTAGATCGAATTACAACTGCAAAACATATAAGGAGATGGGAAACTATGAATTGGGAAATAGCCGCATTTATCCTCTATTTCATCGTAGTTCTCGGCATCGGTATCTACTACTTCTTCAAGACGAAGAGCAGTGGGAACGACGAGTCCGAGTACTTCCTGGGCGGCCGGCAGATGGGTCCCTGGGTCACTGCCATGAGCGCTCAGGCATCAGATATGTCCGCCTGGCTTCTGATGGGCCTGCCTGGCTCCGTTCTCGCTCTCGGAATGGGGCAGATCTGGCTCGGTATCGGACTGCTGCTCGGTACAACCGCCAACTGGATTTTTATCGCCACCCGGCTTCGTAAATTTTCCAAAGCCGCAGATGACTCCATCACCATTCCGCAGTACCTGCAGAACCGATTTCATTCCAGCAGCCATGTTCTCTCCGTACTCAGTGCAGTCGTCATCCTGGTAGCCTTTACGCTGTACGTTGCCTCTGGATTTGTAGCCGGAGCTAAAGTCTTCACGACACTGATTCCGAGCCTCAATCCCCATCTGGCCATGATTATCTTCGCGGCCATCATTCTTCTGTACACCTTCCTCGGCGGTTACAAAGCGGTCTGTCTGACGGACTTCTTCCAGGGCATGCTGATGCTCTGTGCTGTCATTGCAGTTCCAATCATCGCCGCTGTTACTACTGATCTGGACACCTCAGCGCTGAATGCGGTTTACACCAATGCCGCAGAACATGCCACCTATGCATTTACCAGCAACCCATTTCACACGACATGGCAGGAAGCGGTCTCCGGTCTCGCCTGGGGCCTTGGCTACTGCGGTATGCCTCATATTCTGGTTCGGTTCATGGGTATTGAGAAACCATCTATGATTAAGAAGTCGGCCACTGTTGCCATCGTCTGGTGTGCTATCTCTCTTGCAGGTGTTATTGCCATTGCCTATCTCGGTCGTATGATCATGGGTGAACAGCTTCTCTCCACCGGCAAGCAGGAGCTTGTCTTTGTCTACATGGTACGGAAGTATTTCCCGGCTTTCCTGTCCGGTATTCTTCTGTCGGCCATCATTGCGGCATCCATGTCCACCGCGGACTCACAGCTTCTGGTTGCGTCGTCCTCCTTCACGGAAGATATTTACAAACCGCTCATTCATAAGAACGCATCGGAAAAAGAGCTCTTATGGCTCGGCCGTGCGGCAGTCGTTGTCGTTTCTGTTATTGCCTACTTCATCGCCAGTGCCAAGGGGTCCGGTGCTGCAGCAGTCATGAATATTGTAGAGAACGCCTGGGGTGTATTTGGTGCTTCCTTCGGCCCAATTATGTTCCTCTCGCTCTACTGGAAACGGTTCAATGAGCAGGGCGCTATTGCCGGTCTCATTGCCGGTGCCGTCGGTGATGTCTTATGGTACAATTTCCTGTCTGAGCGCACCGGAGTTTATGAACTTCTCCCGGCATTCTTCTTTGCCATGCTCGTAGCGGTTATTGTCACCTTGCTGACCAAAGAGCCGGATGACCACGTCAAGGAAATTTTTGAGAAAGCTACAGCCAAAGATAACGACGATTAAAGCTCAATAAGCAGCAAAAGGACCGTATCGCTTAGGACACGGTCCTTTTTTCTTGGAATAATTCGGCTGATTACAGCCCCAGTTTCACTTTTGCTTTCAGCAGTCTCTGATCTTTCTTGGGAATCATGTTCCAGGCGTCGTCACAGGACTTGTCCAGTTTCTGAATGACCTCCTGTGCGGTTGCCTTGTCCATCAGAAGGTTCGGCTTAAACTGCAGAACAGACTGGTCAAAGTCGGCGAATACACACCAGACGCCGTTGCGAATCATGGCGAGCATCAGCGCCATGGCACCTTTGGAAAAGCTGGTCTCCAGACCCATAATAACACCGCACTGACGGAAACCGGTAAAGAAGTACGGGTGTTTTTCCTGAACTTTTGGAAGCTCTTCGGCGAAGAACTCCGTGAGCATATCTACATTTTCCTTCGTCTCCGGACGTTCCAGAATTTCCATAACTTTCAGAGCGGTAATGCAGCCAACCTCACAGCCGTTAAACGAGGTAGTGTGCGCAAAGCCGTCTTCTTTCATCCAGGCTGCCGCCTCTTCATCCATAATAACTGCGGCCATTGGAAAATAACCGCCGGACAGGCCTTTGGCGGTAACAATCATGTCGGGCTGCGCGCCAAACTTGTCCACGCACCACATTTTTCCACTCCGCATCAGACCGCACTGGACTTCATCTGCAATGTAAAGAGCGCCGTACTCGTGGCACAGCTCCTCTACCCCTTTATGATACCCCTCATCCGGAATGGGGAATCCGGCGGTTGCTGGGAGAGTCTCTAAAACAACAGCTGCCGTGTCTTTCTTTTTCAGGACCTTTTTCAGGGCCTTTAAGTCGTTATAGGGAATATGGGTGTAGTATTTTTCATCCGGCTTCATGTTAAAGAATTCGCCGAGCTTCGGATTGCCCGCCTGCATGGAGGCTCCGGTTGCACCGTGAAAAGCGTTCTTCACACTGACAATCCGTTTTTTCTTGGTGGCGAACCGTGCAAACTTAATGGCGGCATCAATGGATTCCGAGCCGGTCGTCAGCGGAACCACATACTTCATATTGGGAGGAGAGACCTTGAGCATTTCCTCGACAAAGGCATTTTTATAGGGAGAGGGAAAATAATGGTTTCCGCAGTCCACCTTGTCCACAGCCTCTTTCAGTGCCTCTGCCACTTCGGGATTCTTATGCCCGAGGTTAAACACACCGCCGTTGCTGTGCATATTAATGTAGGTATTTCCGTCTAAATCCTTAAAGCGACTTCCGCTCCGGTCTCCCATGACAATGCGAACCCCAAATTTGTCAAACAGCTCAATACGCTGCGGGTTCCATATTTCATGCGCCTTTTTAAATACTTCGTCAGTCGTGGGCTGGCTCATACACTGCACCTCCAAAATCAGAAAAAGGTGCCTCTCCGGGAATCCGGGGAAGCACCTTTGCGTTCATGAAGTATTTAACCACAGAGATGTGGAAACTGCAATACAGTTGTTCTGAAAATTACATTCTGGCCAGCAGCTCAGCAATGAGATAGTTTGACACAAGAAATCCTTCCGGTGTCAGACGCAGGGTCGTTCCGTCCCAGTTCATGAACTTCTGCATGCCTGGTTGAGCGGCATAAGCTTTCATACCGTCAGGAATTTTCCCTGTAAAGCCTTCTTTCAGCCGAAGCGCCAGCATAAACCGTTCTTCCCAGGAACCGCCCGGGCCGTCTGCTGTGGGCGGACAGCCATTCAGAAAGGCATCCAGGTCCCTTGGATAATAGAATCGGCTGCCGTTTAAATACGAATGGGCCCCCGGGCCAGCCCCGAGATACTCCTCGCACCGCCAGTATTTGAGATTATGCCGTCCCTCAAACCCCGGCCTGGCAAAGTTGGATATTTCATAGTGGGAATACCCTGCCCCGCGCAGAGTCTCCGAGGTCAATCGGTACATGTCACTGACCAGATCCTCATCCGGCAGATCCAGAGAATTCCGCCGCCGGTAAAAGACAGTTCCCTCCTCCAGCTTCAGCATATAGGCACTGAGGTGCGGGACCCCGGTATCCAGACAAAAGTCGAGTGTCTCCTTCAGGCTTTCCATGGTCTGTCCGGGAACTCCCAGCATAATGTCCAGTGAAATGTTGTCCACCCCTAAATGCCTTGCCAGGGCGATGCACTGTCGGATCCTGTCCCGGTCAGCCCGTCGTCCGAGCTTTTGGCGCTCTCTGGTCACAGCAGACTGCATTCCCAGAGACACGCGATTGACACCGGCCCCCACTGCCGCAGGCAGAAACTGTTCTAAGTCCGATGAGGGATTACATTCGACCGTGATTTCTGCGGTGTCTGGTACGCTAAACCGGTGAATCGCCTCCGACAAGAGGGAGGAGAAAACCGCGGGCGGTAAAACCGAGGGGGTGCCGCCTCCGAAATAGACAGAATCCGCCGTGAGGGAATACCCGGAAAGGGTCCGTGACACGGCGGAAGCATAGTGCTGCATAAGACTGGTGTCCGATGTGCGCTGCGTGTAAAAGTCACAGTAAGGACAGCGCGAAGCACAGAAAGGAACATGAATATACAGTCCGACCGGAGATGCACTCATGACTCATCATCCAGCTTGAGGATGGCCATGAAAGCCTCCTGCGGAACTTCCACAGAGCCGAACTGGCGCATGCGCTTTTTACCCTCTTTCTGCTTCTCCAGAAGTTTTTTCTTTCGGGTGATATCACCGCCGTAGCACTTGGCGAGAACATCTTTACGGAGCGCCTTGACTGTCTCGCGGGCAATAACCTTGCCGCCGATAGCAATCTGAATGGGAATTTCAAAGAGCTGGCGTGGGATGTTCTCTTTCAGCTTCTTGGCTATTTTCCGGCCGCGGGCATAGGCCTCATCGCGGAAAATGATAAAGGAGAGCGCATCAACTTTCTCGCCGTTGAGAAGGACGTCAACCTTCACAAGATCTGAGGTTTCATACCCGGCAGGCTCATAGTCCAGAGAAGCATAGCCGCGGGTACGGGATTTCAGGACGTCGAAAAAGTCGTAGATAATTTCATTCAGAGGCAAACGGTAGTGGATATCCACTCGGTCGGTCCCCATGTACTGCATATCCTTAAACTCCCCACGGCGCTCCTGGCAGAGCTCCATGATAGGGCCAACATAGTCCGGTGGAGCAAAGATATGAGCATTCGCTATAGGCTCTTCAGTATGATCAATGAGGTCCGCATCCGGGAAGTTACTCGGGTTGGAGATTTCCTGCATAGTCCCGTCGGTCAGATAAACCTTGTAAATAACACTGGGAACTGTGGTAATAAGGTCCAGATTGTACTCGCGCTCCAGGCGTTCCTGAACGACTTCCAGATGGAGCAGGCCAAGGAATCCGCAGCGGAAGCCAAAGCCGAGTGCCGCTGATGTCTCCGGTTCAAAGGACAGCGAAGCGTCGTTGAGCTGCAGCTTTTCCAGAGCTTCCTTTAAGTTTTCGTAGTCTGCGCCGTCTGCCGGGTACACCCCACAGAAGACCATGGGGTTTACTTTGCGATAACCGGGCAGGGCTTCTTTGGCAGGGTTGGAAGCAAGGGTGACGGTGTCACCGACACGGGCTTCCGAAACCGTTTTAATGGATGCCATGATGTAGCCAACCTCGCCTGCCCGAAGCATGTCCCGCTTTTCAAGGGACGTCGCTCTCATGTAGCCGAGTTCCACAACCTGAAATTCCGCACCGGAAGCCATCATTTTGATGGTGTCGCCGGTTTTCAGAGAACCGTCCACCAAACGGACATAGACAATAACACCGCGGTAGCTGTCATAGAGCGAGTCAAAAATGAGCGCTCGCAGAGGAGCGTTTTCGTCCCCTCCAGGGGCCGGAATGTTGTAGACAATCTGCTCGAGAACCTGCTCCACATTTTCTCCGGTTTTTGCAGAAACTCTGGGGGCGTCAGAGCAGTCGAGTCCAATAACATCTTCCACTTCTTTGGCCACCCGATCCGGGTCTGCCGCGGGAAGATCGATTTTATTGATGACCGGAATAATTTCCAGATCGTGATCCAGTGCCAGATAGGTATTCGCCAGAGTCTGGGCCTCAATGCCCTGCGTGGCATCCACTACCAAGACTGCGCCGTCACAGGCTGCAAGAGAGCGGGAAACCTCATAGTTAAAGTCGACATGACCAGGAGTGTCTATGAGATTCAGCTCATAGGTCTGCCCGTCGTCTGCGTGGTAGTCGAGCTTGACCGCGCGGGACTTGATGGTAATGCCCCGCTCCCGCTCAATATCCATATTGTCGAGAATCTGTGCTTCCATGTCATGCTGGGCCACAGAGTCCGTCAGTTCAAGAAGACGGTCGGCAAGAGTAGACTTGCCGTGGTCGATATGCGCAATGATGGAAAAGTTCCGAATATTGTCTTTATAGTCAGCCATTCTCTGGTTTCGCCCTCCGATTGAATTCGATTTAGAGATCTATTTTATCATACTTCTTCTGGTTGTACCACCTGTCCAGCCTATGGTATAATAGCGCCGAAATTGGAGGTGCTCCTATGAGACGACAACATCTGGCGCGGCGTGTTTCCATCCTGCTGGTTCTGGTTCTCGCTGTTGTCACATTAAGCTCCTGCGGTACGGGGAAAGTCAGTGCCCCGTCCTATCAGTACGATGCGTCACGGTATACTCTCTGCACGGAAATTGAGGGAACCCAGTTTCTGGTCCCCCGTGAGCTGGATGACGCAAAAGAGGATATGGAAAATTATTCCCTGTATGATGACAACGAACTGCCCAGACATTCCTTTGAGGAAATTACCGAAAACCATTATTATCTCATCAAGCCCGGTACTTACGGCTGTTATGCTTACTTTGTCGGTAATATTGATCATGTAGAAGGAGAACGAGACGTGACCCGGCTCCCGTCTATTATGGGATTTTCCAGCATGATCTCCCTCCAGCCGCGGAACGGAGAATCCTTCCGCACCAAAGCCGACCCCAAAACCGGCTATATCCGTAACACATTTCCGGTTATGATTCATGACAATGCACATGACCTTAACTGGTACGGATATCTGACTCTTTTGAAAAACCCCAATACCGGAGACAACTATGCTCTGGTTGACGGAGCGGCAAGCAAGAACCAGCTGAAGCTGGCAAAGTACTTTGCCGACAGTTTTGTCATGGTGGATCAGAAGAGTTAACAACATAGTTTTAAGTAAAAGAAGGTGCCGTTTTATACGGCACCTTCTTTTTTCATCTCTTCATATTTCTGTACAATCCACTGCTCTGCGCTGTCAATTCCGTCGTTTGAATACTCAAAAGTCTCCTTTTGCGTCCGTCCGGCTTCGTCTTCCAGTTCATAGCAGTGGTCCCGGTAGACGGCCGCTACAATTTCCATGTTGTCGTCATCTTTCTTATTCGGGAACATTTTGTACCGGAACCGGCCAAAGCTGCCGGAGTAGTCGTTGTTCTGCACGACATAGTCAAAACGTGGAAGCTTTATTGTAAAATCTCCACTGGTTAGCACAGAATTCCTCCTTACTTATCTTCCATCTCGTCTTTGGACTCGTCCTTGTTCTCAGAAGCAAAGCGCTTAATTTTAGCAGTAGTCGTCTTTACAAACTCCTTGCTTCGAATGGTAATGTCGTGGATGCTCTTGTAAGAGGGAAGCTTTTTATTGATTTCTCTGACCACCTGGTCAACCACTTTTTTGATTTCTTCCTGGGTTGGCTCCCGGGCCTCTTTCAGAGACTCCTTGATAGCGTTGATATCCGGGAAGATTTTCGCCTCCACTACGGTCCCCTCATCTTTATGGTCATCATTTCCAACGACCATGGATTCTGCGATGAACGGGTTGCGGTTCAGATAGTACTCAATTTCTTCCGGATAGATATTCTTGCCGTTGGAGGTGACAATGACATTCTTGGCCCGTCCGGTAATCCGGATATTGCCATCTTTGTCCACTTTGCCAAGGTCTCCGGTATGGAACCATCCATCTGTATCAATGACTTTTTCGGTCTCTTCTTCATCTTTATAGTAACCAAGCATGACGTTGGGGCCCTTAACCAGGATTTCGCCAATGCCGGAGTCGTTTGGATTATCAATTTTCACTTCAACACCGGGGATAGGCTTGCCTACTGTGTCTGTGGTAAAGAGTGCATCGTTATTTCCAGAGACCAGCGGAGCACATTCGGTAAGGCCGTAGCCCACATAGGAAGTGACACCAAAGGTCTTAAAGTCCTTAATAACATCCGGCCGAACTGCTGCGGCTCCGACAATAACCAGACGCAGCCTGCCTCCGAACGCCTTGTTGATCTGCTTAAAAATCTTGTCGTTCAGGCTGAGACCGATAGCATCTGTTGCCTTGGCAAAAGCTTTTCCCATGCCAAGCGAGAATCTGCCGCCCTTCTTTTTCGACGCACTGCGGATAATGCGGTCGTGCATTTTTTCCAGCATGAGCGGAACAGCCAGGAAAACTGTTGGCTGAACAGCCTGAATGTCGCGGACCATGCGCATAAGGTTGTCACAGAATGCGTTGCAGGCCCCGCAGTAGATGGGGGCAATAAACCCGAGAGTACACTCAAAAGTATGGTGCATGGGAAGAACGGAAAACAGCTGGTCATCCGGTGTAATATTGACCGTACTGATGGTAGACATAATGTCAAAGCAGATGTTTTCCTGAGAGAGCATGACGCCTTTAGCCATGCCAGACGTGCCAGAGGTAAAGATAATGACGCTCATGGCCTTAGGGTCTATAGGTTTGTTCCAGTAGGCCTTGAACGCCTCATCGTCCGCGTCCACTAGCTCTCCACCCTTTTTTATGGTCTCTTCAAAAGAGAGCACCCCATCCGGGCGATAACTGTCTTCCATAGCCATGATTTTTAAATTAGACGGCAGTTTATTCCTATGAGGTTTCAGTTTGGCAAGACCTTTCTTGTCAGTAACCAGAAGCGAAGCCTCAGAAACTGTCAGGATATTGTTGACGTCATCAAACGGAAGGTCCTTGTCAACCGGGACAATAACTCCCAGTCCACAGGATACCGCGAGATACGTCAGACCCCACTGATACGAATTCACACCCATTACAGCGATGTGGCAGTCGTGAAACCCTTCATTCCAAAGACCGGTTCCCAACGCCTGTACATCATGGGTAAAATCTTTATAAGACCGGGGAACATAGTCTCCGGTCTTTTGATCTTTCAGCTTAAAAGCAGGACGTTCGGCATAGAGCTCCAGGCTCTGATTCAGCAGATCCCGGATATCGGTTATTTTGCGGACGTCATAAAGTGGTTTTTCCATTTGTATAATCACCTGGTTGTATCGGTTGGTGCTGCGTATTGATAGCTGTAGGTCCGATAACGGTATGAGCTGGACCTCAAAGACGATGTCGGAGAACGGTAACCCGTTGTAGCTGCAAGGTCAGTGTTATCCTCATCTACTGCATCCGTTGCCGCGTCGATATCGTCGTCATTCTCTTCTGTGGCCTGAACCGAGACCTCCGCTGTTGTCGTTTTCCGGGACTCAGCCCACGGTACACGGCTCTGCTGAACCGCCACCGCCGCACTGCCGGCAATTGCAGCAATCAGGGCGACAGCGAGAACCAGAACCAGATAAATCAGCTGTCGTTTTAATTTGGGATCCAGTTTGCCCTGTTCCGATTCCTGTTTCATCTCGGCTTCCTCCGTTTTTCTTTACTTCTGCTCAGACTGTTCTGAATACAGATGAACCATCTGTTTGGCGGCCTTGTAGATGTCGCCGCAGCCAAGAGTAATAATCAGGTCTCCCGGCTCTGCATGGTCCATGACATATTTTACCACTTCATCGAACGTGTGGAACCAGACACTGCCGGGAATTTTCGCGGCAAGCTGAGAGGTATGAACACCCCACTCATTTTTCTCACGGGAACCCATAATGTCCGTCAGAACACAGTGGTCCGGAATTTTGAGTGCCTCAGCAAAGTCGTCCATGAGCATGTAGGTACGAGAGTACGTAAACGGCTGAAATACGGCCCACACGGCATGATATCCCATCTTCATGGTAGTTGTCAGTGTAGCCGTAAGCTCCGTCGGATGATGGGCATAGTCGTCTACAATGGTAATTCCGTTAAACTCGCCCAGGACCTCAAACCGGCGGCCGGCTCCTTTGAAGTTTTCAATATACTTTTCAATGTCAGCGGCATTGACGTTGTTTTCAATGGCAGCCGCAATAACACCGAGAGAGTTGAACACATTATGCTTTCCGGGAATTCCCAGTTTGACATGGACCAGGAATTTGCCGTCTTTCATACAGTCATATTCTGGGAACGCACCGCGGTTAAAAGTAACATTTTCAGCATAGTAGTTATTCTCCGGTCTGAGACCAAAAGTAATAAACTTTTTGCCATCGGGATGCTCTGCATTTTCCACAGCCTTGACCGTATTGGCATCGTCTCCGTTGTAGATGACCACCTTGGTGGTCATGTTAATGAACTTCGTATAAGAATGGATCATATTCTCCATGGTTTTGAAGTACTCCATGTGGTCGTCATCTATATTGAGGACAACAGAAGTATCCGGCGACAGGGTCAGAAAATGATCCTTAAATTCACAGGCCTCAGCTACCATGACATCCGATTTACCGGCACGGCCATGGCTGTCAATAAGAGGAAGACGTCCGCCGATAACCAGGGTCGGGTCTGTTCCAGCCTCTACCATAATCTGAGAAATCATGGCTGTGGTTGTCGTCTTTCCATGGGTTCCGCAGATACAGATACAGTTGTCATACATCCGGGAAATAGCTCCGAACAGAACCGCACGCTCGACACATGGGATTCCGCTCTCTTTGGCCGCAACCAATTCCGGGTTGTCCGGGAGAATAGCGGCAGTATAGACAATAAGTTCCGGCTTCAGATTGGCAATGTTTTCTGCCTTCTGTCCCATGACAATTTCTGCCCCGAGTCCGCGGAGCTTGTCAATATTGTCTCCGGGGTTGTTGTCCGACCCGGTCAGGGTGTAGCCGTTGCTGATCAGGATTTCTGCCAGAGGGGTCATTCCTGATCCGCCGATTCCGATAAAATGGACCCGTTTTACGTGTTTTAAAACTTCGTCTATATTCAAAATAAGCCCTCCGTTTATTTGTATACAGATTAGATTCAATAGCTTTGTATGATTATATGATAAAACCTGAAAAAAATAAATAGCACTGAAAAAGGTGTCCTCTTTTTGCTACTGTCCGTTTTTTCGGCCACGTTATTCCTTTTTCCTTCTCCAGTTCTGTGATAAAATTTAGAGGAATTCATTCACAGGAGAAGACTATGCTGCATCTCATTACCGGGCGATCCGGCTCGGGAAAAACCGAATACTTACTTCACGCCCTGGGAGACCAGGCATCAGCTGGAAATCAGAAGCTGCTGCTGATTGTCCCGGAACAGTACTCATTTGTCTCCGAGCGCTCCGTCCTGGAACACTGCGGGAATCAGAATGGACAGAATATCCAGGTTCTCAGTTTTTCCCGCCTGGCAGACTATGTGTTTAAAACTCTTGGAGAGGCCGCCGGCTCTGACCCCGGAGACTCCACCAGAATTATCTTTATGCTCCGCGCCATGCATGCAGTTCAGGACAACCTGGAATACTACCAGAAACACATTGACAGTGTTCCCTTGGCTCAGCAGCTCGTTGCCGCTGCCAAAGAGGTCCGGCAGGCCGGCGTTCCGCTGGAACAGCTGGACCAGATCTCCAGCTCCACCTCCCGTCCGTCCTTTGCCCGAAAACTGCACGACCTGACTCTGATTTTCCGTGCCTACGACGCTATGTTGACAGCAAAGTATCCCAATGCCGATCGTACAGAAGAACTTCTGTGCCGCCAGCTGGACGAGACAGCGCTCCTGACCGGATACACCGCCGCCATTGACAGCTTTAAAGGGTTCACTCATCAGGAGATGGAGATTATACGCCGGCTTCTCCGCCAGTGCAATGACGTCTTTCTGTCGCTCTGCACTCCGGATATTTACGCCTCTGACCCGTCGCTGGTCTTTCCAGTAGTTAACGATGCTGCCAAAAAAGTAATTCGGCTGGCTAAAGAAGAAAATATCAAAGTTCAGATTCCCGATCAGACAAGTCTAGGCATCCTGTCTGGAAGACGGTTTCATTCCAAAGATCTTGCCCATCTGGAACAGAACTTCTTTACGCCGCTGGACTGCCCGTTTGAAAGCCCCACAGAACATATCTCGGTCTGTGCTTCCCAGGATATCTTTGAAGAGTGCCGCTGGATAGCGGCTACGGCCCGCCGACTCATTCGAGAAGAGGGGCTGCGGTGCCAGGACATAGCGGTCATTGTCCGCCATGAGGAATCGTACCGCAAAGAGCTTCTTTCCGCATTCCGGGAATACGGAATTCCCGTATTTGACGATTCCCGCCAGCCGGTTGCCAGTCAGCCGCTCCTGGTACTCTGCCGCTCCGTGCTGGGTCTGGCAGAATCCTTCACCACAGATAAATTTCTCCAGTATCTGAAGACCGGTCTGACCCCGCTCACAGAGATGGAATGTGCCAAACTGGAAAACTATATTCTTTTGTGGGACCTTAAAGGCCGGGATATCCGGACCGAGTTCACCAGAAATCCACTCGGTCTCGGGGTAAAAAATGACGACAAGACAGCAGAAAAAGCAGACAGACAGCTTCACAGACTCAACGAGAGCCGGTCTAAAGTTTTGGAGCCCCTGGAACGCTTTATCCGGCAGGCCAGACGCGGAACCTTTCAGGAAATCGGCAGAGCTCTGTACAATTTTCTGCAGGATACGGAAGTTCCTAAGGCATTACTGAAAATCGCTTCAGGGTATGCTAAAGAAGGGAGAATCAGCCTGGCCCGAGAGCAGGATGACATCTGGAACCTGCTCATGCAGATCTTAGAGCAGCTCTCCTCCATCTATGGAGAGGAAGTCTCCACAGTCCAGACCTATAAAAATCTGTTTCAGGCGGTGGTCTCTGTCTCCACCATCGGGGAAATCCCTCAAAGTCTGGATGAAATCACCATCGGTTCTGCCGACCGAATCCGTCTGAGCTCCCCGAAAGTCGTCTTCGTCGCCGGGTGCGAAGAGGGTGTATTTCCTGCAGCCGGTTCCAGCAGCGGCCTGTTTTCAGCCCATGACCGCCATGAGCTGGAGAGCCTGGGAATTGAACTCTCTCTGCCAGACGAACTGGTTGCCGCGGAAGAACGGTTCACCGCATACACGGCAGCAACTGCAGCATCTGACCGGGTCTACTTTTCCTATCACCGGATCAGTTCTGACGGTTCCGGGCTGTTCCCCTCTCCCATCATCAGCAGTGTCCGTTCTCTGTTCCCCGACCTGGCACCTTCAGACGAACATCCCGGACTGGATGCGGGACTTCTGCCGCCATCCTATTACTGCGAAACCGAAAATTCGACCTTCCAGACCTATGCTGGTCTGCTCCACCCCCATAATGAAACGGACCAGGAAAACGCGTTCGCCCTGGGCAGAGTTCTGCAGAAGTCCAAATTTGAGAGGGACCGTCTGAAAGCCCTGGACCTCACAGTAAAACAGGCACCCTTCCATATCAACAACCACGAAGTAGCGGTAAAACTATTTGGTAAGAACATGCAGCTCTCTGCCTCTCGAGTAGATACTTATTACCGCTGTCCGTTCCAGTACTTCTGTCATTACGGGTTAAATGCCAGGCCAAGAAAGCCGGCCAGACTGGACCCTGCTCAGAGCGGCACAGTAGTCCATTACGTTCTGGAGCATCTCATCTCAGAATACCCCATAGATAAGCTCTGTATTCTCACTCCAACGCAGCGTTATGCCGAAGTGGATAAATGGCTGAGAGTCTATGTGGACGAGTACATGGGCGGTTTGGAAGATAAAACTCTTCGGTTCCAGTACCTGTATCAGCAGCTCGCTGTGTCTTTGTACGACATCGTCAATCGCCTGTGCGAGGAATTTGCGCAGAGCAAATTTGTACCTACCGATTTCGAGCTGGGTATTGGAACAGAAGACGGACTTCCTCCTTACTCTCTGTCCTTAAATGACGGTGGTGCTCTGCACATTACCGGGTCCATCGACCGGGTTGATACTTATCCGAAAGACAATGTGACCTATGTCCGAGTTGTTGACTATAAGACCGGCGGCAAAGACTTTGTACTGTCGGACGTTCTTTACGGTCTGAACATGCAGATGCTTATTTATATGTTTGCTGTAGAAGCCGGAGGCCAGGAACGGTATGGCAGCGTTAAACCGGCGGGAATTTTATATTATCCCGCCAGGCGAAATATTATCAGCCAGACGTCCCGCTCCGGGCCGAGTGACAAGGAGCTGAAAGACCAGGCTAAGGAAAACCGCGGAAGCGGTCTGTTTCTGCTGGACGAAAATACTCTTACAGCCATGGAGAAGGAACTCGGCGGAAAATATATTCCCATTACGCAGAAGAAGAGCGGCGAGCTCCAGGGCAACCTGATTACGGAGCGGGACATGAAACTGCTGCACCGGAGAATTGACAGAATTCTCTGTGAGATGGCAGAAGGCCTTCACCAGGGAGAAATTCCCGCTATGCCGGCCTTTAACACTGACTATCAGCATATCTGCGACTACTGCGACTATCGCGCTGTCTGCGGGTTTGAAGACGGAAAGAGACGGGAAATTACCAAGATGAAGAATCAGGAAGTATTTGACATTCTGCAGGACGAGGAGGGAAAACAGTCTCATGAGTAAAGACATGAAATGGACCCCGGAACAGCTGGACGCCATCCGCGCCCGGCGGGGAACACTGTTAGTCTCCGCCGCTGCCGGCTCGGGAAAGACTGCCGTTCTGGTAGAACGGGTTATTGAGCGGCTGACCGACCCGGAGCATCCAACCCCGGCAGATCGGCTTCTGATTGTCACATTCACCAAAGCTGCTACCAGTGAGATGCGGACCCGTCTGACGGCTGCACTGGATCAGCTCCTGAGAGAAGACCCGGAAAATCAAAATCTTCAGAAGCAGAAAATGCTCCTGCCCTCGGCCAAGATCTGTACTATCGACTCTTTCTGCGGTGCTCTGGTCCGGGAGAACTTTGACCAGCTGGGCATCTCTCCGGACTTCCGTATGCTCGACGAATCGGAAAGCGACATTTTACAGCGTCAAGCTGTCAGCAGTGTCGTCAGTGACTATTATGAAGACCAGAAAGATCAGGCCTATCGGGACCTGTGCAATCTTCTCGTCACTGGCCGAGACGACTCTGTCATTGAGGACAACATTCTCAAGCTGTACACCTATTCCCGTTCTTACCCTTCGCCTTCCACTTGGCTGCACCAGTCTTTGAAAGAATATGACGCTGACCATCTTGAGACATCTCCCATTGTTCAGTCCATCCTTTCCAGTGTACTGAGTATGCTGAGCTATCTGGAAAAGAAGGTGGAGCAGGTTCTGAAAGACATGGAGGCTCAGCCGGACCTGAGTGGTACCGCACCGGTCGACCTTTACAAAGAGGACCGCAAACGCATTCAGGATATTCGGGAAGTGGTATTACAATATGACTTTGCTGAAGCTGTAGACTTGGGGAACAAAGACAGTCACCCTTATTCCAAGTGGAAAAAACCATACACCAAGAAAACCCAGGATCAGTTCTCCGAGGACTCCATTACCCTGGTGGAATATGCCAAGAACGTCCGAAACGACATCGTTAAGAACGCTCTCACCACCACACTGCCCAAAATGCTCCCGGCAACCCTGGAAGAGACACGGGAAGACTGCCAGAATCTCCGGCCTCTTGCCGAAAAACTTGTAGAAGCCGTTGAAAAGCTGGACAGCAGTTATCGCGCTCTCAAGCTGGAGGAAAATGCTCTGGACTTTTCCGACGTAGAACTCCTTGCCCTGCAGCTTTTGACCGAAGATCCCGGCGTCGAACATCCGGTTTTCACCGACTTCGCCGCGGAAATCAGCCGGCAGTACGACGAGATTCTCATCGATGAGTGCCAGGACATCAACCGCGCTCAGGATCTCATTTTCCGCGCCATTTCCCGGGATGAAAACAACCTCTTCATGGTAGGAGACGTCAAGCAGTCCATTTACCGGTTTCGTCAGGCCAGTCCGGAGCTGTTTCTGCAGCGCCAGGAGACCTACCCGCTCTACGACCGGGAAAAAGATGAGTACCCGGCAAAAGTAATTCTTGGGAAAAATTTTCGAAGTCGAAAAGGTGTTCTGGATACAGTCAATTTTGTATTCGGACAGCTCATGACCAAAGAAGTTGGAGACCTGGACTATACCGACGAGGAAAAACTGTATTTTGGGAACACCGGGTATAGACCAGTGGATCGCCCGGACACCGAGGTACACCTGTTCCAGCCGGGTCGAACCGAAAACACGCTGGAGCGCGAGGCTGATTATGCGGCTCGTTACATTTTATCGGAAATGGAGCAGTCTAAAGACAGTGACCAGCCGCTGGAGTTTCGGGATTTCGCCATTCTGATGGCATCGCCTAAAAACACGGCAGATACTTACCGGAAGGTGTTCTCCCAGTATGGAATTCCACTCTACAGTGACACCAACGGCGGCTTTCTCGACACGGCCGATGTACAGGAAATTCTCTCCCTCCTGCGGGTTATTGACAACCCGCTCCAGGATGTTCCGCTTCTGGCTGTCATGATGTCCCCTCTCTACGGGTTCACAGCAGATGAGATGTCAGAAATCCGTGTCAGCCATCCTCATGACTCCATTTATTCTGCCGTGCTGACGGCGGCGCAAAATGGCGACCAGAAATGTGACTCGTTTCTGGACAGTCTCAGAAGGTACAGAAGTCACTCCGTATCTATGCCTGCGGGTGATCTGCTCCGGGAGATCTTCGAAGAGACTGCCTTTTTATCTATAGTCCAGGCCATGCCCAATGGGGACCAGCGCGTGGCAAACCTGCATCTTCTTTTAAACTATGCAGATAAGTACGACTCTTTCAGTTTCTACGGGCTGTCCGGCTTTATCCGATACCTCGATCGTATGGCGGAGAACAATATCAATCCATCCGCCGCGGCCACACTCTCGCCAAACGCGGATGTAGTCAGGATTATGAGCATCCACAAAAGTAAGGGACTGCAGTTTAAAATCTGTATTCTCGCTAACATAGGGAAGAAATTCAACGACATTGACCAGAGACAGCCCATGGTACTGCACCCTGAACTTGGAATCGGCCTCAAGGGCCGGGATCCGAAGACGGGGAACACCTTCCCCACCCTGTTTCACACGGCAATCTGTGAAGAGGTACAAAAACGCTCCCGTTCCGAGTCTCTGCGACTCCTCTATGTTGCCATGACCCGTGCCGAAGAGCGGCTGGTTATTCTCGGGGGAATTCAATTCCTGGATACCCGAATTCAAAAGAACGCCCAGGCCCTTCTTCCCGGCAAACGTATTCCACCGTATCTGGTTCAGACTGCCAGCTGTTTCTCTGACTGGCTTCTCTTAAGTCTGCTGCGGCTTCCGGATGCCATCAGTTTAAGAAACACTCTGGACTTTCCTGTAGATACCCTGCCAGACTCCACAGATATTGCATTCCATGTGGACCTGAACCCGGCGCCGGCGGAGGAGACCGAGGTTGAAGAACTGAACGAATTCCAGCCAACAGCACACACCGAGGCCCTCATTCAAGACATTTCCTCACGGGTACGTTATGTGTATCCCTGGAAGACTCTGTCCCAGACAGCCTCCAAACGCACGGCATCTCAGGCCGGAGAAGAGCAGGAATTTTCTACCCGTAATTTTGCCCACGCCCGTCCGGACTTTCTGTCGCATGGGGGCCTGACTCCAGCGGAACGCGGTACAGCCCTTCACAAGTATATGCAGTATGCAGACTTTACCACGGCAGAATCTGACCCGGAACAAGAGCTGAAACGTATGACTGACGCCGGCCTTCTCTCAGAAGAAGAGTCCAAAGTTATTCCGCTCAGTAAGGTGCAAAAGTTTTTCCAGTCCGCTCTCTACCGCCGCATGAAGAGCAGCCCGGAAATCATGCGGGAAAAGCAGTTCAATATTTCCATTCCTGCCGGGTATTTCAATTCTGACCTTCAGGGAGAGTCCGCAAAAGCGCCCACTCTCATGCAGGGAATTGTCGATGCCGCATTTGTAGAGGACGGTAAACTTGTTGTTTTAGACTACAAAACAGATCATGTCAAAAGTGGAGAAGAACTGGCGGAACTCTACACAGACCAGCTGCACATCTATGCCTATGCCATGCATGAAATTACGGGCATGGAAGTCTCTGGCCTGATTCTCTACTCTTTCGGACTGGGAAAGCAGGTTGACCTTCCGCTTTAAACAGGTCCTAGCCAAAATTCGGTCTATAAATCAAAAAGGCTCTGAGCAAAATGCTCAGAGCCTTTTTTCTTGAATTACGAATTGCAGGTATTGGCGCTTACCTCCAACAGGCAACCCAAGCAAGTATGTTGATTTCCCCTAACACTTAGTATCATAACCTTGCCTGGTTGTCCTATCAATGTGCACAACTTAATTTGTGTAGAAAATCCCATCACATTACAGCAGATGTTGGGAACTTCTCATCACGCGAAGTTTCGAACAGCTCCAGGCTGCGCTGGATATTTCCTGCGGTAATCGTCTTAATCTGGCGGAACAGCCGCTCCCGGATATCCTTCATACCGGTGCTGATCCACTGGGTTAACAGACCTGCAAAAGCATACGTGTAATAGTCGGCAATAAACTGTTTATCCTCCGCTGAGACATACTGACTACTCTCCAGTGTGTTGATGAAATTCGTCAGAATGCCGGAGATCACTCTGTGAAGATACTCATCAATTTTCTCCCGCTCCACCGAGTGGAACGCGCTGATGATGAACGCCCGATCCTCATACAGAACATTGATGAAGTTTTCCAGAGCCTGGGTCCAGTTTTCCAGCCCCTTGATGCCGTCAAGTGCTGTCTTGCAGTCCTCGTCGCAAATCCACTCAATGAGATCGTAGATATCCCGGAAGTGGTAATAGAATGTCATCCGGTTAATCCCGCAGTCGTTCGCAATATCACTGATGGTGATCTTATTGAGCGACTTTTTCTGCAGCAGATGCTTAAACGAGGCGGCAATTGCCTTTTCCGTTCTCTGTGACATGACTCACTATCCCCTTTTTCATTTATCCTCAACTTATCCTCTTTTCCCAAACAAGGAATAAGTTACCACAATCATATCACAGTTTTTGTTTAAAATCTATTCAATTTAAATCTATAGCTCAAAATTTCGGGTGTTCGGCCTTCGTATCGCAGTAAACACAGCGGTAGACGCAGTTTTCACGGTCCGTCAACTTAAAAATCTGTGGCAGCTCACTCTCAATGGAAGTAATACAGCGTGGATTCTTGCACCGGATGACATCGGTAATGGTCTCCGGAAGCTCCGGGTGAACTTTCTTCACCCGCTCCCCGTTCTGAATGACATTTACCGTAATGCGGGGGTCAATATAACCGAGGATATCGTAGTTGATGACAATCATGTCGTTAATCTTAATGATATCCTTTTTCCCGTACTTCTTACTGGATGCGTTCTTAATGAGTGCAACCTCACAGTCAAGATCGGTCAGGTGGAGATAGTTGTACAGCTCCATGCCGCGTCCGGCCGGAATATGGTCAATAACCAGTCCGTTGACAATTGTTCCTATAATCATACGTCTACCCCCAGAAGTTTCAGAATCAGTGCCATCCGAATGTATTTTCCGTTGCGAACCTGGCGGAAGTAGCAGGCACGCGGATCCTTGTCGATCTCATAGGAGATCTCATTGACACGCGGCAGCGGATGGAGAATGGAGAGATCGTACTTCGCGCTCTTCAGCTTTTCCGGTGTGAGAATATAGGTGTCCTTCAGGCGGATATAGTCGGCCTCGTTGAAGAACCGCTCCTGCTGAACTCGGGTCATATAGAGAACATCGAGGTTTGGCATTGCCGCCTCCAGAGACCGGGTCTCCTCATACTCAATGTTGTAGCGGTCCAGAATTTCCGTTCGGACATTTTCCGGAATTTTCAGCTCGTCCGGACTGATGAGAACAAATTTCACATTAGGATAACGGGACATGGCACTGATCAGCGAGTGCACGGTTCTTCCAAATTTTAAATCGCCGCAGCAGCCGATAGTCATGTTGTCCAGCCGTCCCTTTTCGCGGTAGATAGTGAGCAGGTCTGTCAGCGTCTGGGTCGGGTGGTTATGTCCGCCGTCGCCGGCATTGATGACTGGGATGTGGACGTTCTGGGCCGCAACCAGCGGAGCGCCCTCTTTCGGGTGACGCATGGCAATAATGTCGGCGAAGCACTCTATGACCCGCGCGGTATCTGCCACGGTCTCGCCCTTGGAGACCGAAGAGCTCTTAGCATCTGCAAAGCCGATGACGTTGCCTCCAAGCTCGTACATGGCGGACTCGAAACTCAGACGAGTCCGGGTCGACGGCTCGTAGAACAGTGTGGCAAGTTTCTTGCCGTCGCACTTATGGGCGTACTGCTCCGGGTAGGCAATGATGTTCTGCGCCAGCTGGATGAGATCGTCAATGTCGGTACTGGTGAGGTCCCGGATGTCAATCAGATCTTTTTTCATTTATTTGGCCTCCCCAATCCAGCTCTCATCGGAGGGATTGTCCCGGAATTTCCGGATTCTGCCCGCATCCTCGGGGGCGATGTACTTTTCTTCTACCGCAGCATCAATCAGTTCATCGAGGTTGGTCAAGCTGATATTCGTAACGTTTGCTGCTCCCAGGCGATCTGCGCTTTTCTGCATACCATAAGTAAAGATACTGACGATTCCTAAAACCTCAGCACCGGCTTCACGGAGCGCATCAACGACATCCAGTACACTGCCGCCTGTGGAAATCAGGTCTTCTACAACGACAACTTTCTGACCTTTTTCAAGTTTGCCTTCAATGCGGTTCTTTCTGCCATGATCCTTGCTGCTGCCGCGGACATAGCCCATGGGCAGGCCGAGAATCTGAGCAGCAATAGCTGCATGGGCAATACCGGCAGTAGAAGTTCCTTCCAGCACTTCTGCCTCCGGGAAGTTCTTCTTTACGGTCTCCGCAATGGCGTTCTCTACATCGGTGCGCACCGCAGGATCGGAGAGAACCAGACGGTTGTCGCAGTAAATGGGGCTTTTAATGCCGCTGGCCCAGGTAAACGGGTCGTCCGGCTTCAGGAATACGGCCTGAATTTTGAGCAGATCTTTCGCTATATCTTTCATGGTTAGACATCCTCCCATAGTTATTGGTAAACGTTAGTCGACAAATTCTCTGACGCATCTCTTCCATGCGGCAACCGGGTCATCAGCCTGAGTAATGGGACGGCCGACAACAATGTAGTCCGAGTTGGCCTTGGCCTTTTCCGGCGTCATGACACGGACCTGGTCTCCGACCTCTCCGTCGGCAAACCGGATTCCCGGGGTTACCGTCATAAAGTCTCTGCCGCAGCGGCTGTGAACGGCCTCTGCCTCAAGTGGGGAGCAGACTACTCCGTCAAGTCCGGCCTTCTTGGCATTCTCAGCATAGTGCATAACGGTCTCCGGCATAGTTGCGTTAATGAGCAGTTCTTTCTGCATGCGCTCTTCCGAAGTAGACGTGAGCTGGGTGACGGCAATAACCAGAGGTCTGGTTCCATCTGGCCGGGTCACACCTTCCAGAGCAGCCTCCATCATGGCAATAGTGCCTGACGCATGGACGTTGACAATATCTGCGCCCAGTCCGGATAAAACCCCCATAGTTCTCTTGACAGTGTTGGGAATATCATGAAGCTTGAGGTCGAGGAAAACCTTGTGGCCCCTGTCCTTCAGTTCCCGTACCATATCCGGGCCGGCGGAGTAGTAGAGCTCCATGCCGATCTTTACAAACGGCCGTTCCTCTCCAAACTGGTCCAGAAATGTCATGGTCTCTTCCCTGCCCGGAAAATCACAGGCAATAATAACGTCTTTTCCCATTAATGTGCTCCTCCAATAATCTCGCTTAACTGGCTGATGCCATATTTTTCCATGGTTTTCGGAAGGTCCTCAATAATCTTCTTACTGGCAAACGGATCCACCAGGTTGGAAGCACCAACTTCCACCGCCGTGGCACCTGCCAGCATGAGTTCCAGGACATCTTCCGCGGAGGCGACACCGCCCATACCAATGATGGGGATATTCACCGCCTCATAGACCTGATACACCATTCGGACTGCTACCGGAAAGATAGCCGGGCCGGAGAAACCACCCATCTTGTTGTAGATGACCGGCT
>CAYRKX010000018.1:0-35347 GCA_964425185.1 uncultured Eubacteriales bacterium
CTCCGCTATATGGACCCCCACAATAACGAGCGATTTGCGGATCCTGAAAAATTAAAGTACTGGGGTCAGGTTGACTGGTACAACGGCGGCATGGAGCATGTTACCCGCCACTTGATCTACTCCCGATTCTGGAACCAGTTCCTCCATGACATTGGAGAGGTTCCGAATGCAGAGCCGTATGCAAAACGGACCGCTCAGGGCCTTATCCTTGGACCTGACGGCGTAAAGATGAGTAAATCGCGCGGAAACGTTATTGACCCGAACGATGTTGTTGATGAGTACGGCGCAGATGTTCTCCGGACCTATGTCCTCTTCATGGGCGATTATGAAAAGGCTGCACCGTGGTCTGAGAAGAGCGTTAAAGGTATGAAACGGTTTATGGACCGTACCTGGGCGCTTCAGGATATTCTTGTTGACGGTGACGAGTACAGCAAGGAACTCTCCGCATCGTTCCACAAGACGGTTAAGAAAGTTTCTGACGATATTGAAAAGATGAAGTTTAACACGGCCATTGCCGCGCTTATGACACTTCTCAATAAGATCTACGACAAGGGCAGCATCAACCGTGCCGAGCTGAAGACATTCATTCAGCTTCTCAACCCGTTCGCTCCGCACATGACCGAGGAAATCTGGTCCGAGCAGAACTACGGTGGCATGCTCTGCCAGTCCGAGTGGCCGACCTATGATGAGGACAAATGCATCGATGATGTTGTTGAAATTGCGGTTCAGGTCAACGGAAAAGTCCGCTCCAGAATTTCCATTCCGTCGGACATCAGCAAAGAAGATGCTCTTGCCGCTGCAAAAGCCGACGAAAAGGTCAAGGGATACACTGATGGCAAGACTGTCGTCAAGGAAATCTATATCCCGGGCCGTCTGGTCAATATTGTGGTGAAATAATTTATGGGAAACTTCGTCAGCACGTTTACCACCATCTGGGGAGAGATTGTCCGCTGGTGGAATGGACTTGTAGACAACCGGTCGGCGGTTATTTCCGGTCTCATTGTCTGCATCCTCATGCTGGTTCTTTCCAGAAAGTTATCCGTCTGGATCAGCAAGGGTCTGTCCAAACTGTTTCAGAAGTGGCCGGTTGTGGAGCAGGGAGTGTACACTTCTCTGCGGGATCCGCTCCGCGGATTTATTATCCTGACCGGCATCTTTGCCCTGTTTAAAATATCCGGAACCTCCGGCGGGTTTGACTCATTCCTGACCCGAGGCTATCGAATTGTCAATATTGCGCTGCTGACGTGGGCGCTGATGAACTTCACCCCGACGGCTACAAAGATGACCATCAAAATCAATGAGAAAAACGACAAGACCAATGAAGTGGCTATCCGCTTTGTGGCCAATGTCTTAAAGCTCATTATTGTCTCACTCTCTGTGTGCATTATTGTGAGTGAGCTGGGGTACAACATCAACGGAATTATTACCGGTCTCGGCCTTGGCGGTTTAACCATTTCTCTGGCCGCCAAAAATACCGCAACGAACCTGTTCAGCGGCTTTGAAATTGTCTCCGATCACCCGTTCGATGTAGGTGACTATATACAGACGCCTTCTGTGGAAGGGACCATTGAAGACATTACAATGCGAAGCACACGCATTCGTACAATGGAAGATCTGCTCATCGTTATTCCCAATGCCAAGCTCATGGAAGAGCCCATTACGAACTACTCCGCCATGGGAAAACGGTTTGTGAAGACCATAATCGGTCTTGACTATGAGACTCCGAACCGGGTTATGCGGAAATGCATTAAGCAGATTAAGGACATGCTGGAAAAAGATGACGACGTGGACAACGGACGGATTTCCGTCGCGTTCCTCGGGTTTGGGGACAGCAGTCTCGATATCCAGATCATCTATTTCACCAAAACAACCAACTACGACGATTACCTGAAGGTGAATGAGAAAATCAATTTCAAAATTCGGGAGATTGTCGAGAAAAATGGCAGCTCTTTCGCCTATCCAAGTCAGACTCTCTATATGGGGAAACAGATTGACAATGTCGGCGAAACTGATGTATAATCTTTTTTGTTCACTTTAGTGAATCATAATGAAAGTATTACCCTGCTAGTTTGGAAGGAGGGAAAATATAGATGAGCGAGATTAAAGTCAGAGAGAACGAGTCTATCGACTCCGCACTTAGACGGTTTAAGAGACAGACCTCCCGCGACGGCGTCATTAAAGAGGTTCGGAAAAGAGAGCACTACGAGAAACCGTCCGTAAAACGGAAAAAGAAATCCGAAGCTGCCCGCAAACGCAAATATAAATAAGAATTTGAGACCGGCTGCAGGCTTTTTCCTGCGGCCGGTTTTCTTTTTCACCGGGAAAGAACTTCCGGGAGGACTATATGAGACATCGACTGAGACCGGAACTGCATCGCCGGAGACTCACCGACATAACACCGGAGGATATCCGCGGACTGGGCGCCAAAGCCATTTTACTGGATGCGGACAACACCTCCTCCTATGACAACACAACTACCCCGCTCCCGGGGAGCAAAGACTGGGTGCAGAAGATGAAAGACGAGGGCTTCTCCGTCCTCCTTCTGAGCAATGCCAAACTGGACCGGGCCAAGGTACTGGCAGACCAGTATGACATTCCGGTTGTGGCGCTGGCGGGAAAGCCGTTTCCCTTCGGGTTTCGCCGTGCCGGTATAAAACTTCACCGGGCTCCGGAAGAGATGGTTATGATTGGCGACCAGCTGTTTACCGATATCCTGGGAGCCAGCCGAGCCCACGTCCATACCATCTTTGTGGACCGCTATCAGAAAGAAACCCGGAAGCCGTACTGGTATCCATTTATCCGGACGGTGGAAAGTGTAGTCCTGTTTCTTCAGGATGCCGTCGACTGGGTCCGGGGAAAAGATTCTAAGGAAAACGAATAGAAAGAAGAGAGTCTTCATGAAACTGAAAGAACTCGAAAAAGAACTGAAGAGCACACAGGCCGCACTGATTGTCAGCGAGCAGAACCGCCGGTATTTCACCGGATTTAACGCGAGCAACGGCTATCTTCTCGTTACCCGCGATGGCAGCTCGTTTATTACCGACGGCCGGTATATAGAAGACGCTAAGAAGATTGTCACTGAGGCAGACGTATATCTGCAGAATCACGTTTATGATCAGCTGAATCGCCTCATGGAGAAATACGGCTGTAATGAGATTCTGGTAGAGGCCTCGCGCATGAGCATCCTGGACCTCAACGTCTGCCGCAGGATGCTGAATTCCTACACCTTCAATGTCTCCAGCAAGCTGGACATGCTGATCTCCTCCCTGAGAGAGGTAAAACTGGACTTCGAAGTGGAGAAAATGCAGAAGGCGCAGGACATTGCAGAAAAGGCACTTCTCGACACCATCCCGCTTATCAAACCGGGTGCCCGTGAAAGAGATATTGCTAACGAACTCGACTACCGCATGAGAAAATATGGTGCTGACGGTCTGTCCTTTGACACCATTGTCGTTAGCGGCGAGAATTCATCCAAGCCGCATGGTGTCCCTGGAGAGAAGATCATTGAAAAGGGGGACTTTGTCACAATTGACTATGGTGCCCTGTATGATGGATATCACAGCGACACCACCCGTACTTTTGCTGTCGGTGAGGCAACAGAAGAGATGGTCAATGTGTACAACACCGTTCTGAAAGCACAGCTTGCCGGCTGCAAGGCACTTCGCCCGGGACTGACCGCATCAGATTATGACGGTGTTGCCCGGAAGGTTATTTCGGATGCCGGATACGGCCAGTACTTCACTCACTCTCTCGGCCACGGTGTCGGCGTGGAAATCCACGAGCAGCCGTTCTGCGGACCGAATTCCAAGGGCGTTCTTCAGGCCGGCAACTGTGTCAGCTGCGAGCCCGGTATTTATATTGAAGGAAAATTCGGTGTCCGCATTGAGGATATGCTTCTCGTAACCGAGGATGGATCCTACAACTTCTGCAAGCTCCCAAAAGAGCTCCAGATCATTTAATGTTGAAAAAAACAGGAAGCTAAGCTACAATAAAGTGAATTAAAATACTAGTACACAAGCGTATCGGAGGTTTATTCTATGATTTCTGCCGGAGATTTCAGAAACGGCGTGACCTTTGAAGAGGACGGAC
This sequence comes from uncultured Eubacteriales bacterium, assembly GCA_964425185.1. Lineage (GTDB taxonomy): Bacteria > Bacillota > Clostridia > Oscillospirales > Acutalibacteraceae > RUG420. Next base: position 4,090 of record CAYRKX010000018.1, read on the forward strand.
AGGTTCTCCAGGTCATAGAGTTTCAGCATGTAAAACCAGGCAAGGGAGCTGCGTTCGTCAGAACCAAGACCAAAAATGTAATTACCGGTGCTGTGGTTGAAAAATCTTACAACCCGACCGCAAAATTCCCAACCGCATATATTGAGAGAAAAGAGATGGACTACTCCTACAACGACGGAGACCTCTACTATTTCATGGATCCCGAGACATTCGAGATGACTCCGGTAGGCAAAGATGACCTTCCTGAATCCTTCCAGTTTGTTAAAGAGAACATGACCTGTAAACTTCTCTCCTACAAAGGAAAAGTATTCGGCGTAGAGCCGCCGAACTTCGTTGAGCTTGAAGTTACCCAGACTGAGCCTGGCTTTGCCGGCAACACTGCTACCAACGCTACCAAACCGGCAACGGTTGAGACCGGTGCAGAAGTCCGCGTTCCTCTCTTCATCAACGAGGGCGAAAAAATTCAGATCGACACCAGAACCGGCGAGTATATGGGCCGCGCATAAGCGCAAGAGGATAATATGGATCTGTCCGAAAAAGTTGCGTATCTCAAAGGTCTTCAGGAGGGACTGCATTTAAACGCGAATGCCCCGGAGACCAAACTGTTTGAACAAATCTCCGACATTCTCGGGGATCTCTCAGACACGCTGGAAAGTCTTGCCCAGGAACATCAGGATCTGTCCGACCGTGTAGATGAAATCGACATGGATCTCGGAGATCTCGAGACGCTGGTCCTGACCGGAGACACGGAACCGGAAGATGACGACTCCGCGGACTATGAAGTGGAGTGTCCCAAGTGTGGCGAAAAAATCTCGTTTGACGAGGCCATGCTGGACAAGGGCGGTATCCAGTGCCCGAACTGCGGCACCGAGCTGGAGTTTGACCTCGGCGACGAGACCGGCGCATAAGAAAAATCAAAAAGTGCTGTATCCGAAACGGTACAGCACTTTTTCTGTTTCAGGAGGATCTCCATGGATCTGGAAGAGAAAACTATCCGAAAAATCTATCGTTACCACGGCCGGATTATGAATATCCGGGACGATGATGTCCAGCTCCCCAACGGTAAGATTGCCAGCAGGGAAGTCGTGGAGCACGTTGACGGTGTCTGTGTTCTCCCCATCACTGAGGACAACCACGTTATTATGGTTCGCCAGTACCGATACCCGTACGGCGAGACCATGCTGGAGCTTCCCGCAGGACGGCTGAATCGCGGGGAGAAACCATTTCCGGGCGCCCTCCGCGAGCTGCACGAGGAGACTGGGCTTGTGGGTACCTCCTACTTTGATCTTGGCCGGGACTACCCGAGTCCGGGCTACACAGAGGAAATTACCTACATGTATGCCGCCACAGGATTGAAAAATATAGGGCAGAAACTGGACGAGGATGAATTCCTGGATGTCGTTTCCGTTCCGTTCGACGAGGCCATCCGTATGTGCTGCGACGACGAACTGACAGATTCCAAGACCCAGATTGCCCTGCTCAAATACCATGTCATGAAAGAGACCGGCCGACTTGTACCCATGAAGGAGGAAAACCAGTGAAGCTCATACTTGCGTCCGGATCGCCGCGGAGAAAGGAACTGTTCTCCGAGATGGGCATCCGGTATAAATCGTTCCCGTCAGAGTTCGACGAGAGCACGGTGAAAATTTCTGACCCTGGCCAGGGCGTCTGCGATTTAGCGCTGGGAAAAGCCCGCACGGCTCAAAAAGCCTGGGGCGCAAAGAACCATGAACCGTTCGTTGTCCTGGGAGCCGATACATTAGTGGTCCTCGACGGAAAGCCCATGGGAAAACCCAAAGACGAAGAAGATGCGTTTCGTATGCTGAGGAGTCTCTCTGGCAGAGAACACAGTGTGTATACCGGTGTTGCCATTCTGGATGGGGATCAGACCGAGACGTTTTATTCCAAGACAGACGTGTACTTTTACGAGCTGTCCGATGAGGAAATCCGCACGTATATCGCCACGGGAGAGCCGATGGACAAGGCCGGGAGCTATGGAATTCAGGGGCTTGGCCGGCTTCTGGTCCGGAAGATTGACGGAGACTATTACACGGTTGTCGGACTTCCCGTTGCAGAAGTGTACCGTGCGCTGAAACGGCATGGAATTTCCACGCGGTTCGACTGACATTTTCTAACTTGTGTATGACGATTTCGTGCGTTATAATATGGCTATAATACGGTAAAAATGTACCCACCCGAAAGGAGTTCAATCACAATGTTCACACAGGATATCGGAATTGACCTCGGTACCGCCAATACCCTTGTATTCGTGAAAGGCAAGGGAATTGTTATTCGCGAACCTTCTGTTGTTGCAGTTGATGTTCGTTCTACCCCTCATAAAGTTGTTGCAGTTGGTGCTGAAGCGAAAGAAATGATCGGACGTACTCCCGGTTCCATCACCGCAGTTCGCCCGTTGAAAGACGGCGTTATCGCTGATTTTGATATTACCGCAGATATGCTCAAGGAGTTCATCTCCCGGGCAATGAATTCTTCCCCGCTCAATAAGGCCAGAGTTATGATCTGTATTCCGTCAGGCGTAACCGAGGTTGAGCGCCGCGCCGTCCATGACGCCGCAAGATCTGCCGGAGCCAAACAGGTTTCCCTTATTGAAGAGCCTATGGCAGCCGCTATCGGTGCAGGTCTTCCCGTTGCAGAAGCAACCGGTTCCATGGTTGTAGATATCGGCGGTGGTACATCTGAAGTAGCCGTAATTTCTCTGGGTGACATTGTTACTTCCTGCTCCGCTCGAGTTGCCGGAGACAGCTTCGATGAGTCTATCATCGCTTACATTAAAAAGAAATATAACCTCCTCATCGGTGAGCGCACGGCTGAGGACATTAAAATTAAGATCGGTTCCGCGTATCCGTATGAGGGCGAAGGTGCCATCGACGTCAAGGGCCGCAACCTTGTCGATGGTCTTCCGAAGAACATTGAGGTTTCCTCTGAGGAAATCCGCGAGGCTCTCTCGGACAATGTAAATCAGATTATGGATGCCATCCGTTCTACTCTTGAGAAAACTCCTCCGGAGCTTGCTGCAGATATTATCGACCAGGGCATCATGCTTACCGGCGGTGGAGCTCTTCTCCGCGGTCTGGATCGCCTGATTGCCGCTGAGACCAAGATGCCGGTTCATGTTGCCGAGAGTCCTCTGGACTGCGTCGTTGACGGTACCGGAATCTGCCTCGAGAACGACATGCTCAGCCTGACCAGCACCAAGAACTACGATGACTGATCTTACCGCTGAATTTATATGACTGAAAAAAGGGGCTTTTGAAGAAAAAGTCCCTTTTCACTATATGAAAAGCTTTTTTACAGGTAAGTGGGGAAACCTATGCGAAAATTTGTAAAGACAGTGTGGTTTCGGATCCTGATGATCCTGCTGGCCATCTGTATTCTGTTTGTAATTCTGGCAGCCGTTCTCGGTTCACGGAGTTCACCGGCCAGTGTTGTTGCCGGTACAGCGGCTGAGCCGTTTGAGTATGTCGGTTCTGTCCTTGGACGAGGCTTCCGGCAGATCGGCCTGTTCTTCACTCGTCCGTCTACCTATGAGCGGGAAATTAAAAACCTGCAGAATCAGGTAACCGGATATCAGAAAGAACTGGCGGACTATCAGGAGACCAAGGAGAAACTCGCCAACTACGAGGCGTTTGAAGATCTCCAGGCACAGCACAAGGACTATAAGGTTAAGGCGGCTTCTGTTATTGGAAAAGATGCTGCAAACAACTACGGTACATTTATTCTGGACCGCGGCAGCGCCAGCGGAGTCAAAGTAAACGACCCGGTTATCTATGGGCGCGGACAGCTCATTGGTGTCGTCACAAAAGTGGCACCGTCCTACTGTGTGGTAACCACAATCCTTGACCCGAGTATTAATGCCAGTGCCTATGAAGTTCGTACGGCAGAAAACGGCTATGTTACCAACAACTCCTCTCTGAAACGGAAAGGGTATTGTATGCTTGCCGGTCTGGACCGAACCACACAGATTCAGAAGGGCGGCGTGGTATGCACCGCAGGAATCGGCGGAATTTATCCGAGAGACCTTGTTCTCGGAACCGTTATTGATGTTGAAGACAGTTCACGGGACATCTCCTCTTACGCTGTCATTAAGCCGAACGTTAAAATCTCCCAGATCTCTCAGGTTCTTATCATTACCAGCTTCAAAGGTCAGGGCATCTCCGTCGCCAGCGATCTCAGCGCGGAGCAGGCGCAGGCGGAAGAACCCGGTATTGCCCGGGGTAGCACATCCGGAAATGCGCGGACCACATCCACGAGAGCAATTACTACCACGTCGAGATAAGGGTGAACAATTTTGGCTGACCGGTTTAATCTCTATACCACATTAAAAAATCCGGAGAAGAGGCCACTGTCCAACACCAAGAAGAGGACCTATCATACGAGAATCTTCTATGTTGTCATTATTCTGGTCTCTGCTCTCCTGCAAAACACTCCGCATCTCTTCCCTACAATCATGGGCTGTCATGCCTGGCTGCTTCTTCCTGTTGTAGTCTGCATCTCCATGTTTGAGAAGAACTGGACCTGTGCTCTGTTTGCCATTCTGGCCGGAGCGTTCTGGGATGCGGCATCCGGATGGGGAGACGGGTTCTATGCCCTGTTTTTCCTCATTACTTCAACAGCAATCTGTCTGCTGCTGACCTATCTTATGCGGAACAATCTTGGTTCAGCCCTGCTGCTCGGCGGTACTGAAACTGTGCTCTACATAGTCATTTACTGGCTCATTTTTGTAGTGGCACGAAAAGAGCCGGGAGCGGGAATGCTGTTTGTCACATTCTATCTGCCTTCCGCAGCCTATACATTCCTCTTTATGCCAGTCTACTATATTATTTTTCGGAAATTCCGCCGGAAGATGATGGACAAATACCCGAGGAAAGAGTTCTTTGAAGAGGAAGAACGTCCCTAAGGAGATACCATTTTATGGGAATTAAGAAAAGCAGAATTGTCGCGGAATACGTCATTATTGCCGTACTGTTTGTCGTCCTCGTTGGCACCATGATTTATGCCATGCTTATTAATGACAACAATGTCGGCTCTGTTGGCGCCTATACCAGTACCGTGGATGCGGCCCGTGGAGAAATTCTCGACCGTAACGGTCTGCCTCTGGTTACGAACCGGAAAGGAAACTCCATCACCTTTAATGCGAGCGAATTCCCGACCAGCAAAAACCAGCAGGCCCGCAACGACGAGATTATGTCGTTAATTCAGCTCTTTGAAGCCAATAATGTAAAATATATAACCAACCTGCCTATAGTCTACCAGGGCGGCAAATATGTGTTCAATATTAAGGACAAGAGTGACCAGGCCTATGCCAAATGGCTGAAGTCCGGAGATGTCCTGAATCTGAACAGCTACGCCACTGCGCAGAACTGTATGTCCGCCATGATTAAACAGTTCGGTCTTCAGGCCTACTCGAAAGAAGACGCCCTGAAGCTGGCGGCGGTACAAATTGAGATGGAAAAGGGCGGATTCGGCCCGTCCATGCCGTACACGTTTGCGGATGATGTTCCCACTCAGCTGGTTACTATTATTAAGGAAAACAGTAACTTCTATAAAGGTGTCGACAATGAGGTTAAAGCGTATCGGACTTTTGTAGATGGAACTATTGCCCCGCATATCCTGGGACGTACAACTGACATTACCGCGGAGACCTACGACGAGAAGAAAGCGGAGACCCGCGAAAAAATCAAGCACGCCAAGGACAAGGATGAGGCTGAAGAAATTGCCCGGAATGCCTACGGTATCCATGATGTCTTCGGATCTACCGGTATTGAACGATCCATGGAAGATTATCTCCGCGGCTCCCGTGGTGAGAAGGCTGTTACGGTTGACTCCAATGGAAACCGTCATGAGACCTACGCCATTGAACCCAAACAGGGCGATTCCGTTGTGCTGACCATTGACCGTGACCTCCAGAAGGTTGCTCAGGATGCTCTCGCGAGCACAGTTCACAGTGTCGGCGGTCAGGCCGGTCGTCGGCCGGCAGGTGCCGTTGTGGTTCAGAATGTCAACACCGGTGAAATCCTGGCCATTGCCAGTTACCCCACTTACGACAACAATGAGTGGGATGAAAAATATTCCGAGTGGGCCAAAGACAGTGGGAACCCTCTGTGGAACCGTGCTGCCATGTCACTGTATGAGCCAGGTTCGACATTTAAACCATGCACAGCTATTGCGGCTCTGCAGACCGGAACCATCACCAGCAATTACTACTATTACTGCCGTGGTATTTACATGTACGGCGGACATGAGTTCTCTTGTGCTGGTCATGTAGCCCACGGCAGCAACAACGTTGTCGGAGCTATTAACCATTCCTGTAACTGCTGGTTCTACTCGGTAGCCCGAAAACTTGGCATTGAGAAAATTGATGAGTGGGCGGAAAACTTCGGACTCGGTTCGAAGACCGGCGTCGAAATTTCCGAGGCAACCGGTCATATTTCCAGTCCGGAAGAGCGTCGGGCAGCCGGCGGCGTCTGGAACCCCGGTGATGTTCTCACCAGTGCCATCGGCGAGGGCGACAACCAGTTTACTCTTCTTCAGCTGAGCAACTATGTCTCTACTCTGGCCAACGGCGGCACACGGTATCAGCCGCATCTGGTTAAATCGGTCAAGACAGCAGACTATAAAAATACCATTATCGATAATCAGCCTCTGGTCCGCCAGAAACTAAACATTGACCCGAAAAACCTTGACCTGGTCAAGAAGGGCATGCGGGAAGTTGTCACTATCGGTTATGCCCGCAAAGCCTTTGCGGGTGTCAAAGTCAAGGCGGCAGCCAAGACCGGTACATCTGAGATTGTTAAAATCATCAATGGACACCGGGTCTCCGGTAACAACGGTTTCTTCATTTCGTTTGCACCGTATGACAAGCCGGAAATTGCCGTTACCGTCTGCATTGAGTGCGCAACTGAGGGTGCGAAGACTGCCCCCTGCGCCGCAAAGATTTTCGACTATTATTTCTCAAAGAAAGAAGTTCCCTCGGTACAGGGATATAATACCGTTCTCTCCTGAGGAGAACTCCGGGAGAAAGGAGGCCGGCTATGCAGTACATGGAACCTATCCCCATGAAAAAAATTTTGTTCACATCGGGAAAAGGCGGAGTGGGCAAATCCACGCTGGCCGCGGCATTTGCCAAGACGCTCCATGACGAGGGCAGCCATGTCCTGCTCATTGACTTTGACATCTCCCTTCGTACATTAGACCTTATGCTGGGCCTGGGCGATTTAGTCCTCTATGACTGGGGCGACGTCATTCGTGGAAACTGCTCTCCACACGATGCAGTGATCCACAATTCCGAAGGGCCGGATCTGCTCCCGGCTCCCCTGTCCTTCCCTAATGCGTCGGAAGAACAAATACGGGACCTGCTCGACGCGTATACTGACCATTACGACTACATCCTGCTCGACAGCCCCGCCGGTGTCGGCCGCGGATTTGAAGCGGCCTCCTGTACGGCAGATCTGGCCCTGGTGGTCTCCACTCCGGATCGGATCTGTGTGCGCAGCGCATCAGTTGCGGCAGACAGACTGGCGGAAAGAGACATCCCGGCCCGGCTGATTATTAACCGGTTTAATAAACATGCCATCGGTTCCGGCCGAAGCCTGAACATTGACGATGTCATAGATTCCACCGGGCTTCAGCTCATTGGAATTATTCCCGAAGATGAAAACCTGGTGCAGTCTGCCCAGACCGGAGCAGAACTGGAAGAATCCGGAAAAGGAGCCAGAGCGGTGTCCCGTATTCTTGGACGACTTCAAGGGGAGGATATTCCGCTGAAAGTTTAACAGTGGTAGAATGAGTTTTTGTCAGTTATCGACAAAAGTTGTTGTTTAAGTTGTCGTTTTATGCTAGAATCAGTCTTAGGCTTTAGGTCGTGAGGAGGTAAAGAGCGCATGAATATAGCCCTTATCGCTAGTGATGTCAAAAAAGAGCTCATGACTCAGTTTTGCATCGCCTATGCGGGAATTCTGAGCAAACATAATATCTGTGCTACCGGAACGACCGGACGTATTGTGTCGGAAGCCACAGGCTTGAAAATCCAGCGATTTATGAGCGGTGAGCACGGCGGAGAACAGCAGATTGCGTCCCGCGTCGCCTGCAATGAAATCGATCTTCTGCTCATGTTTGGGGACCCGCTGAATCCAAAACCCATGGAACCTATTGAGGCGGACCTGCTTCGTCTCTGTAATGTCCACAATGTCCCCGTTGCTACCAATATTGCCACAGCAGAGGCGTTAATCCACGCATTAGCCCGGGGAGATCTTGACTGGCGTGACATCGTCAATCCGAAAGACAAGAGTGCAGAAGTGCTCCATGACGATGTAAACACTGAGGAGTAATTCCTGCAAAGAATTCACTTAACAAAGACACAAATTCATAGTAAACTAAAAGCCTACGGAGAGTATTCTCCGCAGGCTTTTTATTATTTCTTTATTTATAATATCTGTTCTAAGTAAAGAGGTTTTCCCCTATGAGAAAGACAAAAATTATCTGTACTATCGGACCCGCATGTGAGGATGAAGCGGTCCTCACGGATATGTGCAAGGCCGGCATGAACGTTGCCCGTCTGAATTTTTCCCATGGCACCCATGAGAGCCATCAGGTCCTCATCAACCGGCTGAAAAAAGTCCGCAAGAAACTGCATCTGCCCATTGCCATTATGCTGGACACCAAAGGACCGGAATATCGGACCGGTGTGTTCAAAGGTGGAAAGGCTGTTGTAAAAGACGGCGACACCTTTACCTTCACTACGGATGATGTGGAAGGCGACTCCACCCACTGCTCCGTCTCTTATAAGAACCTGATTAATGACCTGACCATTGGTGACACCATCCTGGTCTGCAACGGTCTGGTTGAATTCCGTGTGGACAAGCTGGAAGGCAATAATGCGGTATGTACGTGTGTTGCCGGCGGTGAACTGGCAGACCACAAGAGCATGAACTTCCCGAACCATCGCATGACCAATGCTTTCCTGAGCGAGCAGGACAAGAGCGACCTCCTCTTTGGCATCAAGAACGGCATTGACTTTGTTGCGGCATCCTTCGTTTCCAATAAGCAGGACATGAAAGATCTCCGCAATTTCCTCGACGACAACGGCGGCGAGAACATTGAGATCATTGCCAAAATTGAGAACCGTTCCGGCGTCGACAACATTGAGGATATCTGCAAGATTGCGGACGGCATCATGATCGCCCGGGGCGATTTAGGTGTGGAAATTCCGTACGACGAGGTTCCTTCCGTCCAGAAGTACCTCATCCGCAAATGCCGTCTCCTTGGTAAACGGGTCATTACCGCTACAGAAATGCTAGAATCCATGATCCATGAGCCGCGGCCGACCCGTGCAGAGGCATCCGACGTTGCCAATGCAGTTTATGATGGAACCTCCTGCGTAATGCTGTCCGGTGAAACTGCTGCTGGTAAATATCCGGTTGAGGCCATTGAGGCCATGTCCAATATCTGCGAAGTTACAGAGCAGCATATTGACTATGACGAGTGGTTTTCCGACACCCACTTCCATATTAAAAATAATCTGGACGCCATTTCGCACTCCTGCTGCTCTATGGCAACCAACATTGGTGCAAAGTGCATTGTGGTTAACTCCATTTCCGGACGGACGGCCAGAATGGTCAGTCGGTTCCGCTGCCCCATCGATATTATTGGTATGACAACACAGGAGCGGATCTGGAGACGGCTTAACATGAGCTGGGGTGTAACTCCAGTCTTAAGTGAGGAGTTTGACTCCAACGATGTCATGTTCTACCATGCCATGCACGTGGCCAAAGACATGTTCCACCTCAAAGAGGGAGACAACGTCGTTATGACTGCCGGACAGATTGCCGGCAAGGTCGGTGGAACCAACACCATCCGTGTAGGTACGGTTTAAACAGAATACTTTTGGGAGCGTCAGACCAATTGCGGTTTGGCGCTCTTTATTGTATAATCTCATGGATTATTGGAATTATTGATATGGAGGCGTTGGAATGTCGCTCATTACGAAGGCCATCAAGGGCACGCAGGACACCCTGCCGTCCGAGAGCGGAGAGCTCCGCTTTGTCGAGTCGACCCTCGCGGACATCGCCATGAACTATGGCTTCCGGGAAATCCGAACCCCGGTTTTTGAACACACAGAACTGTTTGACCGCTCAGTTGGTGATACCACTGACGTGGTACAAAAAGAGATGTATACATTTAACGATAAAGGCGGGCGTTCCATCTCGCTTCGCCCGGAGGGAACCGCTGGCGCGGTCCGGGCTTACCTGGAGCACGGTCTTTTCAATGAGCCAAACCCGTTTAAAGTGTTCTACCAGACATCCTGCTATCGGTATGAAAAGCCGCAGGCCGGACGCCTCAGAGAGTTTCACCAGTTTGGTGTCGAGTGCTTCGGCACCGAGAGCCCGGCAGAAGATGCGGAAATTATTGCTCTGGCCGATGAGATCTTCAGCTTCCTCGGTGTAAAGGGACTGGAACTTCGCATTAACTCCATTGGACATCCGGAGTGCCGTCAGAACTATCAGAAAGCACTTTACGATTACTTCAAGGCACATGAAGATGAGCTTTGCGACACCTGCAAAGAACGGTTGGAAAGAAATCCTATGAGAATCCTTGACTGCAAGGGTGAATCCAGAGAACTCCTGGATAATGCTCCTGTCGTTCTCGACTATCTCTGTGATGACTGCAAAGACCACTTCGAAAAAGTGCAGACCTACTTAAAGGCCATGAATATTCCCTATACGGTAGATCCCCGCATTGTCCGTGGTCTGGACTACTACACCAAGACCGTATTTGAATTTGTCTCATCAGAAATTGGTGCCCAGGGCACAGTATGCGGAGGCGGACGCTATGATGGTCTCTGCCAGCAGCTCGGCGGAAGAGATATTCCGGCACTCGGTTTTGGTATGGGCATGGAGCGTCTGATGATTCTCCTCAAAGCTCAGAATATTGAACTTCCGAAGCCGCAGAATCCGGAGCTGTACATTGCCACAGCCGGAGATGCCGCACTTCTTAAAGCTACTACAATCGTTCACAATCTCCGCGCACAGGGTGTGTTCTGCCTGACCGACACTGTTGGCCGTTCCATCAAGGCGCAGATGAAATATGCCAATAAAGTCCACGCCGACTTCGTTGCCGTCATTGGAGACAACGAACTCGAGAGCGGAAAAGTTAACCTGAAATATATGCCGACAGGCGAGCAGCAGGAAATTGCTCTCCAGCAGCTGGAAGAGGAATTTGACTCCATTGCCATCCAGAAATCGGTCTCTCGTCTCAGTGAGGAGATGGATGCCGACGATCTGAAAGATGTCGACTTAAGCCAGTTACTGAATGGATCGTTCCCGTTTGGAGGTAAACACTAATGGACAGAATGAATGGTATGAAGCGGACCAATTACTGTAACGACTTCGATATCCAGTCTGTAGGACAGGAAGTTGTTGTTGCCGGCTGGGCCGCAAAACGCAGAAATCTCGGATCAATCCTCTTTATTGATCTCCGTGACCGCACCGGTATTGTACAGCTTGCATTTGACGAAGACACAGACAAGGACGTCTTTGATAAAGCAGAGACCGTACGGTCTGAGTTTGTCCTGATGGCAAAAGGTACTGTTCGGGAGCGTTCCTCTAAAAACAAGGACATCCACACCGGCGACATCGAGATTTTTGTTACCGAGCTGAAGATTCTCGGCAAATCCGAGACCACACCGTTTGAGATTACCGACGATGTCAACACGGCAGAGAACACCAGACTGAAATATCGCTATCTGGACCTCCGCCGCCCGGCACTGCAGAAAAATATCTTAATGCGTCACCGCATTACCAAAATCGCCCGGGATTTCTTCGATGAGAACGGTTTCATTGAAATTGAAACTCCTATGCTCATCAAGTCCACTCCGGAAGGTGCCCGGGACTATCTGGTACCGTCCAGAGTTCACCATGGCGAGTTCTATGCTCTCCCCCAGTCCCCGCAGCTCTACAAGCAGCTCTCCATGGTAGCCGGCTTTGACCGCTACATGCAGATTGCACGCTGCTTCCGCGACGAGGACCTCCGTGCTGACCGTCAGCCGGAATTCACGCAGATTGACTTTGAGATGTCTTTTGTTGAGATGGATGACATCCTGAATATCGGTGAGCAGTTCATTAAACGCGTCTTCAAGGAGGCGCTGGATGTCGACATTCCGACTCCTCTGCCCCGTATGACGTATCATGAGGCCATGGAGCGCTACGGTTCCGACAAGCCGGATACCCGCTACGGCATGGAAATCTATGACTTGAGCGATGTCGTCAAAGGCTGCGGCTTCGGTGTCTTTGAGAGCGCAGTAGAAGGCGGCGGAAGCGTTCGTGCCATTACCGCAAAGGGCGGAAACGCTGCAATTTCCAAGAAAGGCATTAAGAAACTGACGGAAGAGGCTAAGGGCATTGGCGCGAAAGGCCTTGCCTGGATCCGTGTGGCTGACGATGGCAGCCTGAAGTCCTCTTTCGACAAGTTCGTAGCCCCGGAAGTTGTTGCCGAAATGGCTAAGACCGGCAGCGCAGAAGCCGGTGACCTCATTCTGATTATTGCCGACACCATCAACCGCAATGTTCTCACCACACTTGGTGCTCTTCGTGTCACTATGGCAAAGAAACTGGATATTATTCCGGAAGGCCTGTACAATGTCCTCTGGATTGTCGAGATGCCATTCTTCGAGTGGGACGATGAACTGGGCGAGTGGGTTGCCGCCCACCATCCGTTCACTGCACCAATGGATGAGTGCCTTCCTTATCTGGAGACTGACAAGGAGCACGTTCGCGCCCAGTCTTTCGATATGGTTCTCAACGGCGTTGAGCTCTCTTCCGGTTCTATCCGTATTACGGATCCGGACCTTCAGAACACGATCTTCCGTCTGCTCGGCCTGACTCAGGAAGAGGCCAACGAGAAGTTCGGCTATCTGACCACTGCATTCAAATATGGTGCTCCCCCGCACGGTGGAATGGGCATGGGCCTGGATCGCCTGGTTATGCAGATGCTGAACGCAGACACGCTTCGTGATGTCATTGCATATCCGAAGATTAAAGACGCATCCGAGCCGATGACCGAGTGCCCGTCTCCGGCAGGTCCGGAACAGCTCGCAGAGCTCGGCATTGAGATCGCCAAGGAAGACGACGAGTAAATTGAATTGGCCCAGACTGCATTGCCCTGGCGATGCAGTCTTTTTTTGTTGACAAAGACCAGCGGAGATGATAACATAAACGCTAAACGCGAATGGCTCGCATTTGCGATTGATTCAGGAGGTGACTGGCATGTGGTCAACCATTGTGGATGTATTGAAGGATACCGGTCTTGACACACTGAAAACCCTGCCTGTTCTGTTTTTGGCGTACCTGCTTATGGAGTGGCTGGAACACCGGACCAGTGAGAAGACGAACAATCTTATTCAGCGCTCTGGTCGCTGGGGTCCGCTGTGGGGATCCCTTATCGGCGTTATTCCCCAGTGCGGATTTTCTGCCGCCGCATCATCGTTTTATGCGGGCCGTGTCATTACGGTCGGTACGCTGATTGCGGTCTATCTCAGCACCTCGGATGAAATGCTGCCTATTTTTATCTCGGAGCAAGTCCCAATACTGACCATCCTCAAAATTCTTGGCATGAAAGTCCTGCTTGGTATGATTGGAGGATTTAGTCTGGATGCCATTGTGCGGCTGGTCCGCGGCCGGAAGCACCGCCCGGAGCGGGACCCCGTGGACATTAACCACATGTGTGAACATGACCATGCACATGAAGAGGAAGACGGAATCTGGCTTGCAGCACTGAAGCATACCCTGAAAATTACAGTATTTCTGTTTATTGTCTCGCTCATCTTAAACGCCTTGATTGCCTTTGTCGGCCAGGCTCGTCTGGCCAGCATTCTGAGCGATCGTCTGTTCTTAAGTGAGCTTCTTGCCGGTATCGTTGGCCTCATTCCGAACTGCGCCGCCTCCGTTGTCATCACTCAGCTGTACCTCGAGGGCATGATTGGTGCCGGGCCCATGATGAGCGGTCTGCTCGTCGGCGCAGGAATTGGGATTCTGGTTCTCATCCGTGAGAATGACCAGCCAAAGAAAAATGCCGCTATTATTGCCATTCTCTACGGCTATGGCGTCTTGTTCGGGACTCTGATCGATCTGCTGCATATTACATTCTGAGAGGAGACTTGTTATGGATTGGCCCAAGGGCTTAAAGCGGACCCGCCAGCGGGAACTCGTGTGCGATTTACTGTCGAAAACCGACCGCCCGCTTCGTGCCATCGACATTTTTGAGACGCTCCGCAGTATGGAGTGCATCAGCATGTCCACGGTCTACCGTATCTTAGATGCCTTTGAGAAAGTAAACTTTGTAGACAAACTCTACATTCCCGAAGATGACAATGCATTTTACAAGCTGCATTCTGAGGGACACCACCATTATGCAACCTGTCTGATGTGCCACCGGCAGATTCCTCTCGAGGGCTGTCCGGTAGAAAATCTGAAATTAAATGAGGAGCTGCCGAACTTCACGATCACCGGCCACCGCCTCGAAATTTACGGCTACTGCCGCGAGTGTCGTCAAAAGCTGAATCGCCAGGGGTAAGCGGACTATGGTAGAATAAGAGCATCTTTCTAAGCGAGGTATTCTACTATGGAAAAAGAGACAAAATACATTGTGTCCGGCTACACGCCGAAAAACGGCGAGCCGCGGATGATTCCGATCATTCAGAGCACAACTTACAAGTATGACAGCAGCGAAGAGATGGGCAAGCTGTTCGATCTGGAAGAGTCGGGATATTTCTATACACGACTTCAGAACCCGACGAACGACATGGTGGCCGCAAAGATTACAGCGCTGGAGGGCGGAACGGCCGGTATGCTGACATCGAGCGGCCAGACGGCGCTATTGCTGACCTGGATCAGGCTATGAAAACTATCTGAACGAAAAAATTTACGGTCTCTTCAAAAAGAAGAGACCGTTTTTTGTCATAATAAAAGTATATAGCGTAATATAAAACTGTGGAGGAATTCAATTTATGGCGTCACATGTTTCTCTCCAGAAACCGGCCGCAGCTATTCTGGCCGTCGTTCTGGTTTTTGCCTGTGCCGGATGCGGAAAGACCAACTGCAATACCATTCTCATTCCCAAATCCTACTACGACTATTTCGGTGCCAGCCCGGCGGACGATGTCACTTCGGTTCGCAGTCTTGGCAGCAGCTACGTCACACGCGTGTACCGCAGGAGTGGCGGAATTGCTATTATTGCTAACAATGAGCAGAAAAAGAATCTTCTGAAGCAGAATCAGAAATGGCTTCAGTTCTATGGAAATATCATCCTGAAAGAAAACCCGCGTTACTCTATTAAAGCATCGCCGGATTATCGACATGTGGAAATTACCATGGACTACAAATTGAATCCGTATAAGCGAAATGAAGCTATGGAAGGCCTGACTTACTGGTATGTCTTAAGTCAGCTGTTCCACGGTGCCGGGGATAACTGGAAGCTGAATATTGTCATCCGGGACGCCAATTCTCAGAAAGTGGTCTACAGGGTTTCCCTGCCAGAGACTTCCATTGACTTCAACGAAGAGACCTGGAATCTGTAATGTCAAATCTCTCCTGGGTTATCCTCTATGTAGTCCTCATTGCTCTGTTTGCGGTGCTGGCAGTACGTCTGGCCCATAGAAAAGAACGCCGGGTCAGACAGGCAGCAGAGAAACAGAAAATCATTCCGTCCGAAGAGTTCGAGGCTGACTGGATTATCGACGAGAAGAAGCAGCTCGGGTATAAGTACGAAGTGTTTTCCGGCTGCTATGTCATCTTTATTTTCGACAAGCCGGTTCGCGGAGGAAATTATACCAACTTTGACGATATCTATATAGGGCAGTCTGTCAATGTGACGCGGCGGGTCCATGGACACCTGACCGGCAAAGGAAAAGGCGACGTGTACGCCGACATCAAGTACGGCCGTTATGCCTACATTGAGCTCATCCCGTGCGATCGAGACGAGATGAACGAACTCGAAAAAGCCTTAATTGAGGTCTTTCATTCCACTGAGTCGTACAATGAGACTCAGGGCGGCGGGCAGGACCGTACATCGCGGTGGCCGCATTTCTTTCACAAAAACTGAATCGCATGCAATAATAACAGAAGGACCGTACTCCCGGAGGAGCACGGTCCTTCACTGTGGTTAGCAGTTTATTTCTTATTCACCCTTCATATCGAGGAGTTTTGCCTTGCCGTCAACAACGTCAGAGGAAACCTTGACAGAGTCAAAGATGGCAGCGCGGATATCGTCCGGAGTAGCACCGAGATCATGGAAAGAAGTCTCTGTGTCGAAATAGAGATGAATATCCATGATGTAAGGCAGCTGCATAGGACTCATGCCGGACTCGATGTTTCTCTTTTTATAGTCGAGGACGAACTTCGGCATGTACATTGCCATCATCCACGGAGGAATGGAGACGATCTTACGGTTCTTGCCCATTCCACGTGCGTCATAGACGATCTTCAGGAAGTCTTTCCAGCTCATGTTGTAGCAGGAGATGGGATAAGCGCGGAAGCCCTTGGTAATCTGGGTTGCACCATAGATGACCTCACCAACCTGACGAACGGTAAGCATTGCGGTTCCGCCAGCCGGATAGAAGGTGCAGGGCAGTTTGTCCATCGGTTTGATCTGCTCAATGAGGATAGTCCAAACCGGTTTACGGCCGGGCTGAGTTCCGAAGATGTACGGAAGCTCCATAACGGCAGCGTAGAAGTTGTCGTCGGCCTGAGATTTGAGATACTCTTCCTGATCAATGCGGGAACGCATGTAGGGGTTTCTCTCGCAGATCTTCATGTCCGGGCGGTTCTTAGCGAGCCAGGAGAAGTAAGATCCACAGCAGACAACGCCCTTGTAACCGAGCTTTTTGGCCATAGGAACGAGTCTCTTGAGAGGCTTGATGTTGTACTTATAATAGGCGTCATAGACTGGTGGCGGGAACTCCGCACGCTCATCAACACCAGCGCAGTAAGCGAGGGTGTCGCAGTCTTTCATGAGGTCTTCCAGTTCCTCGTCAGTTGCCTTGTTGACATCCTGGAAGATGATTTCCATCTCTTCCGGCAGCGGTGCTCCCTCTGGAAGCGGCGGAAGTGCGAGAGTTTTTACACTGTCGCCGTGTTTAATAAACTGTTCTGCTGCGGCTGATCCGAGAAGACCGGTGCCGCCGATCATAAATACTTTCATGCAATCCATCTCCTTAATCCAAAAAATGACATGAGCAAGAACTCACCATTGTACAATTCTAATGTACCAGTTTGTGAAAGATAAATCAAGCAAATTTATGAAATGTGTTGAATTTTCCGGAGGTTGTTCGAAAATTTATGATAAATATTCACCAAAAAAGGCAGTAAAAAAGCACTGCAGTGGGATGCAGTGCTTTTTCAGAAACAGCCGGCAGATTGAAGGAGACCGGCTGCTGTTTTGTACATTCAGACGGGAACAGGGAAAGTGGGAAAATCCGGGAGAAAGGCGCTTTCCGGAAAACGGTTCCGGACCTTTCACGGAAGTGAGAATAAAAAGCTCCAGTCCGATGTACGGGGAAATCAAATGTGAGTCGCAACTCACTGTTGACATCTTTATAATACCTGAGCTTTTGTTCACTGTCAATAGTCTGCGACAAAATATCTGCCGCCGTGCACGGGCAAGTAGGCCCGAAATCGGTTGAAATGGCCCATATCCTATGTTAATATTGACATAGTGTATCGACATTTTTCATAAATTTTTATGCAAAATGTTGCCCGGGCACAAATACCAAAATACCGAGGAGGGTCCATTTTGAAAACATATCAATCCAATAACATACGAAACATTGCGGTTGCGGGTCATGCCAACAGAGGCAAGACAACACTGTGCGAAGCAATGCTGTATACCGCAGGTGCCACAAACCGGTTTGGTAAGGTAGACGAGGGCACCACTGTCATGGACTATGACCCGGAAGAGAAAAAACGCAAAGTATCCCTGAAGAGTGCTGTTGCCAGCCTCGAGTGGAATGACGTAAAAATAAACCTGATTGACACTCCCGGTCTTTTTGATTTTGCCGGAGGCCTCTCAGAAGCTGCCCGTGCAGCAGGCTGCATGCTCATTGTAACGGACGCAGAGAAAGCCAAGTACGACGTTGGCGCGGAAAAGGCGTTCGCAGCCGGAGAGTCCCGCAATATATCGAAGATATTTGTTATTAACAAGACAGACGCAGAAAACGCAAATTTCGGAAACGTGTTTGACGCACTGAAAGAAGTCCACGGCAACAAACTTTGCCCGGTTGTTGTTCCGTACATTGAGGATAGTAAAATCCGCTGCCTGGTTAATTTCTCCCAGAACAAAGCGTGGAAATATGAGGACGGCAAGTGCGTTGAGGTAGAAATGCCGGAAAACGATCGTATTAATGAATACCGCGACATGTTTAATGAAGCGGTTGCCACGACCGACGATGACCTCATGGAGAAATACTTTGAAGGTGAGCCGTTTACTGAAGTAGAAGCGCTTACCGGCCTTCTTGCCGGTGTAACAGACGGTTCTATTTATCCGGTTTATTCCTGTGCTGCCAGCAAACTCTATGGCATAGACATTCTCTTAAACGGTCTGGTCAACCTCGGACCGAGCGCAACCTCCAAGACCGGTGAAACCGCTGTTGACAAGGACGGAAATGAAGTTAACCTCACCTGTGACCCTGACGGTCCGCTTGCAGCCATCTGCTTTAAGACTCTGGCTGACCCGTTTGTCGGAAAGCTGTCCTTTGTAAAGGTCATTTCCGGAAAAATCACCCCGGAGACCCCGTGCTACTGTGCACGGACCGGCGAAACCGAGAGAATGGGTAAACTCTCCATCCCTCACGGCGAGAAGCTGGAAGATACCAAGGAAATTACCGCCGGAGACATCGGGGTTATTGCCAAACTCGACGGCATTAAAACTGGGGACACCATTACCAGTGCCAAGAATCCAATGACCCTGAAGGGCATTGACTTCCCAACCCCGAACTATACTGTTGCTGTCAGTGCAGTGAAGAAGGGCGAAGAAGAGAAGATTGCTTCCGGACTTAACCGTCTGAAAGAACAGGATCCTTCCATTGACTTCCACACCGACCGCGAGACAAAACAGATGCTTCTCTCCGGACTCGGTGAGCAGCACATCAGCGTTATTGTCTCTGAACTGAAGAACAAGTTTGGAGTCGATGTAGAACTCAGCAAACCGAAAGTTCCGTATCGTGAGACTATCCGTAAGTCGGTTAAGGTACAGGGTAAATATAAGAAACAGTCCGGCGGCCACGGCCAGTACGGTGACGTCTGGATTCGCTTTGAACCAACCGACAGTGAGGACCTGGTCTTTGACGAGGAAGTATTCGGCGGTTCGGTTCCCAAGAACTTCTTCCCGGCTGTAGAGAAAGGCCTGAAAGATTCCGTCAAGCATGGTGTCCTCGCAGGCTACCCCATGGTCGGTGTAAAAGCCGTTCTTTACGACGGTTCATACCATCCGGTAGACTCTTCGGAGATGGCGTTTAAGACCGCTGCATCGCTCGCATATAAGGAAGGAATTCCGAAGGCCGGACCAGTTATCCTTGAGCCCATTTCTTCTGTTGACATTCTGGTACCGGACGACAACATGGGAGACATCATGGGAGATGTCACCAAGCGCCGCGGCCGTGTACTCGGCATGGAGCCGGATGAAAAATATAAGGGCTACCAGGTCATTACCGCGGAAATTCCAACCGCAGAGCTCAGCGACTTCCCGACGACTCTTCGTCAGGTCACCCGCGGCAGAGGCTCCTTCACTTCAAAGTTTGCCAGATATGAAGAGGCTCCGTCCAATGTGGCTGAGAAAGTTATTGCGGACAGCAAAGGTGAATAAAAGCCTCGAAACTGGCGTCGAAAACGGAATATCAGTTATTGACAGTAAAGCCAATGAGGACCCCGCACACCGGCGGGGTCCTTTTTATATCGGTCTGATTGTGGTAAAATGTTAGTAAATTATCATCAGAAGTTGACAGGGAAAACGACTTCTGAATAAGGGGACAGGCAACAGCCATAATCATACCCAGGAAGGTGTAGAATACATGATTGCTGCGGTAGTTTATACCAGTGAGACAGGATTTACCGAGAAGTACGCCAAGTGGATTTCCAGCCAGCTCGCATGCGACTGCTTTCCC
Source organism: uncultured Eubacteriales bacterium (assembly GCA_964425185.1). Taxonomy (GTDB): domain Bacteria; phylum Bacillota; class Clostridia; order Oscillospirales; family Acutalibacteraceae; genus RUG420. Next base: position 24,257 of record CAYRKX010000018.1, read on the forward strand.
GCTGACGACATCTCTGCAGATAGTTTAAAGCGCTATGGCGTTATCATCTACGGAGGATGGATTTATGACGGCGTTGTTCAGGGACTGAAAAAAGCTATGCCGATGTTTCGCGGCAAGAAGTTGATTGTCTTTGGCGTCGGTGCATTGCCGGAAAGCGAGAAGCGCACGGTTGCTCTCGCATCTAAGAATAAGCTGGCAGACATTCCGTTTTTCTATTTTACCGGAGGAATGCATTTTGACGATCTGACCCGGAGCCGGCGCAACGGCCTGAAAGCTTTACAGCGTGGCGGCAACCGTGGAAGTATGGCAAAACTCAGCGATGAAGTCCGGTTCTTCCGGGACCACTACGGCGAGTCCTTCGACAATGCCTCCAAGAGCGAGACCTATGAACTGGTAAAACTGGCAGACAATCTCCGCTCAGCCAAACCGGGTCTTCGGCGTGCGGTTCGCTCAGATATCCATCCGAAGCGGGATGTGGAGGAATAAGAGACGGCCTAAAGTTGGGCTAACTACAGATTGTTGTTCTACTGTAGAAGCTTTGCTTACTTTATAATAAAAAAAGAGAGCCAATTGGCTCTCTTTTTTTATTTGGGAGCTGGAACCAGGGGCTTATGATACTGGTTGGGGTGGAGAGTTTTTTTCCCAAACAAACTCATACCGCCAACTAGTCGGCAAACGGCCGCCTGGCGAATGTCTCAGCCCCTCACGATATCTCCTTCAACACCTTGACGTTTTCCTCTGAGAACTCCACTTCTTTGGAGTACTGCCGGACAGCGTCCATGAGATCAGCCTTAAGGAACTCTCCGCCGTTTGACTGCCAGCGGTCCACGCACATGAGACGCAGGAACCAGAGACTCTTCTTAATGAGCTTCTTCTCCGGAACCAGAGACCCGTCAAACCAGGAATCTATGTAATACCGGAAGGAGAAGTATGCACCGAGTTTGCGGAACCACCGCTCTATAGCCACGTTGTAAACTTTCGGCCAGTTGTCCTGGTAGCTTGAATAGTTCTCGGCAATGCGCGCGGTCAGTTCACTCCAGCTGGGTTCCAGGGCCTCCATACTTTTAAATTCCACTGCCCACGTTTCATCCGTGTCCGCGGGGAAGAAGTGCTGGAAGTGTTTGCTGGAGGACCCTTCCTGGCAGCCGCCCATCGCTGAATCGCGGAAGGAGAGAATTTCTTCTAAATTTGCCGAGTCCTCCACGGAGAGCCATTTCCCGGGGCGGTTATCTTCGTGGCGCACAACCTTGAACGGCCGCGGACTTTCGAAGAACAGTTTCGCCACGCCAGGGCAGGACAGAGACAGGTCAACCTGCTCATATTCCCCTATTTCGGTGTAGAACCGCGGATGCTCCTTGCAGGTCTGGCAGAGCGCGTCGCCGCCGAGCTGCTTGTAAATGTCGCACAGATTGTCGGGGTCCAGAAACGGGCACCGCTCATCTTTGGTCAGGACAAAGGAATATTCTCCGTCATTGTCCTGAATGTTCGAGCGAAGCTTGTCCCCGAACTCACCGGGAACGACCTGATACCGGTAATAAGTCTCCTCGTCCACGTCGACTTCCCAGCCGGCGCAGCAGGTGTCGGGGCAGTCGCCTGCCTCACATTGGAATCGATCATAGTAATCCGGGTATTCGACAATCATGTCGGCTCCTCTTTTCTGTTAATGCTTTGTATGGGCGATTTGGTCGTTATGTTCCGCGTTGCCCTCGTCAATTGCAACTTTGAGTTCTTCAATCTGCTGGTTGTCGTCTTCATTCTGCTTCAAATACTTGCGCTCTTTGAAAAACTGACGGGTCTCTCGAGAGATGACACCGCTGAGAGCAAACAGGGCAACCATGTTCGGAATGGCCATGAGGCCGTTGAAGATGTCGGCAATGTTCCAGACAGCGCTGACTGTGAGGAACGGGCCAATGAAGACCATGATAATGTAGACCCAGCGGTAAATGTTCAGGGCCACTTTGTTTCCGTTGGTCAGGTAGTCCATGCAGCGTTCGCCGTAGTAGTTCCATCCCAGGATAGTAGTAAAGGCGAAGAACGTAAGTGCAGCCATAACAACAAAGCTGGATACATACGGCGGGAAGGGAAGACCGTCCTGGAAAGCCTTTACCGTCATTTCTGCACCTTCAAGTTCTGTGTGCTTGTAAGCGCCGGTAATGACAATGGCAAGACCAGTCATATTGCAGACTATGATGGTATCAATGAAAGTGCCGGTCATACTGACAAGTCCCTGACGAACCGGAGACTTTGTGGTAGCTGCGGCTGCTGCAATGGGTGCAGAACCGAGACCGGATTCATTCGAGAATATTCCTCTGGCAACGCCGGCCTGAATGACAACAAACAGGGTTGCCATACCACCGCCCTTAATAGCCTGCGGCTTAAATGCTTCTGTGCAGATAACCGCAATGGCATGCGGGAAAGAACGGATATTGGCGAAGATAAGAATCAGAACCAGCAGGATATAGGCTGCAGCCATGAACGGAACAACAATCTGGCTGACACTGGAAATTCGTTTAATGCCTCCGATGAGAACCAGTCCGGCAAGGAAAGCTACAACAATAGAAGTAATAATAACGGCCCAGGTTGTTGGTCCGACACCCGGAATGTTGACGGTATGAGCTTTGTGCGGGTCAAAGAAGATCTGTACGGAGCGGGAAATTCCGCTGACCTGAGTAATCGTACCAATGCCGAACATGGCAGCACAGGTCCCAAAGATGCAGAACAGGTAAGCGAGCCATTTCCACTTTTTGCCCATGCCACGTTCAATATAGTAGAACGGACCGCCGAGAATATGGCCGTCTTCTTCCACTTTCCGATACTTAATGGCCAAGAAGCCCTCGGAATATTTGGTGGCCATGCCGAACAGGGCGGCTATGAGCATCCAGAACAGAGCTCCCGGTCCGCCGGTCTTAATGGCTGTGGCAACACCGACGATGTTACCGGTACCGATAGTTGCGGCAAGTGCAGTACATAGAGCACCGAAACTGGAAACCTCACCGGTTCCCTCTTCCTCATTGTGAACCATCCATTTCAGAGCCAGCGGCAGATGGCGGATCTGCAGGCCGCGCAGCCGGATGGTCAGGTAAATTCCTCCAACCAGAATGAGAAGAATGAGCGGAACGCCCCACACGTATCCGTCGATAGCTGCGACTACATTGTTAAATTTTTCCATAAAATCTGACGTTTTCCCCCTTAACTGAAAAAAGTGACCAGGCCCCCCTGTTAAGCTGGGCCCGATCACACCATTGCGCGGGTTGAATTTCGTTAATATTTTACCGTTAAAACCGGACAACGTCAAGAAAAAGAGAAAGAATGCGTCGCTAGGAATATGACTCGCAGCAACGCATTCTCCAGACTACTTATTTTTTTGTGATTTCGCGGGATTTAGTCGAGAGATTCAATCCAGCGAATATGATTAGCATAGTAAGAAGGCATATCTACAGTCTTGTTCATGGCAAGATAGAATCCAACAGCTCCGGAATGCTCGACATAGATTTCCGGCATGTTGATCCAGGTGCCTCTCTTCGGAACAATTCCATTGTAGTATTCTCTGGTGCCCTTGGCTTCGAATGGAGCCTTGGCAAATGCGGTATTTACCATGCCGTCGTTTGCGTACCAGTCAGGGTTGAAGTTCTCTTTGCTTGCCCAGACAGTGTCAGTTGGCAGATTACCAAGTGCAAGGTAAAGAGGAGCCAGCAGGAAAATATTGTCAGAATGTTTCTGTTTCTTATCTGTAGAGCTCTTATCGGTAGAAGCCTTGGCTGCAATTGCAAAATAATAGGTGTCCGGGTTCTCCGGGTGGTTTCTGTGAATATCTCTGGAATACTGAGTACTCATGTCGAACCAGCACACATCGTGAGATTTCCAGATGTTGCTCTTCAGGCAGCGCTGAATGTAAGCAAAGTTGGTCTCACCGGCCTTAGGAGCGAAGCCCCACTGGTCATACATAGGATCTGCAACGAGATCTGCAAGGTCAGTACCCTGAAGGGCAATACCAAGAACGCCGCAAAGGCTGGAAGCAATTTCATCGGTCTTAGCGCGGTCTTTGGTCAGCTTGGTAATGAGGTTCAGAATACCATCTGCAAGAGTGGTTCCGTTGTTTGTTCCGCAAACAGTAGTGTTACTGTTGACCCATTTGCTGTGGCCGCCCTTGAAGAGTTCAGAACAATCATTTGGAGAAGCGGCCTGCTCGTCCTTGTCGCCATAAGCGAGGAGAGAAGTGAAAATAATCGAGGTCGGAGCGCCCATGGAATGAGCAATAACGTCGATTGGATGATCAGCGTCCCACTGAGGGTAAATTCCTGGGAATACGCGGCCGTATCTCTCATGGCCGGCTTTCTTGGAATGAGCAGCGCCGTAGTCAACGCGTCCGCCCTTAATATTGGCATAGAGTTCGCATGCGCGGTCCCAGTTGGAAGAAAACGGTCCAACGGAAGTTTCATATGATTCGATACCGTTGGTGGTCAGCCATTTTGCCATAGAACCTACAGCAACACCGCCCCAGTAGTCCCCAATAACTTTAGTCAGTTTGCTGTTTGGGCTGTAACCTGAAAGTCCGGATACCAGGATAACCGGGTATTTGTGCTTGACTGCCGGAGTGGCAGAAGCGGCTATTGCACCTACGCTGAAACACATGGTCAGCGCAAGGACAAGAGCCAGAACCTTTTTCAGGCCATGTCTCACTTTGTTCATTGTCATCATACTCCTTAATAAATTTCTCCTAAATGTTTTTCAACAATTTGTACGTTTCTTTACAAATTGTACAAATCATTATAGTGAAAAGATTTCGAACAAGCAATTCGCAAATGTAACAGAATTTTTCATGAATTTTTTACACGAATATAAAAAATAACCGTGTCAAAGCACTTGACACGGTTATAAGAAACTATACGTTTGCACACAAATTTATTTGTTTTTGTTTATGTACTGTAGGGCAAATGTGGAAGAAACAGCGCCGTCTGCTGCGGCAGTAATAACCTGTCGAAGCGGTTTCGTCCGTACATCGCCGACGGCAAAAACGCCGGGAACACTCGTCTGAGTGGTCTCATCTGCAATAATGTAGCCGCCTTTGTCTTTGGCAACGGAGTCCGGAACAATCTTGGTGTTTGGAATCCGGCCGATGCTGACAAACAGGGCTTCCGATGGAAGATCGGTAATTTCCCCGGTCTTGACATTCTTAACTTTGACGCCGGTCCACTTACCGTTTTCGGTATCAGCTCCTGCAACAACACTGTCGAGAACGGGAACGATGTTTTCTGTCTTATTGACGCCGTCAACATAGAACTGTTCAGCGCGGTACTGCTGTCTGCGGTGAATGAGATATACCTTCTCGCAGATGTTGGACAGATACAGAGCATCTTCCAGAGCCGTGTTGCCGCCGCCGTTTACTGCAACGGTCTTGCCGCGGAACCGCATACCGTCACAGGCTGCGCAGTAGTGAATGCCGCGGTCCTGGTACTTTTCGCTGTCCGGGAACTCAATTTGTCTGGCGTTGGCGCCGGTGGCAATAATAATAGTATGGGTTTTTATGTCGCCCTCGTCAGCGGTGTGGACAACCTTTTCAAAGCCGTCAACATCCATGCCGGTGACTTCTGTGAGAAGAGACTCAGCACCGAATTTCTCGGCCTGCTGCTGCATCTGATCTCCCAGTGTGAAGCCGTCTACTCCCTCATTAAAACCGGGATAGTTCTCAATGGTGCTGGTCAGGGTCATCTGACCGCCAGCAGAGAGCATTTCCAGAACCAGGGTGGACAGACCACTGCGGGCACAGTACAGTGCTGCGGAATATCCGGCAGGGCCGCCGCCGATAATAACGGCATCGTAAGTTTTCTCGTTATAGTTACTCATAATTAAAGACCAAGATTCTTATGGATGAAGTCCTGCAGCGCGGCTTTGCCGGCGGGAGCAACAACTTTATCCAAAACGTTTCCGTCCTTGTCGAGAATGACAAAGGTCGGGAGATATTCAATGTCAAATTTCTGGGTCAGGCCGGGCTCCTCATCGGAATCGATCTTGCCGAAGGTAATGCTGCCCTCGTACTCGTCGGCCAGCTTGGTGTAAGTCGGAGCAATCCGTTTGCAGTGCGGGCACCAGGTAGCCCAGAAGTCGAGGATTGCGGGTTTGTCGGAGTTGACAATTTCATTCTGATAGTTGTCAGCGGTAATATCGATAGTTGCCATAAGGAGGCTCCTTTCTATCCTAGCGACGGTGCAACTTGTGTTAGCACCATCTAACTATTTCCTTTGTTTGATTTTATTATAGAGCCCCATACCCGAAAGTCAATAGATTTTGCAAAAATTAATTGTGCGCAACCTTAGTTTATTTCTCCTCTGCCAGTCTGGTCAGTACCTCACTTAAGAGTTGATAGATCTTCTGATTGCTCTTCAGATCAAACGCCTCATCCGGAGTATGGACACCGGTCAGGGTCGGCCCAATGGAGATGGCGTCGAGCCCCGGGAGATTCTGTGCAAACAATCCGCACTCCAGTCCCGCATGAATACCTTCAATCTTTAAGCTGGTATGGAACAGATCCTGGTAGGCGCTGGCAAAAACATCCCGAAGAATAGAATCTTCCTTACGCTCCCAGCCCGGATACCGCCCGGTAATATCGGTCTTGAAGCCAAAAGCTTTTGCCGCAAGTTCCAGCTGAGCAACGATGTCATCCTGCAGAGAATCAACAGAGCTGCGCGGTGCAAAGGTGAATTTAATCTGACTTTCCTCAACGCGGACAATGCCCAAATTGAGCGATGTAAGAATGGTGTTATCCATGGAAGGGTCTCTCTGCATGACTCCGTTCGGAGAAAGCCGAATGGCGCAGAGCAAGTCAAATGCCACACGCGCAGGAAGAACTTCCACATTATGGCGTTTTTCAGAGGTGACCTCATAAGTAAAACCGGGCTCATAGGAGGAAATTTCTGCTTTGAAATCCTCGCCCTGACGGATCAGAGCCTGTTCCCCGGCCTCAGCATCTTTCTTGTCAGAAAAGACAACGGTAAAGGAGGCCTCTCTTGGAATGGCATTGTCTTTTGTGCCTCCATTAAAACTCTCAACATGTCCGGTGCCTATGACAGACTGAAGCGCACGTGCTGCAAGTTTGATGGCGTTAGTACGGCCAAGGTCAATGTCAGTTCCGGAATGTCCACCCGGGAGCCCGGAAATATGAACTGTAACCGCGGTGCCGGAAACGGTCTCCCGCTCAAACTCTTTAGTATAATGCAGCTCCATGCCGCCGGCGCAGCTGACAGTAGCAACGCCCTCGTTTTCTGAATCGATGTTGATCATACGGCGGGCCTTGAGTTTGGAGAAGTCCAGCTGCGAAGCACCGACAAATCCAATTTCCTCACCCGTAGTAAAGACACACTCAAGCGGCGGGTGAGCCTGGGTCTCATCGTCGAGCATGTAGAGAAGAAGCGCCGCACCGGAACCGTCATCGGCGCCAAGTGTTGTTCCATTTGCGGTAGCCCAGCCGTCTTTGACCTGAATGTCAATGCCTTCTTTCGTGAAGTCGTGCGTACTGCCGGCGACTTTCTCGTCGACCATGTCAATGTGGCCCTGCAGAATAACTGGAGGTTTGTCCTCCGCGCCTTTCGACCCGTCCTTATATACAATTACATTATAGGCTTTGTCCTGGTATACCTTGAGACCGCGGTCCTTGGCAAACTGGACAATGTAGTCGCTGATGCCCTTTTCATTGTTGGACCCGCGCGGAATAGCACTGATGTCCTCAAAAAAGTGGAACAGCTTTTCCGGCTCATAGCCGTTGATTTTATATTGCATGGAAATCCTCTTTTCCGTGAAAGTTTTTCTATGTGAATATTACGATACCACAAAGACCGTCCGATTGCTATTCGCGGCAAAATACGGTATGATTGCTTCAAATTCAAGTGAATCGCCAGAGGAGGAAAAACGATGGCAGACGATACAATGATCCTCTACGATGAGGACGAAAACCCAATTAAATTCCAGTTTCTGGACTATATTGAACTGGACCATGCGAAGTACGTGGCTCTCCTTCCGCTCGAGGGCGCAGCGGCCAACAGCGAGGTCCTGATTATGCAGGTGGTTGAGGACGATAAGGGCGACCAGGACTTCGATCTTATTGAGGATAAGAAACTGTACCGCAAGCTGTATAACAAGTTTAAGCGGGATCACAAGGATGAATACGACTTCCGCGATTAAGTTTTCAGCAAAACAATTTTGACGTTCTGTTGAAAAACTGACATTCTCCGAAAACGTGTTGTCTGGTTTCACGGGACAAAATGCACAAAATAATTGTATAATTTGTAAGATGACTTTGCGAAAACGACTGACTAACGTGTTTCGCAGGTTGTTTTAGGTGAACCTTAACAACAAAAAGGAGAATGATGAATATGACTCGAGCCCGAAAAGTGCTTGCTCTGATTCTGTCGCTCGCCATGGTACTGAGCATTACCGCCATCGGCGCCAGCGCCAAAGCAGTACAGGACCAGGAAGTTCCGACCATTCTGGTCCACGGATTTAACGGATATGGACCGGACGAGAAGGCCGGAGAGCTGATTGGAAATTATTGGGGAGGCTTTGCAGCCGGGAACCTTGCGGAAGTTCTCCGCAATAAAAACTGCAGAGTCTATGAGGCCAATATCAGCCCGCTTGCTTCGAACTGGGACCGCGCCTGCGAACTCTACGCATGCATTAAAGGCGGACGCGTTGACTACGGCGCTGCTCATTCCGCAAAACACGGACATTCCCGATATGGCCGGACCTACCCCGGAATTTATCCGGAGTGGGACAATGACCATCCGGTAAATGTATGGGGTCACTCCCTCGGCGCACCGACAGAGCGTCTGATGGTATCCCTTCTCTACTGGGGCGACGCTGCCGAGCAGAACGCCGCTCCGAACGACTGCTCTCCCCTGTTCAAGGGCAATGGCAAGACTATGGTTAATGCCTGTCTGACCGTATCCGGCGTTAATAACGGAACCTCTCTTGCTGATATCGGCTATGACCTGTTTGCCAAACCGCTTGGAAATGAGAAAGCCGACAAGCTCTTCTCTGAGATTTTCATGCAGTTTGGTTTCTTTATGACTCAGACTCAGGCCAAGAGAGTGGACCTCACTCAGCTGTGGGACCCGCATCTTGAGCAGTGGGGCTACACTCCGGTACCGGGAGAATCTACCGCACAGGCCTGGACCAGAATGCACAATAATAAGTCCTTCCAGACCAAGGATAACGCGTTCTTCGATATGACTTCTGAGAACTGTGCAGCACTCAATGCGAAGTATAAGGACAACCCGAACGTCTACTACTTTGCCCGTCCAACCCAGTGCACCCATGACTTAAATGGCGGACCAAAGCAGGTTCATGATAAGACCGCTCTTCTTCTCGGACCGCTTGCCGACATTCTGGGAACAGTTAAGTGTGACAGAACCGGCGGCGGTTGGAAAGACAGCTACTATAAGAACGACGGCATGGTAAATACCGAGCTGACCAAAGCTCCGTTTAACCATGCAACATCCCGGGTAGTTACTACCCCGACCAGAGGTGCGTGGGTTAACCTGCCGGTATGGCACTGTGAACACGCAGCAGCAGTAGGCTTCTACTTCCCGACCATTAATGAGACAGTCGACATTGTAGATGGCTACGCTACAGCCTACAATTACATTAAAAGTCTCGACTAAGAGTCGAACCAAATCAAATAAAAAAAGACACCGTCCAGTCAACGGTGTCTTTTTTTGTCTAAATGTTTGATTTTAGTCAAATTTTTGCAGGGTGGGGATCCAGTTGATTGGCCTGTTCCAGAGCCCATTGCGCCCACTTCCGGGTCTCCGGGTCATCAAAATTATGGAGAAGAACGTCCTCGACATACTGACGAATCTGTTTGGCGCGGTAGTGAGATTCCGCATCGCGGTACAGCTTGTTAATCTTCTGATAGGTCTCTTCACCGGCCTGGGCACTGTGAACCGCCAGGGTGGTGCTGCGGCGGAGTTCTTCCGACAGCTCAATCGCCCGTTGGAGAATGCGCCCGAGCTGATATTCCAGGGTGTAGTCCTGCTCATCCTTGAAAATTTCGCCCTGGATGCTGAGCTCAAGGTTGCCGTTGAACCGCTGCTCAAACCGCGGAATGCCGGGGGACTTGTCGAGCTCTTTAAGGGAGCGCTTGTACTGGGTAGTTCGCTCTTTCAACTGAAACTGCAGGGTAACATCCCGGTACGACAGATAATATCCCTGCTCAGACAGGGAACGAGTCCGTCCACCAAGACGGGTCAGGGCGCTAATGAGTGCGTTCAGAATGGGAACAGCGCGTCTGGCCCCTTCCTCTGAAAACCTTCGGCGATTCAGCTGAATATAGCCCGCAGCTGCCGGTGATTTCGCGGTATTCTGGTCTACTGTAATGGTGGAAATTTCCTGACAGACTCTCTTTTTGTCCGCCACGGTCAGAAAGTCCAGGCTGTCCGGACTGCTCAGTTCTTCTAATTGCTGGGTACGATCCTGCAGCGCAAACTCTGATGGAGCAACCACGTGGTTGCTCAGAAGTTTAATCCGCTTGTCGGGGTCGCCCGTGAGCGGCGGAATTTGGGCTTTCACATTCTCGCCGTGCTCTTTTCGCGTCAGATAGGAGTTGTCAGGATGAGGAATTTTCTCGTCTCGAAATTTTCGAAACAAGTTGTCATAGTTGAGATTATGCTTTTGAGCAACACCCCGGATAGAGGACTCCCACACTTCGTGGTAGAGCTGCTCCCGGGTCAGATAGATATAACTATTTATAGCATGCCACGTCCTTTAGACTACTTCTCTACTCCGATTTTTAAAAATAGACGACAAATGTCCATAAAAGTTCATGGGAGAAGTGCAAGTGATAAAAATCCAGCCCATCTATCTATATCACCATGGAACAATCTTATCTCAGTAGTAGAAAAGCAAAGAAATGAGATAAAAGCCTTCAGAAGAGAAAAAATGGAGTTTTGGAAATCAAACCTAAAGGGTGAATTGTGAATGATGATATAGATAGATAAGCTGGGTTGTTAACTATCTAAACCAAAAGTTTAAGACTGATTAAAGATAACAATATTCTTAGCCACATTTCTATTTGCAGAATAACATTTATGAAACAAATTC
>CAYRKX010000019.1:0-8786 GCA_964425185.1 uncultured Eubacteriales bacterium
TGCCGACCGTTTCCTCAAGGAACTGAAGGATGTTACCGATGCCGGAGTTCCGACCCCGAAGATTCTCATCTCGGAGCGGGCACAGCTGGTTATGCCGTACCACGTTGACTTTGACTGCTATGAAGAGGAGCGTCTCGGCAAGGCCGCATTTGGCTCCACCCATTCCGGAATTGCACCGTTCTTCTCTGATAAATACGCAAAGATCGGGTTTCAGATTAATGAGCTCTATGACGACGAGGGCCTGAAAGACCACATTCACCGTGTTGTAGAGTACAAGAACCTGATTCTCCAGTACGTTTACCATAAACCGCTCATCGACGAGAAAGAGCTCTACGAGCATCTCGTAAAGATTCGCGAGGAGATTAAACCGTATGTTGCCAACACCAACAAGTTCCTCCGCGAGGCGGTTAAGTCCGGTAAGTCCATTCTCTTAGAGGGCCAGCTCGGTACCATGAAGGACACCGAGTCCGGTATCTGGCCGATGGTTACCTCTTCTCCAACCGTTGCCGGTTACGGCTCTGTCGGTGCAGCAGGAATTCCTCCGTATGAAATCAAGGATATCTGCTGTGTTACCAAGGCCTACTCCAGCGCTGTCGGCGCCGGTGAGTTTGTATCCGAAATTCTTGACAAGGATGAGGCTCAGGCGCTTCGTCTCCACGGCGGAGACAAGGGCGAGTTCGGCGCTACTACCGGCCGTCCAAGACGTGTTGGCTGGTATGACACCGTCGCTTCCCGCTATGGTGTTCAGACTCAGGGAGCAACCGAGGTTGCCATGACGGCTCTGGACTGCCTTGACTACCTGGAGGAACTCAAGGTCTGCGTCGGCTATGAGATTGACGGTGAAGTCACCAAAGAATTCCCGGTTACCCCGCTTCTGAAGAAGGCAAAACCGGTTTACAAGACCTTCAAGGGCTGGCACTGCGACATCCGCGGAATCCGCGAGTACGACAAACTCCCGCAGGAGACCCGCGACTATGTTGAGTTCATTGAGAGCGAGCTCGAAACTCCGATTAAGCTTGTCTCCAACGGCCCGAAGCGCGAAGAGATTATCTTCAGATAAAAGAAAACGGACAAGTCGTCCCGCTCAGCTTGAGCGGGACGCTTTTTTATTCTATAATATCTACAATTTATGAAAAGGAGTTACGTGGAATGGCGAATCAGCATGAATCCATACTGGTACTGGACTTCGGCGGTCAGTACAACCAGCTCATCGCCCGGCGGGTCCGGGAAGAGCATGTCTATGCCGAAGTACTCTCCTACAGCAACACTCCACTGGAGAAGATCCGGGAGAAACATTACAAGGGCATTATTTTTACGGGCGGCCCGCAGAGCGTCTTCAACAGCGACTCTCCGTCGTACGACCCGGAAATTTTCAACCTGGGCGTTCCCATTCTGGGAATCTGTTATGGCGCACAGTACATTGCTCATGCGCTCGGCGGCACAGTAGAGACCGCACCGGTCAGCGAATACGGCCACACGGAAGTTATCGTTGACAGTCATAAAGGTCTTCTGTCTGAGGTTGCAACTGACGATGTCACCGAAGAAGAGTCCGGCTGCGCCGAGAAGGGTCATTCCATTTTCTGGATGAGCCACACTGACATAATTACCAAAGCACCGGAAGGCTTTGAGGTTACGGCTCACACCAAGAACTGCCCCATTGCTGCCATGGAAAATCCGGAGCGCAAAATCTATGCGGTCCAGTTCCATCCGGAAGTTGTCCACTCCAAAGAGGGCAAAAAGATCTTCAAGAAGTTCGTCCACGACATCTGCGGATGTTCCGGGGACTGGCAGATGGACACGTTTATTGAGGATACCATCAAGGAAATCCGCGAGAAGGTCGGAGACGGCAAGGTTCTCTGTGCTCTGTCAGGCGGCGTTGACAGCTCTGTTGCTGCGGTACTCCTTTCCAAGGCGGTTGGCAAACAGCTGACCTGTGTCTTTGTTGACCATGGTCTCCTTCGGAAAAATGAGGGCGATGAAGTTGAGGCGGTATTCGGACCGGACGGCCCATACGAGCTGAACTTCGTACGCGTCAATGCACAGGATCGGTTCTATAAAAAGCTGAAGGGCGTTACCGAGCCGGAGAAGAAGCGCCATATCATTGGTGAAGAGTTCATTCGTGTCTTTGAGGACGAGGCCAGGAAGATTGGCAAGGTAGACTACCTGGTTCAGGGCACCATCTATCCGGACGTTATTGAGTCCGGTCTTGGCAAGGCTGCAGTCATTAAGTCCCACCACAATGTCGGCGGACTTCCGGACCATGTCGATTTCAAGGAGATTATTGAGCCGCTGCGCCTCCTCTTTAAAGATGAGGTTCGTGAGGTCGGCCAGAAGCTCGGAATTCCTGACTATCTTGTCTTCCGTCAGCCGTTCCCGGGTCCGGGACTTGGCATCCGGATTATCGGTGAAATTACTCCGGAAAAGGTCAAAATGGTACAGGATGCAGACGCCATCTACCGTGAGGAGATTGCCAATGCCGGTCTGGACCGCAAAATCAGCCAGTATTTCGCTGCGCTGACAAACATGCGGAGTGTCGGCGTTATGGGAGATGCCAGAACGTACGACTACGCTATTGCTCTTCGCGGTGTCATTACCAGTGACTTCATGACCGCGGAGTCTGCAAAGATTCCGTGGGAGGTTCTGCAGAAGGTTACCTCAAGAATCATTAACGAGGTCAGCCACGTTAATCGAGTCATGTATGACCTGACTCAGAAACCACCGGGAACTATTGAATTTGAATAAACTTTTCTTACAGGGGCTGCGCCACTTGGCGCAGCCCTTTTTGCGCGTTCACTTTTGAATCTAATAGTTGTATAGAAAGCTGTTGACATGGGGAATAACGAAATCCCCCACAAAAATTTACAAAACCTCTTGGAAATGCCAAAAAAAGTGTGCCACAATGGGGTATCGCTAGTCAGGGAGGCATTTACAATGTGGGAAAATTACTGGCGGGCAAGATATTGTTCAGCAAGGGCCGCGGTGCTAACATGATTAAGTGGAAAGAAAACTCTGTGGTTCCATTCGGCGCCTCTGTCGGAAGCGAGCACATGTTCTCTTTTGAGCAGGCCTATAAGTGTACGGCAGTAATGGAATGGATGTTTGCACAGAAAAAATAAAACTGTCGAGAAGTGAGGCGCCGCTGCAGCGCGCCCGGCCTTCGACAGTAACTGACGACTCGAAAGGAGCAGACTCATGGAATTATCACCCAAGAAAGCTGTTATTGGACCGGTTGCTGAAAAGGCGTTCCATGACAGAGTGGCACTGAAAAAATGAGCAAAACCAAAAAGGAAAACAGTACAGGATTTGTGAACTACCGCACCGGTGAGACCTATGAGACCAAGCCTGAGCCGATGACCCATAGAAAGGGAACCCAACTGGTCTACAAGGATGACCCCATAATTGTGCTCCGCGGAAAGCTTGACCATGCACAGGCCACAGTAGTGGATGTCCAGTCACGCATCTATGAAAACCACGGCAGTCAGAAACTGCTCGATGACCTTGAAGATGTCCTTCATGTACTTCGCCGGGTCATGACCTGTGAGGTTTGCGGCATTCCCTGTGACATAGACAAGATAATTGGCCTGACTCTCGAAGAAGTGCAGACCCAGTCCCACGATACTATGAACTATTTTGGCGTCAAGCCGATGACACTGCCGGAGTACACCATGGGCTCAACGTATGCCGGTCTGAACCTGATTCGTACCGAAGTACGTGAAGTCGAGCTGGCTGCGGTCACCGCATTTCGAAACGGAAATGACATGGAACGGACTGATATCATTACCGTCCTAAACCGCCTTTCCAGTGCCATGCATGTCATGATGTGCCGGTATCTTCAGGGCAAAATGTATAAGGACTGAGGTCTTTGACGTCGAACACGGTACTACCTAAATGCACAATTCTCGACTTTTTGTCTAAGCCGGTACAACTTTTTTGAGTTTTTGAACATTTTTTTCGCATTATTAGAACTTTTTCGTTTTCCTGTCTGTCTATACAGTAAGGAAAAAGGGGAATGGCCTGCAAAAGGAGACTTCCAAGGGGGAAGCTTCGGGCCGAAAAAGACGCCTGGCAGAGAAATCTGTCAGGCGTCTCCCTTTTTATTTTGTCAGTCTATCAGGTCGTTCTGGAACCTCGAGAGGTGCTCATACGGGAGAATCATCCGTCCGCGGAACAGGCCGCAGCCGTCATTGATGAGATAATTGTTGGCGGCAGAAAACATGTTGACGTCGAGTCCGGACAGGTCCAGGGTCTCGAGCCTCTGCACGCGTTCATAGGCCTCATCGAAGTACCGATTTTCTCCGGCGGGAATGGCGTCGCGGCGCATGCGGTTTCGGGCCTGCCGGCGCTCGTAAGACTCGTGGTTGGCGCGGCCTATTTCTGCAAAGTCATCCATGTCCTTGGTCCGCAGCTGGACTTCCATGAAGTTGTTGGAGCTGGAATCAAAGAACGTAATGTGCAGGGAGCGGTAGCCGGTGCCTTTGTGGTTCGTGACGTAGTCCCGATAGTACGGTTTCACATTGCCATTCAACAGGGGCGATTTAGTCTTCTCTACAATCCCGGCCGGCTGAGCGACAAAGTCCCGCTCCTCCAGAAACTTCGGGAGCTGGTTGGCAATCTCGTAGAGGTACTTAATTTCCTGCTCCTGCTTGTCGACGCCGGGGCGGACATTGCACTGCGGCAGCGAGATAACAATACGGTAGGCGATCAAGTCGTGGAACCGACTGACCCGTTTCTCCAGCTCTTCTAAAGACGGATATGTGCCGTGCTCAAGGTAGTAGTCATAGATGCACTCAACAATGTATCCGTTAAATTTCTCTTCGGTACGGATGAGAGACTTAATGCGTCCTTTAAACGTGAAAGCCAGGAACGGATAGGTCTCTGCCATGTGCTTGTAGAAGTCCCGAATACGCTGGGACTGAGAGGTCAGGAAGTCGTTGTGGATGAGAAGGTTTCGCATACCCATCAGGAAATCTGCATGGACAACGTCAATTTCGTTCTCTCTCTCTTTCCCGTCCAGGCGGAGATCCGTGGCATACTGTAATATGATTTTTAAAAGCGTGTCGCCGTTGTATAGATAGTCATTAAGTGTAATCATACCTGTATTATACAATAAAACGGGCCGCCCCACATGTGTGGAGTGGCCCTATTGCGGTTTGCCGTTAAATTTTACTTAGCTTCCTGCTGCAGAACACCGTCTTTAAAGTTAAAGCGGTCATGCTGTGTGGAGGAAGAACCGTCCGTGTAAGTTGTTGTGGTGGTCCGAATGAGAAGACCGTTGTACTTAACCGGGCGGCCGGTCTTGGCGGTGACAACTTTAGTGCCGTCATCGTTCAGTTTATATTTCTCATTGGAATAGGTGACCTTCGTGGACGCTGCGGTCTTGTTCTGAGAAGCAGTGCTGGTCTTAGCAGAAGTGGAAGACGCAGCTTTGCCGGACTTGCTGGAAGTCTTGACATCCGTGCACTTGCCGTCTTTAAAGGTGTAGCGAACGGTTTCAACAGTCTGGGTACCATCACCGTTTTGGGTTGTGGTAGTCTGAATCTGATACCCGTTGTATTTTACGGGCTTGCCAGAAGCGTTGATGGCAACGTACTCACCCTTGTCATTCTTTACAACCGGGTACTTCCCGTTGGCCCACTCTACGGTAACCGACTCGTTCGGCTCTGCAGAGAGAACTGTGGACTGGGTCTGAGAGGTCTCTGCTGCGAAAGCTGCCGGAGCAGCAACGGCCGAAGTGCTGATCGCCATCAGGGCGGACATGACAATAGCCGCGAATTTCTCCGATTTCATAAGTGAAAACCTTCTTTCTCTGAAGTTCGACACGTATTTTACCATAGAAACCTTAAATTTGTTATTATATTTAGAGATTCCTGAGAGAGGTTCAAGATTATGAAGAAAATTCTGTCCGTCATTCTGAGCATTGTGGTCGCCGCCGGAGTCTCCATGTTCAGCGTGGCCGTGGCGAGTAATAATGGAATAAAAGTCAAAGAGACCACACTGCCTGCGGGCACCTGGCAGGCCGTAGATATCTTCCCAGACGTGCTTGGACACCTGGACTATATGCTTGCTGACAATAGCATGGCCACGTACAAGAGCTATCATGGGCAGGGAGTACTGTATGTTACCGTGAACCCTGGTGTGAAGAGCTTTGACATGTTCATTAATAACAAGAAAGTTTCCACCAGGAAGATGAAAGCCGGTGGAACGTATCAGGTTGATTACGGCAAAGCGGCTCGTGACGGTTCCAACACCCTGCAGCTTACCAACATTCAACCCAACACTATGAAGAATGCAGTTGTGGTCCGTGCGGCGTACCCGACTGTGAAGAAGGGCACTCTGCGAGAAGCGGGCATTAGTAAAGAGTCTGTGAAGCTTATAGACCGCATTGTCCGGTCCGATATCTCTCATGGGTTCAGCAGTGCGCAGATCGCCGTGGTGAAGGATGGCAGGATGGTCTACCAGAACGCCTGGGGCCTGTTGAATTCGTACAACGAGGACCTGACGCGGCGCACGAGCGGCCCGAAAGTCACAAACGACACGCTCTATGACATTGCATCCAACACGAAAATGTTCTCCATAAATTATGCGATCCAGTATCTGGTATCCACCGGAAAGCTGTCTCTGGATACAAAGATAGTAGACATTCTGGGCCGTAAATTTGCGGAAGATACGCTGCCGATTTCTTATACGAAAGGGGACAAAATTTCGCTGAGTGAGAACAAGGCGCTGAAGGAGAACGTGACAATTCGAGACGTGCTGAAGCATCGCGCGGGGTTCCCGGCGGACCCGTCGTTCCATATTCCGGACTATGACCAGGCGGAACAGAAAATCCGCAAAGGGGCGCGGAACGAGCTGTACTCGGGCGTTGACGGGAGCGCGGCCACACGGCAGCGCACGTTGGAGTCTATCTGTAAGATGCCGCTGATGTACCGGACGAATACGAGAACGCTGTATTCTGATGTTGACTATATGCTGATGGCATTCGTTGTGGAAAAAGTGACAGGCCAGGGGCTGCAGACCTATTTAAAGAAGACGTTCTGGGAACCGCTTGGGCTGAAACATATTACGTACCGTCCTCTGGACAATGGATTTACCAAGAACGACTGTGCAGCGACAGAGATTAATGGCAATACGCGACAGGGCGCGGTAGATTTCCCCGGCATTCGGAAGCACACCATTCAGGGCGAAGTGCATGACGGAAAAGCTTACTACTCTATGGGCGGCGTATCTGGCCATGCGGGACTGTTTGCCAATGCAACGGACCTGGCCAAGCTGTTCTCCGTTATGCTGACTGGCGGGTATGGAACCCATCGGTTTTTCTCACAGGATGTCATTGATGAATTTATCTCGCCGCAGAGCGAGTCCGTTACCGACTGGGGAACAGGCTGGTACCGGAAAGGAAATGGCAGTCATACACGGTTCTTCAGTACACAAGCTCCGACGACGGCGTTTGGCCACCAGGGGTGGACCGGGTGCTGGACGATGATAGATCCGCAGACGAACCTGGTTGTGGTTTACCTGACGAACAAGCGCAACACACCGGTGACGGACCCGAATAAGAGCCTGACAGAGTTTGACGGGAACCGATTTACGGCAGGCACTCTGGGATTCGTTCCGCAGTTCCTGTATATGGGAATGAATACGTCGGATAAGGATATGCGTGCAGTTATTCCGTCACTGCTGACCGACATGGTGAACGAGAAGCACAAGATGGTAGTGGCCGACGGGGCAAAGTCTTCCAAGGACGCTATTGTTCAGGGAGAGTATTCGCTTAAGGACGTGCTGGAAAAGTATTACTAAACGGGGAGACCGCTGGGCGCGGCTTCCGCGCGAGTGGCCGCGCGCAGGCTGCAGCATAAAATTTAGCTTGGGACAGAAAAAGAACCTGGATCGCCGGATCCAGGTTCTTACTGTTTAACTGAAATGTGCGAGGTCTCCGTTTCCATTGTTGGGACTGGTGGCCTGCGCGTGGGTGCCATGGACGTCGTCAATGACTTTAGGCCCGCTGACGAGGTCGCAGTAGAAGAAAATACGGTTCTGCTTGACGTAATCGGTCTTGTAGAACGGGTAGCACGCGTAGAAAATGGCCTCGTTGTTGTGCTCGTTGAGCTGGTTAAAGTCGAAATCGTTGCGGTTCATAACTTTGGACTCGCGGATACGGTAGAGGTAGGTGCCGTACGGCATGGTGATAGTAATTTCATCGCCCTTTTTGGCGTTGGCAAAGCCCTTGAAGCAGAGCCGCGCGTGGCCGGCAATGAGCGGGGTCGTGGCAAAACCGGGAAGGCTGGAGAACTCGTGGAGCCCGGCGCCCTTCCAGAGGTCGTCGTCGGTGGTGCCGTAGACGAGGTCACAGTCGAGGCCGATCCGTCTGCACGTTATATGGCCGATGACCTTGCCGTGATAGTAGTCGGTATCAATGGTGGAGAGCTTGACACCGGCCGGCTTGGTAGTCGTCGGTTTGGTCGGCTCCGGCTTCTGACGTTTAATTTTATTTTGTGGTACGACGATGGCCAGAACAATCATCAGCACCAGCAGTAAAATGACAAAAATAAGTACGGGGTAATTTTTCTTGGGTTTCATGCTTCCTATGGTAGTCCCGCTGTTTTCCCTTTTCAAGCGCGATTTACTTGTCGTTTTACAGATTGGAGGGATTGATGTTGGGCTGTAGTGCGGGGCGTGTCGACTGACCACTTTGGTATTCCGCATACTAATTGAAGGGATTGAGCAGATACTGGCAATGCAACAGCAATGGAGTTTCATAAAGCAGCTGATTTTGCGAAAAAACTTGT
>CAYRKX010000019.1:8886-9563 GCA_964425185.1 uncultured Eubacteriales bacterium
GATTTGAAACCGTTGATGTCTTTATTAGGTCTTTCGTTCCGAAGCTGTTGACGGGCGTGTCGACTGACCACTTTGTATTCCGAATACTAATTGAGGGGACTGGGCAGACGCTGGCAATACGACAGCGGTGGAGTTTCATAAAGCAGCTGATTTTGCGAAAAAACTTGTGATTTGAAACCGTTGATGTCTTTATTAGGTCTTTCGTTCCGAAGCTGTTGACGGGTGCAGGGATGCGTGGCATGATGGGCGGGCGCTAAGTCAACGATAATAAACTTTGGCAGGCTTTTGTGCCACAACTGGCTCTGAGCGGGGTATGTAGTACAAGTTTGAAAATGGGGTGTACTACACGACTGGATTTGACGTGTGTGTGGTACAAAAAATCTCTTCGAGTTTGTGCCACAACTGACTCTGAGAGGGGCATGTAGTACAAGTCTAAAAATGGGGTGTACCACACGACTGGATTTGACGCGTGTGTGGTACAAAAACTCTTTTCGAGCTTATACCACAACTGGTCCTGAAAGAGGTGTGTAGTACAGGCCTGAAAATAATATGTACTACACGTACGGCCTTATAAATAGTGTGGTACAAAGAAATATGTTGAAATGCAAATACTGAAGGAGGTGGAAGTGTGGGGGTGAATGAAGTGCTGAATCGCCGGAGAAAATATTTGAAAAACA
>CAYRKX010000019.1:9663-34447 GCA_964425185.1 uncultured Eubacteriales bacterium
AAACAAGGTCGTGGCGCAAAACGTTCCGCACCGGTACGAATATCCAATGTATCTTGAAGGGTACGGCCCTGCCCGACCGGACTTCATTGTGCTCAACACACGCACACGCAAAGAATACATCTGGGAGCACTGCGGCAAAATGGACGACATGGATTATGTGGCCCGCAACATGAAGAAGTTTGCTGCTTACCGGCAGAACGGGTACTTCCTTGGCGAAGACATCCTTGTGACCACCGAGTCGGCCATTCAGGAGTTTGACCCCGACGAAGTGGACCAGCTCATTCAGCATTACTTATTGTGACTTTGGAAATTTAGCTGCTTGTAAACCGTGCTATAATTTGCCTGACAATATTTTTTAGGCACTGGCTGTGCCGCCCAGCAGCATTAGAACCTGCAGACACTTCTGGCAAAACAGTCCAGTGGAACCGCGCAGTGCTGCGCCACGCGGGCAGCTTACAAGTCAGGCTCCTGCCGGGACGCTCACCCCCTTTGGCCGTCCAGGACCGATAACTTTCAGTTAAACTATGTAACCCAGGTGATTCTATGAAACTCTCCGACCCCATCCAAGTCGGCACCCGCACCCTGCACTCTCGCCTTGTCATGCCTCCCATGGCAAAGCACTTCAGCAAAGACGGAGCGGTGAATGACCGACTCATTAATTACTATAAACTTATGACCGCAGGCGGCTATCTCGGACTTGCCACCATTGAACATTCCTATGTCAGTCCGGAAGGCTCGGCAGGCGGCGGGCAGATCTCTGTGTCCCGCGATAGTGACATTCCCGGACTGACAAAGCTTGCCGATGTCATCCATGCAAACAATGTCCCGACAATTCTGCAGATTAATCATGCTGGTTTGGAAGCACATCCCGCAGACAACCTGGAGCCGCTCGGCCCTGACATGAGCGTGGACGATATC
Source organism: uncultured Eubacteriales bacterium (assembly GCA_964425185.1). GTDB lineage: Bacteria > Bacillota > Clostridia > Oscillospirales > Acutalibacteraceae > RUG420. The sequence goes on from CAYRKX010000019.1 coordinate 10,582, forward strand.
CAACGGATTAAAGATGCTTTCGTCGCCGCAGCGGTGCGGGCACAAAAAGCCGGATTCGATGGCGTCGAGGTCCACTCTGCCCACGGCTACCTGCTCAGCCAGCTCTATTCCCCGTTGACCAATCACCGAACCGACGACTACGCGGGCGATTCACTGGTGGGTCGAACCCATTTGCAGGCTGAAATCTTACAGTCCATCCGCGAAACCTGCGGTGAAAATTTTCTGCTCTCTATTCGATTCGGGGCCAGTGACTACATGAACGGCGGCGCCACAGCGGCCGATGCCCCACAAGCGGCAAAAATTTTTGAAGATGCCGGTGCAGACATGATCAGTGTATCTGGAGGACTGTGCCGGTATACACGCAAGGGCAGTACAGCTCCTGGATGGTTCGCTGAACTGTCACGCGCAGTTAAGACAACGACAACCATCCCCGTTATGTTGACCGGCGGCATTGAAACCCGCCCCCAGGCAGAAATCTTCCTGAACATGGGCGACGCGGACCTCATAGGAATTGGCCGCGCATTTATGAAAAATCCCGGCCTTCCGAAGAAGTTACTTGGCTGACGTTCCCGCGTCTGGCAGCCGCTTGATGGCTGCCAAAGCACGTATTGGTGAAAGCAAAAACTCCCGACCTCACGGCCGGGAGCTTTTGCTTTGTCTAAAAGTATTTAACGTTTCAAACGGGCGTTTGATGGTTTACTGTGCTGCTTAGTTTCCAAGGGAGTTAACAGCAGAGCCAATCATCAGAGACATGAAGGTCTTGTCTGACGGAATGACATAAGCGTTAGCTTCAGTGTAGAGAATGTTCTTAGCGGCACGCTGTAAGTAGTAAATATCGGCGTCAGTCTTGGCACTTGGATACTTGAGCGGGTTGCCCTGGATATCCTTAATGTCAAGCCAGTAATCAGAACCGCCGCGGATGAATGCGTTACTCTTGAGCCAGTAACCGGTGAATCCAACATAGTTGTTTGGATCAGACTGGATGCCCCAGCCGCACTGGTCAGAAGCAACCTGTCCACGGAAGCCCCACTCGTTTCGGAGAACTTCGTCGTTGAGCGGCTCATAGTCGTCGGTGAAGACATCGCCGATCATGTTGCAGCCGTCCATAACCGCATTGGCGTGGCCCTTCTTAACAGAAATTTCAAACGGCTTCAGATAGATTTCACGGATGGCCTGCTCATTGGAGTAAGTGTGGAGGTTCTCACCGCGGTGAGTCTCCTGGTCATTCAGTGCAAAATGTTTGATAAAGACGATAGTGCCTTTCTTGCGCGCACCGAGTACGGAGTTGGAGCCCATGATGCCGGCCTGAACGCCGTCCTCGCCGTAGTACTCATAGTTACGGCCGGAGTATGCGTTTCTATGGTTGTCCATAGCCGGAGCATACCAGGAAGTGCAGCCATTGTAGTGGAGCTCATCAGCGATTGTCTGACCGAACTCATAAGCAAGCTGCGGGTCAAAGCTCATGCTGAGCATGCTCTCAGACGGATAGGAAACTGGAGAGTAACCCTTCTTCGCTGCGTAGGAAATCATACCCTGCGGACCATCGGAGTCGAGTGTGTACGGCTTACCGACAGAGTCTGCTTTACCAGTCTGATACATACCGGTGCAGACCAGCTTCTGCATTTCATCGACGGAGAGCTGAGAGACAAGCTCATCCCACATCGGGTCGTCGTACTTCTTGCCGGTGAGGTCGGTGTACTTGAGTGTACCCTTCTTGTCGTAGTCAACACCTTTGACATAGTGCCTGGTAATGCCCTTGTCATACTTGGCGTTGTAAGCGTCCGGATCGTTCTGGAAGCTCATGTCTTTAATGGTGCTGCTGACAGAGTTCATAGCGTCTGCATAGTTGGCAAACTTGTTCTTACGGGAAAGATATTTGCCTCTTGCAGCCTGGTCGAACTCGTTGTAAGCCTGCTGGTCATCGGACGGACGCTTGTCCTTGCCGGTGAAGACATAGTCTTCTTTCAGCTGAGAATCTACGCTGTCATATACCTGATGAGAGTTTGCTCTGGCGGAGAAGGTATATTTGCCTGCGTCCAGACGATATGCACCCTTGGTACCATTACCATTGTTATAGGTGTTGTCGTAAGAAGCGATCTGTTCCATCTCGACCGGGACTTTAACGGTCTCGGATTTACCAGGCTGTAACAGCTTGGTTTTGGCAATACCGACCAGCTGAACAGCAGATTTCTCAATGTTGTGAGCCTGGTCATAAGCAGTATACGGAACCGAGACATAGAGCTGAACTACTTCGCGGCCAGCCCGTTTGCCGTTGTTGGTAACTTTAACTTTGGCATTAAAGGTATCGGCTGGTTTGAGGTTTTTCGGAATGCCACCCTTGAGCTCCTGCTTGAAGGTGGTGTAGGAAAGACCATAGCCGAATGGATAAGCAACTACGCTGTTGTAATTGCGGAAGTCGAAAGTCTTTCCGGACTTCGGCTGATGAATAACGGCCTTCTCAGCGGCTGCGGTCTCGTAGAACTTATAGCCGTTGTAAATGCCCTCAACGTAGTCAACATAGTTGGTACCTTTAGCGTTGGCAGCTTTCTGGTCACCAAAGTTTGCGGAACTCGGGTTTGCATCATTGTCGTAAACCCAGGTGTCGACCAGACGGCCAGACGGGTTGACGGAACCGTTGAGAACTTCGCCAAGTGCTTTGAATCCGAGTGCACCCGGAATGTCGACATCGACAATAGCATCAACATCAAGAGCGGCGAGCTCTTTCATTTCCAGGGCGTTGGCAGTGTTGAGAACAACAATAACCTTATTAAAGGTTTCCTTGGCTTTCTTCAGGAGAGCTTCCTCATTGACGCTGAGCTGCAGATATCTTCTGCCGTCAACAGACTTGTAATACGTAAGATCCTGACCCTCACCGGCGTTACGGCCAATGACAACAACTGCAGTGTCGGAGTACTTCTTCATGTTGTCGAAAGAAGCATCACCGGTGAAGTTGCTGAGTGCCGGCTCATTCTGGTTGAATGAGGCAAGTGCCATAGCGGCAACGGTGCTGAGCAGTCCTGCATTCTTGCTGGATGAGCCATTATAACCGGAAGTCTTGCCGACAGCCGGGTTGATCTCATAGCCAGCGGACTTCAGAGAGTCAACAATGGAAGTTGCCTTGCTGGCATCCGCCATGCCGGAACCACTGCCTCCGTAGATGGGATTGTAGGCGCAGTAGCCAAGCAGGTTGATTTTGCCTTTGGCGAGCGGGAGAGTATTGTTTTTGTTCTTCAGAAGAGCAATGCCCTCTCTGGCCTCTTTGACGGCGAAATTCCGCCAGTCAGAACTGTTGCTTGTAATGGTGGCATCGTATTTGATGGTGGAGTTGTCCACATTGGACTTTCGAACGAAAGCCGATGCCGGAATGACCATGCAGATGGCAAATGTCAGTGCCATAACAACGGAGAGAACCGCTCTCAGCGTACGGTGCGGCTGTTTCGGTTTAACCATTACAGATTCCTCCTTTTTCAGATTAAATTTTCATGCGATCGGTTTTTTGCACAGAACTCAAGCTTTCATCCCGTGAACGAGCACAACTGCTCATTCATTGTAAAATCTGCACAAAAAGTCTTGCCCGATCTTGCAAATTGTATTATATCAGTAACATTCCGGAAAGAGAACCGCTTTGAAAACTTTTTTTCAGTACCGCCGTGCTATAATAGCCCCACATCAGAGGTGAAAGTAATGATCAAACTTGTAGCGACCGACATGGACGGCACTCTGCTCAACTCCCAAAAAGAAGTGCCGAAAGAATTCGCACCGTGGGTTCTGGCGCACCCCGGTATTAAAACTGTCATAGCGAGCGGCCGCCAGTATTTCACATTGGAAAAGAACTTCCGGACGCTTCGGGACAAACTCATCTTTATCGCCGAGAACGGCGGCCTGGTTTATGACCATCAGCAGGTGGTCTATCGCAATATCATGGATAGACAGGATCTGCGAAATTGCCTGGCCCTGCTGAAAACGGTACCCTTCGCCACTCCAATCCTGTGCGGCGAGACCGGCGCATTTGTTGTTCCTGACGGAAGTCAGGAGCTTCTGGACAATGCCAGCATGTATTACGAAAAACTGGATCGCGTGGGCGATTTGCTGCCGTTAACAGACACCATGGATTTTGTAAAGATAGCGGTCTTCTTTTCCGGGAAGCACGCGGAGGAGATGTATCCGCGGCTGAACCATCTGGGGCCGAATGTGATGAGTGTCCTCTCCGGTGACAGCTGGGTGGACCTCCAGAACAAGACGGTGAACAAGGGCGTTGCCATACAGGCCATTCAGAAACAATATGACATTAGGCCCGAGGAGTGCGCCGCGTTCGGAGATTATCTGAATGACTACCAGATGCTGCAGGTCTGCGGCGAGAGCTACTGCATGAAAAATGGCCACGACGACCTCAAAAAGATTTCAAAGTACGTGACCGAGTACAGTAATGATGAAAACGGTGTCATGCGGGTGCTGGAGACAATATGAGGCGAAATTGAACTTCAACTTTAAAAGTTCAATTTTGAGAAATAGTTCAAATAAGGGTATTGAACTTTTTCGAGCCTGTGCGTATAATATCCTCAAAAGTTCAATTCCAGGAGTGAATCGCCGTGGAAAATCATACAGAGAATCATTTCGCCGAGCGGCTTGCCCGGGCCATGGAAGACAAGGGCATGAAGCAGGTTGATATTATCCGTGCTGCGGAAGAGCGCGGGGAGAAACTCGGAAAGAGCCACATCAGTCAGTACGTCAGCGGGAAAACAATGCCGCGGGACAACATCCTGCAGCTTCTGGCCGACATTCTGGATGTGGACAAGGAATGGCTGAGAGGAGATACGAAAATGGCTCAGACAAGAACCTTTCATAAATCGCACAAACTGGACAACGTACTTTACGACGTTAGAGGACCAGTACTGGACGAGGCGCTGCGCATGGAAGAAAACGGAACACACGTCCTGAAACTCAACATTGGCAACCCGGCACCGTTCGGGTTCCGCACACCGGACGAGGTCGTCCACGACATGGCTCATCAGCTGACCGAGTGTGAGGGCTACTCCAATTCAAAGGGCCTGTTCTCCGCGCGGAAAGCCATCATGCAGTACGCACAGACCAAGAACATTCCGAATGTTACGGTTAACGACATTTACACCGGCAACGGAGTGAGTGAGCTCATCAACCTGAGTCTCTCCGCTCTCCTCGATAATGGCGATGAAGTTCTTGTCCCATCCCCGGACTATCCGCTCTGGACAGCCTGCGTAACTCTGGCAGGCGGCACTGCCGTCCACTATGTCTGCGACGAAAAGAGCGACTGGAACCCCGACATTGAGGACATCAAGAAGAAAATTACTCCGAACACCCGGGCCATTGTTATTATCAATCCGAATAACCCGACCGGCGCGCTGTACTCCACAGACGTGCTGCAGCAGATCGTTGACGTAGCACGTGAAAATCAGCTTATGATTTTCTCCGACGAAATTTATGACCGCCTGGTTATGGACGGCCTGGAGCACACTTCTATTGCGTCTCTTGCGCCGGATCTGTTCTGCGTCACCTTCAGCGGGCTGTCCAAGTCTCACATGATTGCCGGTTACCGCATAGGCTGGATGATTCTCAGCGGAAACAAAGCTATTGCCAAAGACTACATTGAGGGCCTGAACATGCTCTCCAACATGCGTCTGTGCTCTAACGTACCGGCGCAGTCCATTGTGCAGACCGCACTTGGCGGCCATCAGAGCGTTAAAGACTACATTAAACCCGGCGGGCGTATTTATGAGCAGCGCGAAGTTGCCTACAATCTGCTAAACGACATCCCGGGCGTAACCGCGGTCAAGCCGAAAGCGGCGTTCTACATCTTCCCGAAACTGGATACGAAGAAATTCCACATCACGGACGACGAAAAGTTTGCACTTGACCTGCTCAAGGACAAGAAGGTCCTCATCGTCCATGGCGGCGGCTTCAACTGGAGCGAGCCTGACCATTTCCGTGTTGTCTACCTGCCCCGCACTGAAGTCTTAACTGAGGCGATTCAGAAGATTGGAGATTTCCTCAGCTATTATCATCAGTAAGATCCTGTACTTGCTTTTACCATTGGCTCTGTTATATATAATAGATATTGGTATATGGGAATGGGCAAATGAATCAAAGGCAGGGACTCCCTATGACATTTTTTAATACAGCAGAAACTCCCGTGGGCGACATGACCATGGTGAGTGACGGCAAAAAATTAAAAGTGCTGGCCTTTACTGGTCAGCACTCTTTGCATAATGATCTTCCCGGTGCAGAGTCGCCGAGCCTCGGCATTTTGAAGGACCTGCCGATTTTTGACGAGACACGAAGGTGGCTGGATGAGTTCTTTGAAGGACATGACCCTGGATTTGTTCCGGAACTGGACCCCGAAGGAACTCCATTTCAGAAGGACGTCTGGAAGCTCGTATTGAAGATTCCATACGGACAGGTGACGACGTATGGGAGTATTGCTATGGAAATCGCCGCGAATCGCGGAATACCGAAGATGTCGGCGCAGGCGGTCGGCGGCGCGGTGAAGCAGAACCCCATTGCCCTGATTGTGCCGTGCCACAGAGTTGTCGGTGCGGACGGAAACCTGGTGGGGTATTTCGGTAACCTGCCATTGAAATGGGACCTGCTGAAGATGGAGGGGCAGGATATGAGCCGGTTTTATATGCCAGAGGATATGAGGCGCTGAGCGGTCGAATACAAGTGGGCGGCTACGGCTGGTACAAATGCGGCTTGAAAAATAAATAAATATGCCTGTCAAACAGGATGAATTATGGTGAAAGCGGTCAATTTGTCAATTGGCCGCTTTCACATTTTGTAAAACGTATAGGCGAAATTTGATACATTATATGATAAAACTAACCTAGCTTTCTTAAAATAAGCTTTAGAAAGTGCATGGTTCCTGTCACGAAATAATTCATGAAATGACCGGACAACTTTTTGACATAATTGCGAATGGTGAAAGAAAAGTAATAAGTACGACATTCTGCAAAGAATTTAGACAATATGTACAAACAGAATCGGTCAAAATCAATCAAAAAATCTTACGAAATCAAAAAGGCAGATTTTTTCATAGCTTTTAATAAATATGTCTTGATTTTCCTTTGCATTCCCTGTATTATGGTGGCGGAAAAAAGAAACAGACCATTTTGAGAATAACTTAGGGAACAAAATCTTATGAAAGGGAAATCAAGTATGAAACACACTTCTATGAAAAAAACACGTTCACTCACTTTCATCATTGCTGCACTGGCAATGGTCTTTACCTTCTTCGCAATGACCGCAACCTCTGCTTTTGCTGCAGACCGCTACGATATGACTCCGAAATATGATGCCAATGGTAACCAGATTGTCGGCTATGTTGAGAAAGAAAAGAATACCGGTTATGATGCCGGAGTTGGCCGTGACTATGACAACGCCGTAGTCAAAATGGCTGGCGGTGCCGCTTTGGCTGCTGCTCCTCAGCTGGCTACTGCAGCTGCTATCGGAACTGTCGGTGCCGCTACTGTAGCTGCCCCGGCCGCTGCCGCTGCTGCAATTGCCGCTCCGTTGACTGCCGCTGAATTTGTCGCTCCGTTGATTCTTTTATAATTGAGGGCCAGCGGGTTGAAGTAAGCGCCACGCGGTGTGTGAAACGAAAGTGCTGGCTGCAGGCCGGAAGCCTTCGTACAGGCGCCGCTTAAAATTGAAAAAGCTGAATTCTTATAAGGAGAGAGACCGTGCCAGGTTCTGGTGCGGTCTCTTTCTGCGTCGTGAACTGAAATTAAGGCCATCATACAAGTCAGCACCTCTTTTCCATGGAGTCTCTTGGGAAAAGGGGTGCTTTTCGTCTTCATATTTGTGAATCTTTCAACAAAATTTTACTGAAACTCAACTTTTTTCTTGACACTTTGTATATCTGGACACTAAACTGAAATTGAAATACAAGTGTACAAACAAGCCTTGCACGAAGTCGGAAACTCCTGCACGGCAGCAAACGGAAGAATTTATAAAGGGTATGAAGAAAGAAGGTAAGAAAGTATGAATGAGAATTATCCAAAGCTCTTTGAGCCATGGCACATCGGAACCTGTGAAATTCCGAACCGCATTGCTCTGACACCAATGCTTATGGAAGTGGCCGAACTCGACGGAACTGTAGGAGATCGCGCCTATGAATACTATGTAGAGCGCGCTAAAGGGGGAGTCGGCCTCATCCAGACCGAGGTTACGAGAATCAGTGACTGGACCGGATGCACCGGACCCAGGCAGTTTTCAGTTACCAGCGACCGCTGTATTCCGGGACTCAAACGCCTGGCAGATGGTGTTCACCAGTACGGCTCCAAGCTTTTTGTCCAGCTCCACCACCCGGGTCGCCAGACCTATCAGCTTGTGGTCACCGCGTGGAAGCTTTCGGACGTCATCGGCCGTCACTGGAAGGGCTGGTGGAATGTGTTCTTCGGTCTATGTAAGTATCTCGACTTCTTTGACCAGCCACTGCTGCACAATATCTATCCGCGCTGTGTCTCCGCATCCGGCGGTATTCCTGCTGATCTGTGCTGCACACCGATCGGTACCAGCCAGAAAGTCCGTGCTCTGACCCGTTGGGAAATTCACAAAATTGAGGACGAGTTTGCCCAGGGTGCGCTTCGCTGTAAGAAGGCAGGTGTCGACGGCGTTCAGCTGCACATCTCGCACGGCTATTTCCTCCAGCAATTCGTCTCTCCGTATACCAACCAGAGAACCGATGAGTACGGTGGATCCGTAGAGAACCGCACCCGTATTATCAAGGAAATAATTGAGAAAATCCATAAGCTCTGCGGCCCGGACTATCCCATCTCCGCGCGATTCACGGCGGATGAGTATTACAGAAACTTTGGCTACGACCAGGGCTACACTATAGACGATGCCGTAGAAATTGCAAAGCTCTTAGAGCAGTACGGCGTTCAGTTCCTGGATCTCTCCTGCGGCACATATGATACCATGAACACCTGGTGTGAACCGACATCCTATCCGATGGGATGGCGAAAAGATAATGCCAAGAGAATCAAAGAAGCGGTTAATATTCCTGTCGGTTCCACCGGCGTTATCCGGACCCCGGAACAGGCGGAAAAACTGATTGAAGACGGTTACCAGGATGTCATAGGTCTGGCACGTCCGCTGCTGGCGGATCCCTACTGGGCCAAAAAGGCCAAAGAAGGCCGTTCCAAAGATATCAACCGCTGCCTCTCCTGCCTCTACTGCTTAGAGTCTATGATGGACAATGCTCTTGCTGGCGGTCTCCCAGGACAGTGCGCAGTTAACCCGCGTACCTGTAATGAAATTTACTTCCCACTTGAGCCGGAAAAGGTTGGAAACGGCAGAACCGTAGTAGTTATCGGCGCAGGGCCTGCCGGTCTTATGGCCGCCAAAGTCTGCGCGCAGAAGGGCTTTAAGGTAACCGTACTGGAGAAGGAAGATAAGTCCGGCGGACAGATCCTGCTGGCAGCCGCTCCTCCGCAGAAAAAGAAGATCGGCTGGATTACCGAGGACCTTGAGCATCAGTGCCGTGAACTTGGCGTTGACATCCGCTTCAACACAGAGGCAACGGCTGACAACGTCAAAGCACTGGAGCCTTATGCCGTATTCAACGCAGTTGGTGCAGTTCCCATGACCCCGCACATTCCCGGCTGGGATCTTCCGAATGTCTATACCCCGGATGAGATTCTCCGTGGCGATGTCAAGCTGGAAGGCAATAGAGTTGCTGTTATCGGTTCCGGCATGACCGGACTCGAGACCGCTGAATATCTATCCGATACCGGCAATGACATTGTCGTCGTAGAGATGGCTGACAAACTGGCACCCGGAACCTGGTGCCAGCATAAAGAAGATGTCATTCCGAAACTGGAACAGCGCAACGCGAAGTTCTATACCTCCTGGAAACTGGTCGAGATGAAACCGGACGGTGTAGAGATTGAATACACCTCCGTGCCCGGACGCAGAAAATTCATCCCCTGTGACGCAACGATTATGTCACTCGGTGTCCGCCCGGCTCCGCTCAGCAAAGAGATTTACAGCATCTGCCCGAAGACTATCGACATCGGCGATGCCGCCAAAACCGGCCGAATTGCCAATGCAACCCATACCGCATACCGTACGGCTATGGCTCTGAAATAAGGAGGGGACATCATGATAACACCGAAAAAATTTCTGACGATTGCCGGCTATCCGACAATCAACTTTATGAAGGTTCTCTCTAAGACTGAGGACCTGGTCTTCCAGTACGGATCGTACTGCTGGCCTTTCAAAAAGTTTGCGCATAAGACCATTGCCACGGTTATGCACCTGATTTCGTTCAAATTCCCCGAGAACGCTGTCTTGGAAGGCGAGGGCTCAATCGCCGGGGCGGGAGAGTTCCTGAAGTCCAAGGGGGCAAAGAAAGTTCTGATTATGACCGACAGAAATCTGGTCGAGCTGGGTCAGGTCAAAAAGCTCACCGACTCGCTGGATGCGGCGGGAGTTGGCTATGCTGTCTATGACGGTGTAGTACCAGATCCGACGGTACGCAACGTCGAAGAGGGGTATAAAGTTTATAAGGAAAATCAGTGTGATACGGTGATCGGTTTCGGCGGCGGTTCTCCCATTGACGCGGCCAAAGTCGTTGCCGGACGCGCGGTGCGTCCAGACCGGACTGCGGACAACATGAGCGGCCTGTTTGGTGTGACACTTCCCGACCTCGAGTGGATTCTTCGCAAACCGGAGAAATATCCGAAAGTTATGTGTATTCCGACCACAGCGGGAACCGGGGCAGAGACGACCTTCTCCGCAGTTATTACCAACCCGCGGGAAGGGCGCAAGTATACAGTAAACGACACCTCTATTCAGCCGGATTACTGTGTGCTTGACCCGGATTTGACCGTCACCATGGACCCGGAGATGACTGCACTGACCGGTATTGATGCGCTGTCTCACTGCACGGAAGCCTATGTCGGCGACGGACACAACAAGAAGTCCGACAAACTCAGCCGCGAGGGTATTCGGCTCGTTTTTGAGAACCTCGACAAGGCCGTGAAAGACCCGAACAATATGCAGGCCAGAACGAACCTGCTGAAGGCATCTCACATCGGCGGACAGATTCTCATCTCGGGTTTTACCACCTATGTCCATCCGTTTGCGCACAAGGCCGGCGCCATGACGCATATGACTCACGGCTTCCTGATTGGCACATTCCTGCCGCACATTCTCGAATGGTATCGTCCACAGGCTGATGAACGTCTGGCAGAACTTGCCGACGTTATTGGTGTTGGCGGCGGTAAAGATACTGCCGGAAAGGCGGAAGCGTACATTCAGGCCATCCGTGACCTCTGTGCCCCGTACGGTATTGATGGATTACTTCCGCAGCTCGCCGCTCTGGATCAGAAAGACTTCATCAAGTCAGTTCGTACCGAGGCATTTGCCTATCCGGTACCGAAAAATATGAAGGATGAAGATATTATCCATATCTTGAACGAAGTTGCCGGAATTGAATAATTCGACACAATAAATTCCCACATGGAACAGGAAGTGCATCGCCCTCGGGTGGTGCACTTCTTGTTTGGACACTCTGTATTTAATACAGTATAATAGAGTCAACTTTTCGAAAGGGGGACATTTCCTTTGGCCTACGTGCTCGGACTTCTGGCAGGCCTCATCCTGCCTCTGCAAACCGGTGTCAATGCCCGCCTTCAGCGGCGCGTCGGCAACTCGTTAAATGCGGCTCTGGTCTCATCCATGATCGGCCTGGTGTTTCTGTACATTATCTGTCTTATCTCGGGCCAGAGTGTGGCGCTCCCGCTCGGTACTATTGCCCGGGAACCGTGGTGGATCTGGTTCGGCGGCGCCTGCGGAATGTTCTTCCTTGTCGGAAACATCATTCTCATGCCGAAAATCGGCGCTACGCAGACCGTCGTCTTTACCGTAACCGGTCAGATTCTGATGGGGCTTCTCGTAGACAGCTGCGGCCTGTTCCGCGCCAAAGTTATCCCCATGACCTGGATGCGCGGACTCGGCGCCATCCTGGTCCTCGGCGGTATGATTCTGTCTACCGTCTCCAAGGGCGACGCAGCTGCGGGACAAGTCAGCAATCGTTCCTGGAAAACATGGGCCTGGCGGCTGTTTGGAATAATCATAGGTATGTTAAGTGCCACACAGACTTCCATTAACGGGTATCTGGGAACGGTTATTGACTCTTCCATCCAGTCAACTATCGTATCGTTCTGGGTCTGCGCCATTCTCAATGCCGTCTTCTGTGTCATTGCCCGTGTCAAAGAGGGAAAACCAGAAGTGGAAAAGAAGGGCCCGTGGTGGATGTGGACCGGCGGTATCTTCGGCGGCCTCTATGTTATGATCAGCCTGTACCTGGCGTCCCGTTTAGGCACTGGGCTTACCGTTATTATTGCACTCATCGGCTCGACGCTTGGCGGCCTGATTATTGACCAGTTCGGACTTCTGAACTCGGAGAAGCACCCTATCAAGTGGCTGGAAGTGCTCGGCATTGTCATTATGATTGGCGGTACCGCCATGATTCGTCTTCTGTAAGGAGAGGTGGACTTAATGAAACTCAGTATGGCACAGATCAGCGTCTCGGAAGACGTCTACGCCAATGGGCAGAAGTCGCTGCAAATCTGTGAGCAGGCAGGGGAGGCAGACCTCCTGTTCTTCCCGGAAATTCAGACCTGCCCGTTCTTCCCACAGTACCACAACAAGGATGTCACCCAGTATAAAACCAGCATGGGCGATCCAGTGGTGCAGTATATGCAACGGCTGGCCTGGACAAACAACATGTATATTTCCCCGAACTTCTATATGGACGGGTTTGACCGTTCCCTCTGGATTAACCCGCAGGGAGAAGTCGAGGGAACGGCCGATATGGTTCATATTTACCAGGCAGAACATTTCTATGAACAGGATTATTACAAGCCATCCGAAGACGGGTTCAAGGTCTTTGACACTCCGTTTGGCAAAGTTGGCATTGTGATCTGCTTTGACCGGCATATTCCGGAAAGTATTCGAACCTGCGCTCTGAAAGGGGCAGATCTGGTCATTGTTCCTACAGCCAACACGGCAGAAGAGGACATGGAACTCTTCGAGTGGGAAGTCCGGGTTCAGGCCATGCAGAACTCAGTATTCATTGCCATGTGCAACCGCGTTGGCACGGAAGGAGACATGCACTTCGCGGGAGAGTCCCTGATTACAGATCCGTTCGGCAATGTGGTCGTCAAGGCCGGTGCGGACGAGGAGATTGTGACGAAAGAAATAGACCTGTCCATCGCCGGGATAAAGCGGAAAAACGTTCCGTGGCTTGACTTGCGGCGGCCGGAATTCTACAATAACTAACCAATTGAGCCAAAGCTGCTTTGCGACACCGGGGCCGGCCTTGTCCTGGTACTTCCCATCTGGATGGGCCTTGACGGAATCTTTTACTCTATGCCGCTTGTAGATATTTTGACTATGATTATTTCCACTGTTGTTCTGCTGAAAACCAACAGCGAACTCAAGGCCGGAAAAATTACCGGCAGGACAGCACAGGCTGCTGGAGCAAAATAAGTAACGGCAATTAGTAAAAACAATTTGCAAAAATTTGCGCTTTGGACGGGCGTTATTTATAATAAGACGGGGAACAATCCCCGTCTTATTTTTTGCGGAGCTCAAGGCAGTGCTGTTGTGCAGCTGCAACGGGTATGGGCTCTGCCTGGCGTTTTGGATTTGAAGATATATGGAGTGAAAGTATGAAACGTAGCATAACACCTGGACAGATTAAGCGGAATAACCGCCAGCTGATCTATGAGTATATTTACGAACACCCGCGGGTGTCACAGCAGGATATTTCCTATGAATTGAAACTGAGCCGGCCGACTGTTGCCAACAACCTGGCGGCCCTTGAGGAAGAAGGGTTTATTGAGAAGGCAGGTTTAAAGGACAGTGGAACCGTCGGCCGTAAAGCCATGGCGTTTCAGATTAATGCTCAGAAGCGGATCGCCATTGGGGTGGACCATCAGGTGGACAGTCTTCATCTTGCAGCGGTAGACCTGAACGGCGAGCTGGTGAAGTTCCTGATTGACCCGCTGCCGTTTGAGAACACGGAAGATTATTATCAGGCGGCGGCTGTACATATTCAGAACTTTATTGACAGCGTGAAGATTTCGGATGATCAGATTCTCGGTGTCGGCATTGCCATGCAGGGCCTGGTTTCACCGGATGGGACGCACACTATTTACGGCAAGATTGTCAACTTTGACGGATTGACTGTAGACCAGTTTTCCCAGTATCTGCCATACCCGGTGAAGCTGCGGCATGACGCGGCCTGCGGAGCTATTTCAGAGCTGTGGGAGAACGAAAATCTGACGAACGCCATGTACCTGTTTGTCGGCTGGCACCTCGGTGCGGAGATTATCTATAACCGCAAGCTGGTTCATGGTATGCATGGTCACCCTTCGTCCATTGAACACCTTCCGCTGTTTTCTAAGAAGAAGAAATGTTACTGCGGCAACTATGGCTGCGCAGAGACAGAGTGCTGTCTGTCCGCGGTTATTCATGAGGGGGAGGACATTGACGAGTTCTTCAACCATGTCCGCAACAATGACCCCTCCTATATTGAGCGGTGGGAGACGTTCCTGCGGAATATGGCAGTTGCCATTAATGCGGCGCATCTCATTGCGGACTTCGACTATGTGCTCGGCGGCACCATTGCTCCGTACCTCACGGAGTCTGACATCCGTTTCCTTCACAAGGAGGTTGCCAAACTGAGTCCGTTCAATGACTCGGACGACTTCATTCATATCAGCCGGATGCCAGAGCACAATATTCCCATTGGCGCGGCGCTGCCGTACCTGGAGGACTATCTGGATAGTTTGTTCTAAATAGGCGCTTCATGGGCAGCTAGTGCTAGAAACGCACGCGCCTGCCGCCCCTACAAACTCATCTTCTCTTCGTTCAGCTTGAAATGGTTCTTCTTATAAGTCATTAACCCCTCGTCCCGCATCCGGCCCATCTCTTTGGACAGAGCGCTGCGGTCGAGGTTCAGGTAGTCGGCCAGCTCCTGGCGGTTATACGGAATGTCAAACTCAATGTGTCCGGTCTCTACGGCGCGTTGAGACAGGTAAGTCAGCAGACGTCCCCGCACACTCTTCGAAGACGTGCAGAAAATACGGGACGTCAGTGCCAGGTTCTTTTTGGTGGAGGACAGAAACATGTTCTCCTGAATCTTGTAAAACCAGGGAAACTTCCGGTTCTCATCCCGCTCCAGTATTTTCATGTCCAGCAGCATAATACGGGACTTCGTAACGGATACTGCATCCACGGTCATCGGCGTGCGGACAACGGCATAGGTCTCTGCAAAGGCGTCACCCGGCCCGAATTTGCTCAGAATACTGCGGTTTCCCCATAGGTCGAAGCTCTCAATATTGACATTGCCTTCTTCAATAATTCCAATGGTGGAGACAATATCTCCCTGGTGGAAAATAACCTCGCCTTTTTTATAGGAAGTATCCCGAATGCACTTCTGTGCGCGGATTTCCGCCATCTCCTCATCAGTAACGCCCTTAAGAATAGGATTGGTCACAGCCTGTTCACCTCACAAAGTTTTGCCTGAAAACATTCCTGGTGTTTCAATACAATTTTTTTCACTTATTTCCACTTCGTTGTTTTAACCACGGATTTACCACTCCCATTCTACTATGATGTAGCCAATGAAGCAATTCACACAATGTGACAGATCAAAGCTATGAGTAACGGGAGGAACAACTATGAACCAGCAAATGTTTTGTTTTCAGTGTGAGCAGACAGCGGGCGGAAAAGGATGTCAGATCCAGGGCGTGTGCGGCAAGAAACCAACCACTGCCAATCTGCAGGATGAGCTGACTGGTGCCTTGATTGGCCTTGCCAGAGCCTGCTCGGACAATACATATGACAAGGACACCATCGGACTGTTAATTGAAGGCTTGTTTACAACCATCACCAATGTCAACTTTAATGACGAAACAATCAAACGTATTATTGACCGGACCCGTGATGAAAAAGAGCGGATCGCCGGGGGAAAGACATACGAAGACTACAATATGAAGAAAATCTGGGACGGCGATGAGGACATCCGTTCTCTCAAGTCTCTCATTCTCTTCGGAGTCCGCGGTATGGCAGCCTATGCGTACCATGCTCGCGTCTTAGGCTACACCGACAAAGAAGTTGACGACTTCTTCGTAAAGGCTCTGTGCACCCTCGGAGAGGACCACACACAGGATTGGCTGCTTTCCGTTGTTATGGAAGTTGGCACGGTGAACTACAAATGCATGGCTCTCCTGGACAAGGCCAACACCGAGACTTTTGGCAATCCGGAGCCGACCAAGGTCCCGCTGACCATTGAGAAAGGTCCGTTCATTGTTATCAGTGGCCACGATCTGTATGATCTGAAGCTCCTCCTTGAGCAGACCAAAGACAAGGGCATCAACGTTTACACCCACGGTGAGATGCTTCCAGCCCATGCTTATCCGGAGCTCAAGAAATATCCGAATCTGAAAGGCAACTTTGGCACCGCATGGCAGAACCAGAAGAAGGAGTTCAAGGATATCCCGGCTCCGGTTCTCTTCACTACTAACTGCCTTATGCCTCCACAGGACTCTTACAAGGACCGCGTCTTCACCACCGAAGCGGTTTCCTATCCGGAGCTCGTACACATCGGCTCCGACAAGGACTTCACTCCGGTTATTGAAAAAGCTCTCGAGCTCGGCGGATACAAAGAGGATATGCCTCTCACCGGTATTAACGGCGGCCACGAAGTCACCACCGGCTTTGCCCATAACACCGTTCTCAACGCTGCCGGTGACATTGTTCAGTCTGTCAAAGATGGAAAGATCAGCCACTTCTTCCTCGTCGGTGGATGCGACGGTGCACGTCCTGGCCGTAACTATTACACCGAGCTTGTCAAGAAGACTCCGGACGACTCCATCATTCTCACTCTGGCCTGCGGCAAATACCGCTTCAACGATCTCGACCTCGGAACCGTTGCCGGCCTTCCCCGCATTTTGGACATGGGCCAGTGCAACGACGCCTACAGTGCAGTACAGGTCGCTCTCGCTCTTGCGGATGCCTTTGACTGCAGCGTAAACGAACTTCCGCTCTCCATTGTCCTTTCCTGGTATGAGCAGAAGGCAGTCTGTGTCCTGCTGACACTCCTGTCTCTTGGCATCAAGAACATCTATCTTGGACCGACACTCCCGGCATTCGTTAGCCCGAATGTACTGAAAATCCTGGTTGACGCTTACGGCCTCACACCGACCAGCAGTGCAGACGAAGACCTCGCCAAATTGCTTGCCTGAAACAGGTCAAAAAAGACATAAGAAAAGCAGCCCTTCGAAAGAAGAGCTGCTTTTTTTGTGCCTGTATTTATTCGGTCCGCAGTGCGGTGACCGGATCTTTCTTGGCTGCCATGCGTGACGGGATGAATCCTGCAAGGAATGTGAGCACAACGCTGATAAGTATGAGCAGGAGGCTGTAGTTCCATGGCAGTATGGCAATCCGCGCGATGTGGTATTTGTGTAACCCGAATTGGTTGATCGGTATGCACAACAGCAGGGTAATCAGTACACCGAGTAGTCCTGAGAAGAATCCTTCAATAAAGGTCTCTGCATTGAAGATCATGGAGATATCATTCTTGGAAGATCCCAGGGCTCGAAGAATACCAATCTCTTTCGTTCGCTCCAGTACCGAAATGTACGTAATGATGGCAATCATAATGGACGAAACAATCAAGGAGATAGCAACGAATGCAATGAGTACATAGCTTACTGTGTCAATGACATCGGTAATGGACTTGGTGACCGTAGCAATGAGGTCCGTGTAGGTTACTTTCTCATTCGGGTCCTTGACTTTTGCGTTGTACTGCTTAATGAAGTCTTCGACTTTTTTCTTGCCGTCGAAGTCAACCGGATAAATGGAGATGCTGGAGGGCTTGTCCACAGTCGTGTAAGACAGTTTTTTCATGACATCGTCATATGTGTTCGGGGTGTCGTTAGAAATGCCCGCCATCATGGCCTGAATCTGCGCCGGGTTTAAATTATTTTTGAGCTGCTTCAGAAGCTCGTCCTGGTGCTTGGACAGGTAGTCGGTAATAATGGACTGCATTTGAGCGGGGTTCATATTTCTGGCATACTTTCCAATAATGCTCTGAATTTCTGCCTTGCTCATGTTCCCTATGTACTGGGAAGCCAGTCGCTCCATATCTTTCTGAGACATGGACCCGACAAACTGCTGCAGGAGCTGCTTTTTCTGCGAGGCTGACATGGAGCTCAAATACTGTTTGGCATAATTCTCCATGTCTGCCTGAGACATGCTTCCCGTGTACTCCTGAGCAATCTTCTGGATATCTTCCTTGGAAAGATTCTGCGTGTACTGCGCTACCAGGTCCTGCTTTTCTTTGTCACTCAACCGGCTGATGTACTGCTCAACCAGCGACTTGGCCTGGTCCGGAGTAATGAGATTCTGGAACGCATCCATAACGGCTTTCTGCAGCAGGGAGCGGGTGTACTCCAGTAGAGCATCGAACAGACCGCCCTGCCTGGAAACACCGGAGTCGGAGGCTGCGTAAGCGGTCGGCATAATAGAAGCCCGCAGTGTTTCGACATGTGTCCCGGCAGCTGAGCCTGAGCCAGATGCCATACCTAACGCTGAGGCATTGGCTCTGCTTTCAGCGCCAACCGAGGTGTTTACACTCAGCAGTCCTGAAATATAGTTTCCAATGGAACTGTTGTTCTTCTTGCTGCTGAACGCCTTGCCGGTCAGAACATTGCGCTTCGGGTTCTTCAACTGTTCCTGAACTACCGGAGTGGAAGCTGTCTGTGCCAGCAAATACTGTGTCAGTGCCGCTGGATAGGCAACCCCGCTCTCGGCCTGCTGACTGTCCTTCGTTTGGATAACACCGGTGAAGATCAGCTGGGTGCCGCTGCCCAGGTGGGAGGCCATGTATTCTTCGTCAGAAGACCGGTCTACGTAAATCCCGTCCGACTTGGTATACAGCGCCGCCGGAGCAAAGCAAGAGAACTTCTTTCCAAGAATATCCTTATAGGAAAAATTCTGCGTGGACTCTTCAATTTTCTTCCCGTTCTGACTGTCTTTGACCATCTTTGTCATCTGGCCAATGTCCATCAGCCCCAGAGTGTACAGCGTGTAATCAGAGACCTTGTTATTCTCGTCCAGAACCAGAGCGACCTCGTTGTACTTCGTCGGCCACTTGCCGGCCACGAGACTGTACTGCATATTCCGCAGTTTGTGCGACGACGGCATCTGGCTCCAGTTTGTCTTGAGGTCGCCGGTCATCATCTGCGCTGCCGGAAGATTTGACGCAATGTCGTTGGAATCCTGCTTTACCGACAGTGACGACGGATAGACTTTAACGAGCCCGTTTTTCGCATCGTTTCGGAAAATCTGCGGCTCAATATCGTAGCCGTATTCAATGGAGTTGATGCTCCCGGCAAGCTGTCCCTTGTGAGCATCCAGATAGGTCTTAAACCCTTTCAGATCATTCTTCTTGAAGAGCGATTCACTTCTCGTTAAGGCATCCGACACCTCGTTGTCCGAAGTGAACGTGCCGTCAGACTTTTTCCTCTTACTGTCATCCTGGGAGGATTGAGCCGCCTGCTGCCGGTTGTTCTGGGTCTGGTTGACCATGCTGCTGACATCGAAACTCTCTTCCTGAAGCTGAACAGGATAGGACCCCAGCATGTCTCCCTCCATGGATTTTATGTAGGTGTTGACGCCATTGGACAGGGCGAGGATCAGAGCAATGCCGATGATGCCTACTGAGCCCGCAAACGACGTCAGGAACGTTCGCCCTTTTTTCGTCAGCAAGTTGTTTATGGAGAGCGACAGTGCAGTCCAGAAGCCGAGCTTAGTGTGCTTTGGCTTTGCTTTTTCGACCTGAACACCGGTGTGGCTCACCGGTGCAGAGTCAGAGACAATTCTGCCGTCTTTCAGTCGGATAATCCGGGTTGCGTACTGGTCTGCCAGCTCGGGGTTATGAGTAACCATGATGACCAGCCGGTCCTTGGCCACTTCCCTGAGCAGGTCCATAATCTGCACAGACGTTTTCGAGTCCAGTGCACCAGTGGGCTCGTCGGCCAGAATAATGTCCGGGTTGTTCACCAGAGCGCGCGCAATGGCGACGCGCTGCATTTGACCTCCGGACAGCTGACTCGGCTTTTTATTGATGTGAGCACCCAGTCCGACTTTTTCCAGAGCCTCGGTGGCCAGCCGCTTTCGCTCGGAGGCGGCCACTCCGGAAATTGTGAGCGCCAGCTCTACGTTGGACAGGATGGTCTGATGCGGTATGAGGTTGTAACTCTGAAATACAAAACCGATTGTATGGTTCCGGTACGCATCCCAGTCCTTGTCGGTGTATTCCTTTGTGCTGGTTCCGTTGATAATTAAATCGCCGGAGTCATAGTGGTCCAGACCTCCGATGATGTTGAGTAGTGTGGTTTTGCCCGAGCCGCTTGGTCCCAGGATGGCGACGAACTCATTCTCCCGAAGGTCGAGGGAGACATGGTCCAGCGCGGTCTGCTCCATGTCCCCGGTAACGTAGGTCTTGGAGATAGCTTTTACTTGCAGCATACGGTTCGCTCCAGTGTCTTGAAATATTCGATCAATTATATATCGTATTGTACGGCAAATTGTGACCTTTATATGTCCGTCTCAAAAAAGAAGACCCACACCGCTTGACGATGTGGGTCTGTAACTGTTCCGTTTAATTAAAACTCGACGACGCCGTTCTCGCCTCCGCCGGACTCAGCCGCATGGGTCTGGGCCTGAGTGGCGTGAGTAGCGGGCTCTGTCCGCACACGGGTGGTCTCTGCCTCAGTCTGCGCTTCTGTCGTATCTTCCTGCGTAGTACGACGGCGGGTCTGCTGGGACTGTGTCTGTGCCTGTGTGGTGTTCTCGAGGGTGAAGGATGAGGTGTATGCCGGGGCGGTTGTAACTTCCTCAACCGAACGGTTCCGGGTGGCAAAGACAATGATAAGCGTAACCAGAATGGCTACCAGTAGGACAATGATGACCGTCATGAGCACTTTCTTGGTGTTGCCGCTGTCGCGGGACACAGCTGCGGTCTGCTTGGGAACGGAAGAGGTCTTCTTCGGAGCCGAAGTCTGTTTTGGCTCTGTGCTGCGGGTGTTGAAGCTGCTCTGTTTTCTGACTTCTTCGTTGAATGACGGGGGAGCAACCTGAGTGGGCTCTTCGTCAATATAAGGACTGGTGGAGAATTCCTGGGTCTCGTCGGTTGGAGCGGCATTGTTTTCCGGCTCTGGCGGAACGAAGAACGGGGTCTCGGCTTTGGGCTCATCGACAACTGTCTCTTCGCCGGCGGGAGAAGTTTTTACCTCCGGGGCGATTGGCTCATCGACATGTGCAGGTTCCTCATTGCCCTCGAAGATATTCATAATCTTGTCGAACTGTTTGGTACGGACCTGACCGGGAACGTTCTCATAAATGGCACCGCTGTACGCTTCCAGAAGCTGGTCAGTTACGTCATTACCGACACCGTACTCATCAAAACTGATGGTGGGACGATGGGCGGCAACGGCCTTCTGCAGTTTCTTTTTACCAAAGTAGATGTCGGAATTAACGGTATACTCTGTGACCCCCATGATGTCCGCAATTTCTGCATTGCTCATGCCCTGGCTCTGGAGAAGAAGAGCGGTACGCTGACCATTATTGAGAGCGTTGAGCGTGTCTTCTGTGACGTCCAGAGCAGTCTGGGGAGCTCCAAGATCAGCCGGAGCGGCCGGGCGGAGCTGGTTGGCGTTGTAGCACTGAGTGGCTGCGGCGTCAGCTGCGTAGGTCGGGAACGCTTTCGGATTCTTCATGGATTCCAGAGACTGGAAAATAGTGATGTAAGTGTCGACAATGACACTCTCCGGGTCGGTGCTGCTGTTCAGCAGCTTTTTGCAGATGGCAGCGACGTCGTTGACGGTGCTGTCATAAAGGGCCTGATAAGCATTCAGGTCACCCCTTTTCGCTGCGCGTACGGTTTTAGCGTAGTTGATTTTATCTGCCATAGTTCTCACACATTTCCTTTATAGTATGCCGTTTCTCGGTGATTGCACAAAAATCATAGGACAAATTTGGATGTTTCGCAACCCCTATTACCCGATTTGACCGCGAATTGCCTGTAATTCTGCGACGGAGAAGGTATACTCTTTTTCACAGAACTGGCAGTGCAGGGTGACAGGCTTGTTGTCCCGAATCATATCGTCGAGCTCATCCGGGCCAAGAAGTCGGAGGGCACGTTCTACTCTGTCGTGGGAGCAGCTGCACTGGAACTCAACCGGGTGTTGATTCAAAATTTCAACATCGAACCCATCGAGTACAGTGCGGAGCATCTCCTCCGGAGTCATTCCACTGGAGAGCATGTCCGTAACCGGGCTGACTGTCTTCAGGTTCTCCTCCAGTTTACTGACCACATCTTCGTCAGTATCCGGCATGAGCTGGATGATAAATCCGCCGGCTGCCTTGACGGTATTGTCGTGCTCCATAAGCACACCAAGACCGACAGAAGAAGGAACCTGCTCAGATTCTGCAAAGTAATAGGTCAGGTCTCCCGCAACCTCACTGTTGCTGAGCTCGACTGCACTGGAGTAAATTTCGCCGTTTTCAAGATCGCGGCTGACGGCCAGGGTACCGTGTCCGATGCCGCCGGCAACATTGAGATGTCCGTTCTCTTCCGGCGGAAGAATAACTGCCGGATTTCCAACGTATCCTTTGACGTGGCAGTGATTGTCTGCAGTAACAGTAATGTTCTGAAGCGGTCCATCACCCTTGATCTGAATAGTGAGGACATCGTCGTCACCCTTGAGCATGTCCGCCATCATGAGGGCGCCGCACATGGTGCGTCCCAGGGCTGCAGTGGCAATGGGGCTCGTGTTATGAGCCGCGCGCGCATAGTCCACCAGATCTTTTGCGGTAACCGCAAAAGCGCGGACCTGCTCATTTGCAGCAATCGCGCGAACCATATAATCACTCATAAAAAAGCCTCCTTTGGAAATTCTCCATATTATAGCATACGTGTAAAGAGGGGGGCTGGTATACTAATAAAAGAGGAGCTGAGACTATGACTACACTGGAAAATGACCGATTCAAAATAACCATCAGTGAGCACGGTGCTGAACTGTACAGCGTGCTGGATAAAAAGACGCAGCAGGAGGACATCTGGCAGGCAGACCCGAAGATCTGGGGACGTCATGCTCCCATCCTGTTCCCGTTTGTGGGAAAAGTAAACGGTGGAGAATACCGTGTCGGAGGAAAATCCTGGAAAATAATACGCTCTGTATAAAATGGGACGTGGAAAATCCATCCGATGAGACGATGTACTTTTCCATTGGTGGACACCCGGCATTTCGGGCGAAAACGGGGTATAATGTCACCTTTAATGGACAAAAGCATCTGGAATACTGTCTTCTGGACCCGGAGTCCGGCTGTGTAGACGTGGAACATCCACAGACACTCAGACTGTCAGACGGGTATTTGGAGATGACCCCGGAGCTGTTTGACCACGATGCTCTCATTTTTGACCACCAGCAGATTGCCAGGGCGACATTGTGCCGGGAGGACAGAAGTCCGTTTGTCACAATTGACTGCTCCGGGTTTCCCTCGTTCGGTCTGTGGTGTCAAAAAGGATCGGATGTTCCGTTTGTCTGTCTGGAACCGTGGATGGGCCGTGCGGACAATGCCGGGTTCCAGGGGGATCTGTCGGAAAAATATGAAGAACAGGAACTGGCTGCAGGCGAAAAATTTACAGCGGAATACCGGCTGAGTTTCGAATAACGCCTTTAAAATCGGAAAAAATTCTGCTAAAATATTGCTTATCAATTTGATTACTTCATTTTTATTTATATAT